>CAZEQF010000039.1:0-16902 GCA_964514315.1 uncultured Singulisphaera sp. | reverse complement strand
GTGGAAGATGGGCCGCAACGCGGACGCCAAGGTCTGCTTCCAGAAGGCGCTGCAGATCGACGCCAACGACGTCGACGCGAACTACAACCTGCAGACGCTCGGCTGAGTTGTTCGCGCGCGCATGCGCGCGAGCGCTTCGTCGGAACAAGTCGCCGGCGCGCGGTGTGCGCGTCGGCGCGTTGGAGTTGCTGGAGTGGTGCGAGTTGGATGCTCGCGCGCGGGCAACGGGATCCAGCCGTGACGCCACCGGCCCGAGTTCCTTTCTTGCTCGAGTTGCCGCAATCGGCCGAGCGCGCGACCTCGACATCCCATGCGGGGAGTCCGCGGGCGGCGATGGTCTGTCGCCGTTTGCATTCGGCGAGTCGTCCAGGGCGCGGACGACGATGTCGGACGGAACCGATTCGTCATGGGGCGCGCTGTCGCGTGCGCTTCGTGCGACGCTGGTCACGACAACTCGTGTCGCCCCGACATGGATGAGTCGCCACGGCCCTCGCGCGAGCAGCACGAAGGGCTGCTCGGATCACCAGGGGAGTGGTCGTCGGAGCCTCTAGGCGAACAGGACAGCCGAATGGCCGCACGAGTTGCCCTCTGTGTCTGCGTCTTCCTGGGGCGCATCCGGATCGCATGCCAGGGCGCATGGAGTCTGCGGGCCGTCGAGCTGTCGAGTTCGTCCCCGATCCTGCGCGGACGCTGTTGTCCGCCGGTCGCGCGCCTAGGCGCTACGCCCGCGACTCGACGCGCGAACCCAGCGTGCGTTCGCCGGCGTAGCCCTGCAGCGCCTTCTTGCCCAACTGCACGCGCGCCATGTCGCTGGCGCATTCGTTGCGTTGCGACATGAGGATCGAAGTCAGGCGCGCGTGTGCGGACAGCGCGGACTGGCGCGCGTCCTCGGTGGTCTCGTCGCGCAACGTGTCCTGCGCGCGTTCGAGCAGGACGTCGCACGCGGTGAGCAGGTCGGCGCACGTCTCGAGGTCGCCGGACATCGACGCTTGCAGCGCCTGGTCGTAGGCGCGTTCGAGCGCGAGGAAGACCTCGGTTGCCGTGGTCGGCGCCTTTGCGGCGTCGCGATCAGCCGGGGATTGCGACATCCCAGCCTTCCTTCAGCGTGCGCAGGACGCGCAGCGCGTTGCCGACGCCCGCGGTCGTGCGCGTGCTGTTCGACTGCGTGATCTGGTCGATGCTGAACTCGTAGAGGCGATCGAGGTCCTGCGCGATCTTGCCGCCGACGGCCATGTCGAGGCTCGCGCGCAATTCGCCGACGATGCCGAGCGCCTTGCCGATGCTCGCGCTGACTTCGGGCGAGCGCGCGGTGACGGGGTCGGACAGCGACTCGCGGCAGCGTTCGAGGTTCTTGATCGCGCCGTCGTAGAGCATCTTGACGATCTTCTCGGGGGAAGCGGTCAGGACTGCGTTGCGCTGGTAGGCGGCTGCTGCGTGTGCGTAGCTCATGGCTTTGTGGTCTGGGGGTTGGTTTCTGTGGTTCAGCGACGCGCGGAGGGGAATCCCTGCAGCGCGCTGCCCTGGCCCTGGAGACGCGCGATCTGCGTCTCGAGATTCGCGAAGCGCTGTTCGAGGTTTTGCTCGAAGCGCACGAGGCGAGCTTCGCCTTGGTCGATGCGGCGTTGCGCGTCCTTGATCATCCGGTCGAAGCCGTCCTGACGCGTCTTGATGAGTCCGTCGACGCTGCTCGTGTAGGACTCGATCTGCGTCGTCATGCGCGCAGCGATGCCGACATCGGTCGCGGAGAAGAGGCTCGCGACGGCTTGTTCGTCCTCGCCGAGCTTCTCCTCGAACTTCGATTGGTTGAACGTCAGCGTGCCGTTGCGATCGGACGTGATGCCCGCCGTGGCCAGCATGGAGATCGCCGTGTTGCCGGTGGCGACCGAGCCGCCGACGATCGTGCGCAGCGACGAACGGATCGAGCGCAGCGTGCCGTCGCCGAACAACGGGTTCTTGGCCGAGCCGTTCTCGCCGAGCTCGTTCTGCTTCTCGACGAACTCGACGACCTTGTTGTAGGCGTCGACGAACTCCTTGACCTTCTTGCTCGTCTCCTCGGCGTCCGTCGTCACGGTGACCGTGACGGGGTTGACCAGGTCGGTGTCCTTCAGGTCCAGCGTGACGCCGGGGATCAAGTCCGTGACGGAGTTGGACGAGCGGTAGACGTCGACGCCGTTGTAGACCAGGTGCGCGTCCTGGCCGGGCGCGCGCTCGTTCGTGTTGATCTCGGTGACGAGCGCGTCGAGCGCGGCGTTGCCGCTGTCGAGCGACAGCGAGAACGCGCCTTCCGAGCCCACCACGGTGCTGCGCAGCACGAGCTGGTAGCGCTGCGCGCCGGTCTGGCCCGTGTCGACGACTTCGGCCGTGACGTCGAGGTCCTGGTCGCGGATCGCCTGCGCGATGCCGTCGAGCGTGCTCGCGTAGCCCGTGCCCGCGCCGATGTCGATCGGGTGGTCCACGCCGTTGACGTTCAAGAAGAACGTGCCGTCGCCGAAGACCGGATCGTCCTTCGCCGCGCGGCCGTTGCTCACGCTGACCTCGGACGAGGCCATCGCCATGACCTTGATCTGGTACGAGCCCGGAGTCGCGTTCGCGCCGGCGCGGACCGTGAGCAGGTCCTCGTTGCTCGACGCGGCCTTCATCTGCAGGAAGTCCGTCGTCGTGCGCAGCGACTTCGCCTTGGTGTCGAGGTCGGAGAGCAGCTTCTTGAAGTCGCCGAAGAGGTTCTTCGACGAGTTCAGCGAGGCCTTCTTGGACTGCAGCGCGGTGATCGGGCGCTGCTCGACCGCCATCAATGCGGAGATGATCGCGCGGGTGTCGAGGCCCGACCCGAGTCCACCGAAGCTGATTCCTGCGCTCGACATGATGCTCCCATCCGGGCGAAGCGTTCGCCCTGTGGAGTATCGGAACACCCGGGCCCTCACTTGACGGGATGTCCGCAGGTGGGGCGACGTTCCCGGGAACGGCCGCGCGCGCCACCGTGCGATGGCGCCGGGCCCTGGGCGAACGGTCGGGCGAATGCCCGCGTCCGCAGCCTCAGAACGAGCGGTCCACGAGCGAGCCGCGCGCCTCGTCGAGCTTCTTCATCAGCGACTGCGCCTCGTCGGGCGGCAGTTCGCGAACGATCTCGCCGGTGCTGCGTTCGCGCACGAACACGCGCACCTCTTCGTTCTCCTCGTCGACGTCGATGTCGAGGCGCGTGTCCGCGGGCAGACGCAGCGTGCGCGCGAGCTCGCGCTCGGCGTCGTGACGGCGCTGCTCGGCGCTGGCATCGGCCTTCTTCTTCTCCGCGTCGCGTTCTTGGTTCTTCGCGCCGTTCTGTCCGCGCGATGTCGCGACGGGTCCTCCCGCCACCGCGCGTTCGGTCGGCGCTCCGTTCGCACTGTCGGCGGCGCGCTCCGCAGTGGCAGCCGTGCGCGAACGGTGGTCGCGCGGCGCCTGGGCGTCGTCGATCGGGAGTCTGGTGTCCACGTTCATGGCTCCTCCTTGTGCTTCTCCTTCTCTTCCTCACAACGGCAGCGCCGCGGCGCCCTCGAAGGACGTCGCGGCGGTTGCCAGCATCGAACTCGGACGCGGGCGGGCGCCCGCGTCTCCTGGATCAGCTACCCAGCAGGCGGAGGGCCGACTGCGGCAGGCTGTTGGCCTGGCCGAGCACGGCGATGCTCGCTTGCTGGAGGATCTGGTTGCGCGTCAGTTGCGCGGTCTCGTAGGCGATGTCGACGTCGCGGATGCGCGACTCGGCGGCGCTGAGGTTCTCGACCGTGATCGAGAGGTTGTTGATCGTGCTGCCGAGGCGGTTCTGCACCGCGCCCAGCGTGCCGCGAAGGCCCGACACGGTGTTGATCGCCGCGTCGATGTTGGTGATCGCCGTCGTCGTCGCTCCGCCCGAACCGATGTCGAGCGAATTGAGGCTCAGCGACGTCGAAAGCGCCGCCGACAGCGACACGGAGATCGTGTCGGTGCCCGCGGTGGTGCCGAAGCCGACCTGGAAGCTCACCGAGCTGGTCGAGCCGTCCAGCAGCTTGATGCCGCTGAACTCCGTCGACGCGCCGATGCGATTGACTTCGCTGACGAGGCTCTGGAACTCCTGGTCGAGCGTCTCCTTGTCCTGGTTGGACACGGAGCCGTTGCTCGACTGGATCGCGAGCTCGCGCAGACGCGTGAGGATGCTGCTCACTTCATTGAGCGCGCCTTCCGCGGTCTGCGCCATCGAGATGCCGTCGTTCGCGTTGCGCTTCGCTTGATCGAGCGAGCGGATCTGCGAACGAAGACGCTCGCTGATCGCGAGGCCTGCGGCGTCGTCCGCCGCGCTGGAGATGCGGAGACCGGTCGACAGGCGGCGGAAGTTGCCCGACAGACGATCGGTGACCGACGAGAGATTGCGCTGCGCGTTGATCGACGCGCTGTTGGTATTGACTCGAAGACCCATGTGCGTTTCCCGGTTGCGTTCCCTGGTGTGTGGCGGCGTTCGCCATTCCGGCTGACGCCGTCGGGTTCTTCGTCACCGAAATCGCCGGCACTGCAGCGCGAGCGTCGGATTTCGCGTCGCTGTGTCGAACAATGCGACGACCGCGCGATGCCATCGTTCCGTCGCGCAGGTGTGGGAAGATTCCTCGAACGCGCGTCTCCACACGTTCTCCTCATGCTGCGCGCGCGTGGAGCCCCGGAATGCGCGACGGGCGGCGTCCTGCGAAGGAGCGCCGCCCGTCGATGGTCCGCGAGGGACTCAGCTCACTGCAGCAGCGCGAGCGCCGACTGCGGCATCATGTTGGCCTGCGACAGCATCGAGATGCTCGCCTGTTGCAGGATCGAGTTGCGGGTGAGCATCGCGGTCTCGTAGGCGACGTCGACGTCGCGGATGCGCGACTCGGCGGCGGTGAGGTTCTCGACCTGCATCGACACGTTGCGGATCGTCGAGCCGAGGCGGTTCTGCGCGGCGCCGAAGGTGCCGCGGAGGCCCGAGACGGTGTCGATCGCTGCGTCGAGCGCGGTGATCGCGGCCGACGGGCTGCCGGTGGAGCCGATGTCGAGCGTGTCGATGGCGAGGTCGGTCGCGAGCGCGCTGCCGAGGTCGACGTCGATCGTGTCGACGCCCGCGGTCGTGCCGATGCCGACCTGGAAGGAGACCGTGCCGGTCGTGCCGTCCAGCAGCTTGATGCCGTTGAAGTCCGTCGACTGGGCGATGCGGTCCACTTCCTCGATCAGGCTGCCGAACTCTTGCTGCAGCGTGTCGCGGTCGGCGCCGGACACCGTGCCGTTGCTGGCCTGCACGGCGAGTTCGCGGAGGCGCGTCATGATGTCGCCGACCTCGTTGAGCGCGCCTTCCGCGGTCTGCACCATGGAGATGCCGTCGTTGGCGTTGCGCTTCGCTTGCTCGAAGGAGCGGACCTGGCTGCGCAGGCGCTCGCTGATCGCGAGGCCCGCGGCGTCGTCCGCGGCGCTGGCGATGCGGAGGCCGGTCGACAAGCGGCGGTAGTTGCCGGCGAGCGCTTCGGTCACGCGCGACAGGTTGCGTTGCGCGTTCATCGAGATGACGTTCGTGTTGACCCTGAGACCCATGTGACTGCTCCCCTGTTCGTTCTTGCGACGCGCGGAAGTGCGCGCCGAAGGGATTCTGGGCAGTCGCGGGATCTGCTTGAGCGATGACTGTCGAAGTCTTCGACAGCGACGGTCTCGCAATGGGTCAGGGCGCTTGGCCCGTCGCGTGCGCCCATCGTTGGCGCGGGCTCATCCGTCGGACCACGGCTCGAGCTTCATCATCGCGACCTCGGTCGCCTGGATGGCAGCGCCGTCGAAGACGACGCCTTGCGCGTAGATCGGGACCACGATGGGCAGCGCTTCGCGGAAGGCCGTCAACGCGATCTCGTCCTCGCCGAACGCGAAGCCGAGCACGACGTGATGGGTCAACAACGGCGGCAGGTCGACGAGGTAGTGCGTGAGGTCCGGCGCGAGCGACAGCAGCACGCCGCCGACGAACGGAACCTCCGGCCCGGCGACACGGAACGTCACGATCGGAGCGTCGGACTCGATGACGAGCCGCGGAGCCTGCGCCAACGCGAAGGCGGCAAACATCGGGAACGCGAGAGGGACGACAGTCCTGGCGAAGTTCATCGTGGACTCCTTGGGCACGCGACGTCACGTCGCGCCCGTTGCGGGGAAGCGCCCGGCACTCCGCATCGGCCCGCACGTCGTTCGGGCGTTCGGGCCCGCGATGCCGGTTGCGCCTTCGCAGATAGGCCTCGGTCGCGCGGCTGCACAGGCCGCATCACGGCGGTGGAGCGGCTACGGAAGGGGGAGTAGCCGGAACACGGTGGCAGCAAGCAACGCGAGCGCAGCAATCGCAGCAATCCAGTGCCAGCCTTGGGTGTTGCTATGGCGCGAAGTGGGGCGCGTCACCCGACGGGTCGTGCGAGTGGGGGGAGTGCGCAAAGGGCTCGGTGCCCTGAGCAGTTCGATGACTGCGCCAACGCTCTCCGGCCGTGCGGCCGGGTCGCGCTGCAGCAATCCAACAAGCAGTTGGCGGACAACGCTCGGTGCCTTTGCGTTCTCCGGGAGCCTCGGTGTCGGCTCCGAAAGCTTCTGCTTGACGATGTCCTTCGAGCGGCCGACGAACGGCGGAGAACCAGTGAGCGCGTGGTAGATCGTGCAGCCCAACGCATAAAGGTCGGCTCGCGCATCCACTACACTGCCCTTGACCTGTTCAGGCGCCATGTAGGCTGGGGTTCCACTGCGATCGCCTTCGCCGCCGATGCCGCGCGCCAGTCCAAGGTCCGCGAGCTTCGCGCGACCGCCTGGAGTCAGCAGGATGTTCGCAGGCTTCACATCGCGATGGACGATGCCAGCGGCATGCGCCACCAGGAGTCCGTCCAGCACATCCAGCAAGACGGGTTCCAACTCCTCCCAGCTCATCGTGCCCTTCTGGCGGATACGCGTTGCCAGGCTGCCTCCGCGCACGAGCTCCATCGAGAGGAAGTGCCGTTCCCGGTCGAAGCCGAGATCGTAGACCTGAACCAGTCGCGGGTCGGACAGTGCTGCAGCAGCCCGAGCTTCGCGCAGGAACGATGCTACGGATTCCGCAGTGGAGCCTGTGTCGGGGTTGCGCAGGACCTTGAGCGCGACTTCGCGGCCGAGCCGCATCTGTTCCGCCGCGTAAACCACGGCCTGTCCGCCGGCGCCGAGTATCGAAGCGATCCGGTACCCACCGAGAATCTCGCCGATGAGTTCGTTGTGCGTCGGCCCCGACGCAGTGCCTTGGTCTGGCTTCGCCTCTGCGCTGGCCACGATGTCGTCGACGACAATGGACTCCAGCGTGAGTCTTGCTAGCCCGACGACAACCTCCTCACCCTTCATGATCCTGCATTCGGCGACCATTCGATTGCCGTGTCGGATGCCGTGGGAGGACTCGAGATCGGTCACGAGCAGTGCAGCCTCTTCCAGCAGGAGGCTGCAATGTCTGCGCGAGACGGATGCATCGTTGACCACGATGTCGCAGGCCACGCTTCGCCCCAGGAGCGCCTTTTGCCCCTCTGCGACTTCGTAGACGCGGCTCTCCGAGGCCGTTGTGATGCGAACGACTGCGCGCATTCGGACGCAGGCTAGCAGGTGAGGGGCAAGCGTCTCCAGCGGCCGATGGAAGAACGTTCTGCTCCGGCGTGTTCGAGGTCCTTTGGCACGGCTTGCGTGCGGCCGACTAGCAGTGGTTGCGCAACGCCTCGGCAGGTGTGGCCGCCCCGAAGTCCGACATCTGTGCCGAAGGGAATGGGGGCTAGAGGTTGCGCCCCATGCGGTGCGTTGACGTTCGGATGCCAGATCGAATCTCCGCCAGGCGGCGACTAGTCTCACGTCAGATGGCCGTTTGCATTTTGAGCGCAACAACCAAGGGCGAGAGGCGCACGTTCCGGCTCGCGGAGGGGGCGGTCGCCACGTTTGGCCGCAGCTCGAGTTGCGCTTTCCGGGTCGCAGACGCCAAGGTCTCTCGTCAGCATTGTCTGCTCAGCTTTCGTGCTGGCATCCTCGAAGTGACGGACTTGGATTCGGCTAACGACCTTCGTTACCGCGGTGAGCGCAAGTCCAGGTTTGAGTTGGGTCTCGGCGACGGCTTTCACGCAGGCAGGACCTATGTCTCGTTCGATTCGCTGGATGATTCGGCGGAAGCGTCAGGCTTCGAAGTCGTGCAACCGCCGGTGGCGGACTTCGATTTCGAGGCGAAGGTCGAGGATGACGACGATGCCGATGAGCCTTCAGGTGGTGCGCGCGAGCCTCAGTGGTTGACGGCTTGTGCACCCTTGGCGAACAAGCCGCACCCTGGCGAGCCATCGGTTGGAGATCTGATTGGCAGCTATCGCATTGTGTCGACGATCGGTCGCAGCGATCGATGTGCCGTGTTCCTGGCGGAACACGTTCAGCTCCATCGGCGAGTCGCGGTCAAGTGGTTGCGTCGAGAGGGTGAAGCAGCTGAGGAGGCGCGGAAGTTCTTGGCAGACATGCGCAAGTCCGCGGCGATCACGAATCCAATGCTCTTGTCCGTCTTCGATGTGGAGCCGGATGGCGACCATTGTTACGCGGCGGTGGAGCTTGCCGATGGCCGTAGTCTTGCTTCGGTGATCACGGAAGGTCCGCGGCTGGTGCAAGCGGAGGTCTTGGACCTGGTCGCGAACGTTCTGCGAGCGCTTGCGTCCATCCATGTTCTTCGGCTGGTCCATGGCGGCGTGAAGCCCGAGAACGTCTTCCTCATGAACCGCGGTGGCGCGAGGCTTTCAGACCTGCGTGCTGAGCCGCAACTGCGACCGTCGGAGTGGAGTGGTTGTGCTGCTCCAGAACTCGTCAGCGGAGGCACTGCGAGCGAGCGCTCGGATCTTTGGTCGGTAGGCGCAGTGGCATTTGCCGCGATGACCGGTGGCTTGTCGCTGCACTCGGCGGGCGGGCCGCTGCTCGATCCGGGTGTTGTGCTCGCGCGCGACGCGTCGCTGTCCACGGCGTTCGTGCAGTGGTTGAGCAAGATGCTCGCCGAGGATCCGGCGCAACGGCCATTGAGCGCGAACGATGCGCTGGACTTGCTGCTCGCGGCACGCAGCGAAGATGGTGGCAGAGCAGTTCCTCGGGCGCGTGTTGCAGAAAGTGCCACCATGCCTCGTCACGCTCCGGTCGCGCGAGCGGCGCCTGTCGTGTCGCAGTCGCGCAGTGCCGCGCCTCGCCGTGCACCATTGTCGCCAGCGAAGGTCTTCTTCGCGCGACTCACAGGCGAGCTGATCGTCTTCACCATCATCCTCGTTGCTGGCATTGCCTTGCTGCTGTTGCTGAAGATCAAGTTTCCTGACTTCGACATCTACAGGTTGATCGAGCGCGTGAAGCCGCAGTGAGCTGGACAAGTGGCTGTCCGCGTCGATGCGGATGGCACATGGTTCCACAAATGCAGAACGGGCGGCGCCCGTCGCGGAGCGTCGCCCGTTCTGTCGCGCGGCGGTTTGCCGCGCGCTCGCGCCTTCGATCAGCCGAGGAGCTGCAGGGCCGACTGCGGCAGGCTGTTGGCCTGCGACAGGACGGCGATGCTCGCCTGCTGGAGGATCGAGTTACGCGTCAGCTGCGCGGTCTCGTAGGCGACGTCGACGTCGCGGATGCGCGACTCGGCGGCGCTGAGGTTCTCGACCTGGATGGCGAGGTTGTTGATCGTCGAGCCGAGGCGGTTCTGGATCGCGCCCAGCGTGCCGCGGAGGCCGGAGACCGTGTTGATCGCCGTGTCGATGTTGGTGATCGCGGTGGTCGTCGCGCCGCCCGAACCGATGTCGAGCGAGTTGAGGCTCAGCGACGTCGCGAGCGACGGCGACAGCGTGACCGACAGCGTGTCGGTGCCCGCGGTGGTGCCGAAGCCGACCTGGAAGCTGACCGAGCTGGTCGAGCCGTCGAGCAGCTTGATGCCGCTGAACTCCGTCGACGCGCCGATGCGGTTGACTTCGCTGACGAGGCTCTGGAACTCCTGGTCGAGCGTCTCCTTGTCCTGGTTGGACACGGAGCCGTTGCTCGACTGGATCGCGAGCTCGCGCAGACGCGTGAGGATGCTGCTGACTTCGTTCAGCGCGCCTTCCGCGGTCTGGACCATGGAGATGCCGTCGTTGGCGTTGCGCTTGGCCTGGTCGAGCGACCGGACCTGGCTGCGGAGGCGCTCGCTGATCGCGAGGCCGGCCGCGTCGTCCGCGGCGGTCGAGATGCGCAGGCCGGTCGAGAGGCGACGGAAGTTGCCGCTGAGGCGATCCGTGACCGTCGACAGGTTGCGCTGTGCGTTGATGCTGGTGACGTTCGTATTGACGCGAAGACCCATGACTTGCCCTGTTGTTGTGACTCGATGCCGACTCGAGGGTCGGTGTGTGGTTCGATGCTTCCTCGATCTACGGCGAGGCCGCATGCCTGCTTGAGGAAGGGGGCCGTGCAGAACTGCAGTTTCTTCGCGGCGCATGGATGCGGTTCGCGACGCGCCCATGGCAACGCGCCCGAACGGCGCGGCGGCAGCGAGCAGGAAGTTCTCCTGCGTGTTGCAGTGCGCAACAGGTGCGCAAAGTTGCCTTGCCCGTCTTCGGCGAGGCTGCCCGGAAATGCGACGGACGGCGGCGCCCGCGAAGGGCGACGCCGTCCGTAGTTCGAGCCGACGATCTGTTGGATCAGCCCTGCAGCAGCTGCAGTGCCGACTGCGGTTGCGAGTTCGCCTGCGACAAGACCGAGATGCTGGCCTGTTGCAGGATCGAGTTGCGCGTCAGCTGCGCAGTCTCGTAGGCGACGTCGACGTCGCGGATGCGCGACTCGGCGGCGCTGAGGTTCTCGACCTGGATGGCGAGGTTGTTGATCGTCGAGCCGAGGCGGTTCTGGATCGCGCCCAGCGTGCCGCGGAGGCCGGAGACCGTGTTGATCGCCGTGTCGATGTTGGTGATCGCCGTGCTCGTCGAACCACCCGAGCCGATGTCGAGCGAGTTGAGGCTCAACGTCGTGGTCAGCGCCGGCTGCAGCGTGATGTTCAGCGTGTCGACGCCGGCGGTGGTGCCGAAGCCGACCTGGAAGCTGACCGTGCTGTTGCTGCCGTCGAGCAGCTTGATGCCGTTGAACTCGGTCGACGTGCCGATGCGGTTGACTTCGCTGACGAGGCTCTGGAACTCCTCGTCGAGCGTGTCGCGGTCCTGGTTGCTGACCGAGCCGTTGGCCGACTGGATGGCCAGCTCGCGCAAGCGCGTCAGGATGCTGCTGACCTCGTTGAGCGCGCCTTCGGCCGTCTGGACGAAGGAGATGCCGTCGTTCGCATTGCGCTTGGCCTGCTCGAGCGAGCGGACCTGGCTGCGAAGACGTTCGCTGATCGCGAGGCCGGCAGCATCATCTGCTGCGGTCGAGATGCGGAGGCCGGTGGAAAGGCGGCGGAAGTTGCCGCTGAGGCGCTCGGTAACCGTCGAGAGGTTCCGCTGCGCATTGATGCTGGTGACGTTGGTGTTTACGCGAAGACCCATTTGCCTGTCTCTCCTTCGATCGTTCGGCTCGATGCCGGACGCTCCCATGGTTCGGAGGGGATCGATGCGGCTTTAGCCGAGGGCGAAGAAGTGGTGGAGACCGCCGAAGAATTCGGCAACTGACCAAAAGGTCGACGGCCGAGTTTGCCGATAGGGCCCATGGCAAGGCGATCCGCACGCGTCAGCAGGCGCAGGCGAACGAGCCAGAACGGCAAACGAAGTCGGAACATGAAGAACCTCAGCTTCCCCGGTCTCCCCCGAATCCTGGTCGTCGACGACGAGGAAGGCGTGCGTGAAGGTCTGCGCACGCTGCTGCAGCAAGAAGGTCTCCACGTCGAGACGGCCACGACGGCCGAGGACGCCGTGCGCCGCACGACGTCGCGCGCCTTCGATGTCGTTCTCCTGGACCTGCACCTGCCCGGTTCCGACGGCCTGTCGATCCTGGGCCGCATCCGTCGCGGCAGCATGCCGGCCGACGTCGTCGTCCTGACGGGCTACGGCACGGTCGCCAACACGGTCGAGGCGATGCGCAAGGGCGCCACCGACGTGATCGAGAAGCCGTTCTCCACCGACCGCATCCTGTCGGTGCTGCGCCGCTGCCTCGAGACGCGCCAGCTCAAGAACGAACTCGTCTGGCTGCACGAACGCGTTCGCGGCCTCACGGCCACCGAACTCGTCGGCCTCTCGTCGGCGATCAAGGAAGTCCAGGCGCGCATCGACCAGGTCGCGCATGCGCCGGACACCACGGTCCTCATCACCGGCCAGAGCGGCACCGGCAAGGAACTGGTCGCGCGCTGCATCCATGAGCGCAGCTCGCGCCGCCACGGCCCGTTCGTCGCGCTGAACTGCGCGGCGCTTACGGAGTCGCTGCTCGAGGCGGAACTGTTCGGCTACGAGTCGGGCGCCTTCACCGGCGCGAACCGCGAAGGCAAGGACGGCCTCTTCGCCGTCGCCGCTGGCGGCACGCTGTTCCTCGACGAGATCGGCGAGATGCAGCTGAGCCTGCAGGCCAAGCTGCTGCGCGTCCTGCAGGAGCGCACGTTCCGCCGCGTCGGCGGAGTGAACGACATCCCCGCGGACGTCCGCATCGTCGCGAGCACCAACCGCGACCTGCGCCAGATGGTCCAGCAGGGCAGGTTCCGCGAAGACCTCTACTACCGCCTCAACGTGATGTCCGTCACGGTGCCGCCGCTCGCGCAGCGCTCCGAGGACATCCCGCTGCTGTCGCACTTCTTCCTCGACCTCATCGGCAAGCAGATGGGCAAGTCGCTCTCGGGCTTCACCGAGGAGGCGATGGAGACGCTGTGCGAATACCAGTGGCCTGGCAACGTGCGCGAGCTGCGCAATGCGATCGAGCACGCCTGCATCGTCTGCCCGAGCGGCATGATCGACGAGGCGCACCTGCCGAGCTTCACGGGCGGCACGCTCGACGGCTCGGACCAGCTCGAACGCGGCCAGTTCGTCGCCGACACGGAGGACCGTTCGATCCGCGCGATCGAGAGCCAGCTCGTTGGAAAGGTCCTCGAGGACACCAACTGGAACATCAGCAAGGCGGCGGCGATCCTCGGGATCAACCGCACGACGCTCTACAACAAGATCCGCGTCTACAACCTGGGCCAGCGCCCGGGCCGTGGCAAGGTGATCGTGTGAAGACCACGGGCGGAATCGCGCGGACGGTGGGCGTGCTCGGCCACGAGCTGCGCAACCCGCTGGCCGCCGCGCTGACCGGCGCCGCGCTGCTGCGCGAGCTGGTCGATGCAGACGATCCTCGCCGTCGCGTCGTCGATGGCGTTGCGCACGAGCTGCAGCGCATGTCCGCCCTGATCGACAGCTATCTCGACTTCGCGCGCTGTGGCCAGGCCAAGAAGGAGCCGGTCCAGCTCGCGTCCGTGTTGTCCGCCGCGGCCTCGCGCCGCACCGGCGTGACGGTCGACGGCGCGCTCGACGCGCCGCTCTCGGGCGACGCGGCGTTGCTGGAGCGCGCGTTCGACAACCTCATCGACAACGCCTTCGCTGCCGGCGCAACGAACGTCTGCATCGACGTCCGTTCTGATGGCCGCGCGTTGCAGATCGCAGTGGAGGACGACGGCCCAGGCGTCGCGCCGGAACTGCGCGCGCGCATCTTCGAACCGGGATTCTCGCGGCAGGGCAGCACCGGCCTCGGGCTCGGCTTCGTCAAGGAAGTGCTGCACGCGCATCGCGGCACGATCGCATGCGAGAACGGCGCGCGCGGCGCGCGGTTCGTCATGCGGCTCCCCGTCGTCGCCGAGTTCGCGCAGGCCTGACCATGCGTTGCCTTCTCGTCGACGACGGGCTGGGCATCCGCGAAGCCCTCGCGGCGCTGCTGCGCTTGCGCGGCCACGAAGTGCACACCGCGGCCGATGTCGCGTCAGCGACCGAGTTGTCGCGCGCGCATGACTTCGACCTCGTGCTCACCGATTGGCGCCTGCCCGACGGCAACGCGCTGCCGTTGTTCGACGAGGGTGAGGCTCCCGTGGTCGTCATCAGCGGCCACCCAGAAGAAGTCGTCGCGTCGCCGCGCGTGCTCGCAGTGTTGCAGAAGCCGCTGATGCCGGACCGCTTGTTCGAACTGGTCGGCCGCTGCGCGCGTCCGCTCGCGACTGCGCGCGCCGAGGCAGATGCCACGACGCGCGATCTGCCGTGTGACGTTCGTGCGGTCGCGGAACGCGCGCTGCAAGAACTGCGCGACACGGAGTGCGAACTCGTCGACGACGGCGTGTTCGTCGTGCTGCGCGCCGCCTCGGTGTCGCACGCGCAGAAGGACCGATTGCTCGCGCTCGGCGGCGACTGCAACTGGCGCGGAACGGCGTCGGCCAGCGGTCCGTGCGAGTTGCGCTGGTTGCGGGACGGCAGGCCCGATGCGTCGATTCCGGTCGTCGCTGCAGATGGTGCGTGGCCTTCGTGCCGCGCGTTCGCCGTCGACTTCCACGGCAGTGTCCTCGGTCCCGAAGCGATGGCGGTCTGCTGCGAACGCGCGGCGTGCTTGCGCGAACACGGCGTCGAAGTGCACCTGTGCAACGTGCCCGAGCCGCTCGTCCGCCATCTCGAGGAGCACGGCCTGTCGTCGCTGCTGCCGATGCGCGCGCCGATCGGGCCGCGGCTGTGCGACGAGCAGTCGGCGCTCTGGGCCTGACCGACCGGTCTCGCCTCCGCGCCTGACCGTCGCATTCCGCAGACGGGCGGTCTTCCGCGGTCGCAGAAATCCACTGCCAACGAGACTTCGGACAGTCGGCAGATCCTGCCGATAGGAGGTCTGACCCGGCGCGGACGCGCGCCATTCCATGGGACTTCCGGAGCGACTGTGAGCGAATCGCACGACAAGCACGACGACGACACGAAGAGCGTCGCAACCGACAGCAAGCAGCAGACGGCCGGCGCGAGCGCGCAGGATGCGCTGTCGCAGTTGATGGCAAGCGGAGCGGCTCCGAGCCCTGCGCCGAAGGCGACGCCCAACCTCGAGACCGAAGCGTTGCGCGCGGCGGAGCAGGCGCTGGCCGAAGGCGCGCGCGCGTTGTCGGAGGCGGAGCAGGCGCTGCAGGGGACGAAGTCGCCGAAGTCGCAGCAGCCGGCCAAGCCTGCGCCGTCGGCGTCGCCCGCGCCGTTGTCGCGCACGCGCGAGCGCGTGCTGCGCGCGATGATCGGCGTGAACATCGTCGCGATGATCGTGCTCGTGCTGTTGCCGTCGCCCAACAGTGGCGCGACGCAGCCGAAGGGCGCGCACGATGCGGCTCCGCACACGAACGCGACGCCTTCGCCGGCCCCGCAGCACGACCCCGTCGTCAAGACGCCGTCGTTGCGCGATCCGGTGCTGCGCGCGTTCTCGCTCGCCGAAGCGCGCGACTACAAGGGCGCGATCGCGTTGCTCGAACAGCACCTCGCCGACAACCCGCGCCTCGACGCGGGCAAGAAGGCCAACGTGCTGCTCGCGCTCGAGCACTACGCGTCGCAGATCGGCGACTTCGCCGCGGCGCAGGAATACCAGCGGCGCACCGACGCGCTGCGCAGCAGCCACTCGTTGCCCGAGGACCTCGTGCAGATGGCGCTCGAGGCGGAACGCAACGGCGACATCGAATCGATGCGCCGCCACTACTCGCGCCTCCTGCTGCAGCAGCGCCAGATCCCGAGCTCGCTCTACCGTCACGTCGCGGAGGCCTACCTCAAGCTCGGCGACAGCTACCGCGCCGAAGCGGAGAAGGGCGAAGCCGCGGCGCGCGAGCGCGAGCTCGACACCGTTCGCGAACAGCTGCGCAAGAAGGCGCTGGAGTCCGATGCCACGCCGAAGAGCGGCGGAGGCGGAAAGTGATCGCGCACGCGCTGTTGCTCGCTGCCGCCGCGCTGCTGCCGCAAGGCCAGGAGCCGATGTTCACCGTCGTGGACGCGAACGTCGACGGCGTCGCGCGCACGACCGTGTCCGGCGACCGTCGCGCGGTGAGTTGCCTCGACGCGTTGCAGGGACTCACGGCCGCGATGGGCTGGAACCTGCGCATCGAGAGCAAGCCGCTGGAGAACGACCTGCAGTTCTGCACGGTCGACCTCTCGTTCACGGGCCAGGACGCGCGCATGACGGGTCAGTTGCTCGCGGTCGCTGCGGGCGCGGACGTCGTGTTCGACGAAGGCGATGGCACGAACGGCTCGCGCCCGACGTTGCACATCACGCGCAAGCCGAGCGGAGAGACCGAGTCCGGCAGGCAGCGGCTCCGCGGCATCGCCGGCCAGTGGTATCGCTCGTTCCTGCAGGACGAACTGCGCAACGACCCGCTCGTCGCCGAGGAGGCGACCGAGGTGCGCATGCACGTCGGCCGCATGCTCGTCGAGCAAGGCGACCTCGAAGCGGCGTTGCCGTTCTTCTCGGCGGTCTACGAGACGCGCCCGAGCGAGCACGTTCCCGCGGCGCTGTTGCGCCTTGCGCAGACGAACCTGGAGATCGGGCTCGTCACGCGCGACGAGAAGAAGTCGCGCGAGCGCTTCGAGCAGGCGGAGACCTGGTGCCGCAAGTTGCTGGAGCTGCACCCGACGTCGCCGGAAGCGACGGGCGCAACGGTCACGCTCGGCAAGTCGTTGCTGGGGCAAGCGAGCGTCGCGGCCGACGCGCAGCGCAGCAAGGACTTCTGTGATCGTTGCCGCACCGAGTTGGCGGCGCGTGTCATGCGCCTGCAAGACACCGTCGAGATGCTCGAAGTGTGGCTCACGGTCGGCGAGGCGCAGCGTCGCCTCGGTTGGCCGGGCCGCGTGCACGAGACGATGCTGACGCTGCGCGAGTCGCCCAACTTCGGCGATCTCGGCGACCGCCAGTTCCTCGACTACCACTTCCTCCTCGGCTACGGCGCGCTCGGCACGGACAAGCCCGAGCTCGCGATGAAGTCGTTGGAGTGGTTCTTGATCCACGCCGAGGCCGATCGTC
>CAZEQF010000038.1:7349-17018 GCA_964514315.1 uncultured Singulisphaera sp. | reverse complement strand
AAGTTGAAGGAGGCGATGCAGAAGGCCGAGCAGGGCTCGCAACAGCTGCAAGGCGAAGTGATGGAACTGCAGCTCGAGGCGTTGCTGCGTTCGAAGTTCCCGCGCGACCTCGTCGAGCCCGTCGCCAAGGGCGAATTCGGCGGCGACGCGCTGCAGCGTGTGTTCGGCGCGAGCGACGTGTCGTGCGGCGCGATCCTGTGGGAGAGCAAGCGCACGAAGGCGTGGTCGGACCAGTGGCTGTCGAAGCTGCGCGAAGACATGCGCGCTGCCGGCGCCGACGTCGCGGTGCTCGTCACGCAGGTGTTGCCGAAGGGCGTCGAGACGTTCGAGCAGGTCGACGGCGTGTGGGTGACTTCGTTCCGCTGCGCGTTGCCGCTGTGTGCGTCGCTGCGGCAGGCGTTGATCCAGGTGCACGCCAACAAGCGCGCGCTGGAAGGCCAGCAGAGCAAGCAGGAGAAGATCTACGCATACCTCACGGGCACGGGCTTCCGGAACCGTGTCGCCGCGATCGTCGAGCGCTTCAAGGAACTGCAGGACGACCTCGACAAGGAGCGCAAGGCGATCACGAAGATGTGGGCCAAGCGCCAGCAGCAGATCGACGGCGCGATCGAGTCCACGGTCGGCATGTTCGGCGACTTCCAGGGCATCGCCGGCCAGTCGCTGCAGGAGATCGAAGGCCTCGACGTGCAGCGTCTCGGCGAGTGATCTTCGCTGGGCATGTGTGCGGAGGTCCGCACCGACGGCAGCGGCCTTGTTTGACCGTATGGCCTCGGCCCAAGAGGATTCGGCAACGCGCGCTCCCGACTGCGCGCTTACGATCGATTCCCATGAAGAAGACCCTGTTGCTGGCCGCGCTCTGCGGCGTCCCGATGTCCTTCGTCGCCTGCGCCGGCGCGCCGAAGTCCGACGAGCCCAAGGCGACCGAACTCACGGTCGGCAAAGTCCAGGGCGAGATCCAGATCGGCCTGTCCGCCGCGAAGGTGATCGAAGTGCTCGGTTCGCCGAACATCATCACGACCGACGAGGAACGGCGCGAAGTCTGGGTCTACGACAAGGTCTCGACCGAGCGCATGGACGCGAGCAAGTCGACCTACGGCACGTTGCTGATCCTCGGCGGCAGCTCGTCGAGCCGCGACTCGACGACGCGCCAGAAGACGCTGACGATCCTCATCAAGTTCGACGCCGAGAAGAAGGTCCGCGACTTTGCCTACAACTACACGCAGTTCTGAGCGAGGCTCGCTGCGCTGCGCGTTGGCTGCCTTGCTGCTCGCATGCGCAGCCTGCCAGAGCCCGCCGGCGAAGACGTTCTTCCAGCTCGCGCCCGAAGCGCCTGCCCACAAGGCTGCGCAGACACGCTTCTTCGAGACCAAGGACTCCGACGAACTGCTCTCCGCGTCTGCCGCGGTGCTGCAGGACCTCGGATTCCACGTCGAGGAGAGCGCGCGCGAGCTCGGGTTCTTGCGAGCATCCAAGGAGCGCAGTGCGCTCGAGTCCGGCCAGAAGTTCGGCCGCGTGTTCCTGCTGATCCTGTCGTTCGGTTACGTGCTCCAGCCGATCGACCTGCAGCAGCAGATCGCCGCGACGCTCGTCGCGCGCCCGACCAACGCCGAAGGCACGCGGCACGAAGTGCGTGTGATGTTCCATCGCGTCGTCTGGAAAGGCGACGGCGCCGTCGAACGCAACTACATCCCGCCCGGCGAGCAGCGCATGGAGATGATCCGCGACCCGCTCGTCTACCAGCAGTTCTTCGCCAAGCTCTCGAAGGCCGTGTTCCTCGAGGCCTACACGCTGTGAGATCCACGATGCGTCTCTTCTCCCTGCCGTCCCTGGTCGCGCTCGCATTGTTCTCGGCTGCATGCTCGGCGCCCAAGCCGAGCGCCAACCTGCTCGCCCCGTCCGAGGCCCAGACCAAGATGCGCGCGATCCAGTCGCGCACGTTCGAGCTCTCGGACCGTCTCGTCGCGTTGCGCGGCGTGATGGCGGTGCTGCAAGACCTCGGTTTCGTCATCGAGCGCGCGAACGAAGAGCTCGGGCTTGTCACCGGCGCGAAGTTCGCGGAGCCCAACTACCTCGACGTCGTCGCCATCACCGTGACGGTGCGGCCGCAGGAAGGCGGCAAGTTCCTCGTGCGCGTGAACGCGATCTACAACAACAAGCCGATCGAGGACCCGGAGGTCTACCAGAACTTCTTCGCGGCGCTCGAACGGTCCCTCTTCGTCGGCCGGGGCTGACGATGCGTCCTTCGCAACACACGCGAGGCTGCAACGTGCGTCGCCGATTTGCCACGTGGACGGCGCTGCTGCTCACGTCGTTCGCCGCTTCGTCGTGCATGTCCGCGTTCGAGTCGCGCCACGAGACATTGTCGGATGCGCGCGACCAGATCTGGCTCGCGGACGACAGCCAGGTCATGTTGCGCAATGCTCAGTCGCGCGTGTTCGAGACCGCCGATCGTCCACGTCTGCTCGCGGCGATCGTGCAGACGATGCAGGACCTGGGCTTCATGGTCGAAGCGCTCGACGAGACGCTGGGCATCGTGTCGGGCTCGCGCTTCGACGCGTTCGAGGGCGACGACACCCTCGATCCGACCTACCACCTCTACGACGGCCAGTCGCTGCTCGTGTTGACGCGCACCTACCGCAGCTGGGGGCCGTTCTGCCATCGCGCGGACCTCGTGCGCCTCACGGTGACCGTCCGGCGTCGCAACGAGAAGCAGACCGTGGTCCGCGCGAACGCGCAGTTCTACTTGCGCGCCGTCGAGACGGCCGAACCCTACCAACGGTTCTTCGCTGCGCTGGAGCAGGCGATGGCGATGCAGTCGATGCAGCTGCCGGAAGAGCCGGTGGTCACGCAGCCGGCTCGCAAGGAAGGCTGACGCAACGCTGCCGCAGCGCCACAGGCGCTGCGCGTTCAGGCCGACTCTTCTGGCTCGACGTCGAGTGGCGGCGGCACGAGCACGTTCGCGACCAGCAGGCCCGCGACGAGCGACCCGCCGACGAGCAGCATGCGGAACGCGAACTGCGAGCCAGCGGAGAAGTCCTGCTGCAGCGCGTTCGTGAGGCCGCGGAATCCGATCGAGCCCGGCACCAGCAGCAAGAGGCCGGGCGTGCGCATCACGGCCGCAGGCTTGCGGCGCAGTCGCGCGTAGAGGTTGGCCGCGGTTGCGACGGCGAACGATCCGACGAACGCGGCGAGCTCGCGGTCGAACACGAGGCCGCCGATCTGCACGCCACAGAACGCAATCGCAACGGCGACCAGCACCGGCGGCAACTGCGACCATCGCGCACGCAGCAGGATCGCGAACGCGGTCGCGGAGACGAGCGCCGTCGGCATCTGCCACCACAGCGACAGCGGCACCGGCAGCGGCAGGATGGGCACTTCGACGAGCATCGTGCCGACGCGCGCGCCGAGCCCGACGCCGACCGCCATCGTCAGCATCGACGCCAGTGCGCCGAGCAGACGCGCGCTGCCGGACGCGAGGTGGCGCACTGCGAGTTCTGCGAGCGCCGTCGTGAACGTGAGCCCCGGCAGCAGCGGGACGATGCCTGCGACCGTGACGACGCCAGGGTCGGTGTGCGCGAGCCCCGCGAAGACCTGCGCCAGCATCGCGGTCGCGGCGGCCGAGGTCGGTTCGAACACGCGGCCGAAGCGTCGCGCGCGCGACGCGACGACGGCGAGCATGCCGACGACGAAGCCGCAGATTCCGGCTGCGGCGATCTCACGGAGGCCGCCGCCGAGGAACACTGCTGCGCCGGCGCTGCTGAGCAAGTGGGCGGGCAGCTCGGTCCACGGGCCGTGCGTCGGCGGTCCCGACACCACTGCGCGGATGCGCTCCGCGCCTTCGCGCGCGCTGCGTCGCTTGCTCACGACTTCGTCGCGCTCCTCGTAGAGCTGCGCGAGCTTGCCGAGATCCTGCTCGCCGGGAGCTGCTCGCTGCAGCGTGATCATCGGATCCGTGCCCTTCTCGGACAGCTGCGCGAAGATCGCCGTCGGCGTCGCGAAGAAGCTGCCGTCGAGACCGAGTGCGCGCGACGAAGCGACCATCGCGTCTTCGACGCGGTAGGAGGGGCTCCCGAGCGCGTGCAGGGCGCGGCCGAGTTCGAGCACGAAGCGGCGCGCGTCGGCGGACGAGGGTTGCGGTTGCGCGGCGGAGAGGTCGTTCATCCGCGGCGCGAGGGGAGGTCGAGGCGCAGGAGCGCGCGAGGTGTCAGCACGGCGACAGCGTGTGCAGCGCCGCCGTTGCGTTCAAGCGCAGCGATCGCGGCTCAGGCGCCGGTGACGAGGTCCCAGCCCAGCCCGCAGAGGAACAGCACGAACCACGATGCGAAGACGACACTTCCGGCGAACAGCATCAGGGCGACCAACGGGAGCACCGATCTGCCGAACGTCGCCATGTTTCGTGGGCGGACGCTCTTGTAGGGACGCAGTGCTTGGGTGTCGTTTGCGGTCATGGCCGGTGGGAGGACGGCGTCGGACGCACGTGGTGGTGAGGAACGGGAGCAACAAAGCAATCTCCTTGCCACGCACGATGAAGACCGTGTGCAGATTGCAGAATTCGCGTTCGCTCCCTGCGCACACGAGGGCGAACTGCGCGGCGCGACTTGCACAACCGTTGCCGTCGCAAGGTCCGTTGCCGATGGGGTCGGCCGCAAACCGACGGGCCGCCGACGGCGCGTCGGCGGAGCGCCGTCGCCGCGTCGCTGGCTGTCCGGCATCCGGGCGCAGCGGTTCGCCTGTGTGTCAGCGGTCCGCGCGCGCGACGCGTTCGCGCGTCCCGTCGCCGTCGAAGTCCGCCTCCGCGTTCCGTTCCGTCGGCAGCGGCGGCGGCTCGCCGCCGAACGGCTCCAACTCGCCGAGATCCGAGAACGACTGCGCGGTGCGCCGGCCGTTCGGCAGTTCGGACACGAGCAGGCGTTCGCCGTGCTCGGTCACGACGGGGGCCGTCCGCGATCCCGGTGCGACGGCGCCGACGAACGGGCCCGCCGTTCGTTCGAGCCGCGGCCCCGGACCGAAGCCGTAGACCATCAGCGCGCCGTGGCCTGGAGCATCCGTCCGCCACACGAGCAGTTCGTCCTGCCCGTCGCCGTCGACGTCGAGGGCTGCGAAGTCGCTGCGATCGGGCGGGGCCACGGACCGCAGCGTCGCGAGCAGCGCGCCGTCCGTTGTCTTGCAGATGCGAAGGTCGGAAGCGCTGCCGCCGTCGCCGCCGCCTCCATAGAGCGAGCGCAGGCCGGCGAGGTCCTCTTCGCCGATCGTCGTCGGCCGTTGCGCGCCGGAGTGCATCACCGATCGCGCGGCTTCGACGTGGCCGAGCCCGAGCACGTGGCCGAGTTCGTGCAGCGCGACCGCGAAGACCGACGACGCGGAGTCGCCGTCTGCGGTCCATGCGCGCGACGCGTCGAAGTGCACGTGGCTGCGTTCGTCCACGGGGCCTGCGTGCGCGACCGCGCCCGTGGGGCCGAACGGCTCGCACGCGCCGTGGTGGCCGCGGCGCCAGCCGAATGCGACGACGGCGTGGCTCTGTGCGTCGGCCTCGGTCATGCGCACGCAACCCGTGGCGTTCCATGCGTCGATGGCGCGCACGACGGCAGAACGAAACTCTGCGCGCGGCAGGGGACCGTCTGCGTCTTCGATGCGGTAGCGCAGCGCGAGCGGTTCGCGAAGGCGTCCTCGCACGGCGAACGGCGGCCACGCGCGATCTTTGTCGGCGCGTACGTGCGCGGGTTCGTCGGCGACCGGCGAAGGCCGCTCGTCCGCGCGTTCGCCGCAGCACGGCAATGCCGCGCAGAGCGCGAGCAGCGAACGCGCAAGGGGACGTCGCGTCACAGGTCGCGCAAGAACAGCAGCAATGCCTCGCGGTCCGCTGCGGGCGCCGCTGCGTAGGCGTTGCGCACCGCGAGCGCTTCGCCTGCATGCAGCACGATCGCCTGATCCAGCGTCTCGGCGCGGCCGTCGTGCAGGTAGGGCGCCGTGTCCTTCACGCCCCAGAGCGGCGGCGTGCGGTAGAGGCCGACGCCCGCGCCGGGCTCTGCCATGCCGCGGAAGCCCGCAGCCATGACGTTGTGCAGCAGCAGGTTGGAGTAGAGCGGCACCGGGCCCTCGCTGCCTTGCAACGCAGGCTTGTGGCACACGGCGCACCCGATCGAAGTGAACAACGACTCGCCTCTCGCCACGCGCGGATCGGTCGAGCCGCCGCGTTGCGGCGCGCGCAGTCCGCGCAGGAAGAAGTCGAGGTCGTCGATCGCTTCGGAGCCGAGCTCCGGGTCTGCGACGGTGTCCTCGTCGGCGCGGCGGCCGAAGTGACGGCCCTCGTCCGGCGTCGTGACGCCGAGTTCTTCGGCCATCGCGTCGTGCACGAAGTCGCGCACGAGCGGGATCTGCGCCTTCCAGCCGTAGCGGCCGATGTCGATCGTGCCGTTCACGTCGATGCGGCGCGCGACGCCGAAGATGCCGTCGGCGTTCGCGTCGATCGGGTCCTCGTTCGCGGTGATCGTCGAGCCCGAGATGGTCTCGATGAGGCCGACGCCGAACAGCGATGGCGGTTGGCGTTGCTCGAACACGTCCGGATGGGTGGGCGGGGACGGATACTCCTCGCGGCCGCCGACCTGCGGCAGGCGGAACTTGCTCGACGTCTGGCCGCCAACCAGTTCGGTGAACGGGCCCGTGCCGTTGAAGTCGCGGCCGAAGCGCGACACGTTGAGTTCGAGCGACCCCGCTCCTCCGAGGCTCGGGTCTTGATGGCACGCGCGGCAACTGTCGCCGTTGAAGTCCGGCGAACCGAGGCCTGACGCGCGATGGAACGCGCGGTCGAACAACGCGCGACCGCGCACGAAGCGCGGGTCGTTCTCGACGGATCCTTGCGCGGAGGCGGATGCAGCGAATGCGAACGCCGCGAGCAGCAGAAGAGGTGCGCGCATCACAGGGCCTCCAGGAATGCGATGAGGTCGGCGCGCTGCGTGGCGTCGAGCGCTTCGTAGCGTTGGCGCGCGCCGAGGCCTTCGCCGCCGTGCATGCGGATCGCTTCGTCGAGCGTCTCGGCGCGGCCGTCGTGCAAGAAGGGGCCGGACAAGGACACGCCCCACAACGGTTGGGTGCGGAACTCGCGGCGCGTGTGGTCCGGGTCGTTCAAGGTGGCCTGCGGGCGACCGAGCGACATGCCATCGGCGAGTTCGTCGCCCATGTCATGGATCAGCAGATCGGTGTAGGCGCGCACCGGGCCGCGCGACGACGGCAGTTCGGGGATGTGGCACGCAACACAGCCGATCGACGAGAACTGCGTCTGGCCGCGGCGTGCCGCATCGCTGAAAGCGCGCGGTTGCGGCGGCGCGAGGAAGCGCGTGAACGCGATGAGGTCGGCGAGGTCCTGCTCAGGCATCTCGGGATCCGGCACGCCGTCGTTGTCCATCGTCGGCGAATTCGGCGAAGTGGAGGCCTGCGGCGAGACGCCGGGTTCGAGGCTCACCGTTGCTCCGGCGCCGCGGAACGGATTGGTCGTGATGCCCATCTGGTTCATCAGCGGCGCGCGCGTGAAGAGCTCGATGTTGTTCGATTGCGACTTGAGGCCGAAACGGCCCAGGCCCGCGGCGTCGTTGTTGACGCGTCCGCTGACGCCGTCGCCGTTCGTGTCGTCGGGGTCGATGTTGGCGAGGATCGTCGCGTTGCTGACGAACTCGAACATGCCGACGCCGAACAACGGGATCGAGTTGCGCTGCGCGATGGTCACCACGCCGCCCGATTGCGGCAGCATGTAGCGGCCGCGCGTGAGCGAATGCGGTTGCTCTGTCGAAGTGCCGCCGAATGCGGGCACCACGACGCTGGGCAGTCCGCCGAGCGGCGTCGCGCCGAAGAAACCGCCCATGTAGAAGTTGCGGTAGAGGTCTGCGCCGCCGCCCAGCACCGGATCGCTGTGGCACGACTCGCACGACGTCGCGTTGTAGAGCGGGCCAAGGCCTTGGCTCGGTGCGAAGCGCTTGCGGAACAGTTCGCGTCCGCGGTCGAAGCTCGCGCGTTCTTCGGCAGTGAGGCCCGTGATCGGGTCGCCGAGGTTGAGGGTCGGCTGCGGTTGCGGGCCGACCTCGGAAGGGGAACTGCCTCCGCCGCTGCACGCGGCAAGCGCGAGCAGGAGCGAGGCCGAACAGGCAATGGCGAGGCGATACATGGGCGTTCGGGTGAGGGCCCGGATCCCATCGCACGCATGGCGTGATGGGATACGGAACGCTCCTGGAGTCTAGCGTGGTCCGCTCGACTCCCGCATCCGCGCTCGCGGGCCCCGGATACGGGTCGCAGCAAGTCGCGGCGGGGTCTTCGGCGTCTTCCTGGGCGTGTCGCTTGCCGAGATACGCCACTCCATCGGTGGCATCGGCAGCATCGCCGCCGCTGCCGTGGGCGCCGTGTCCGTCAGGCTTCCCAGCGCGCGAGGAACGAGGCGAACTCCAGTTCGTCGCAGAGTGAGGCAATCGCATCGCGGTCGCTGCGTCCCCATGCCAGCGCGTCGGGGTCGCACGCGATCGGCACGTCGTCGCGCAACGTCGCGAGCGTGCGGTAGAGACGCGCATCGTCGCGGCCGTTCTTCAGCGACTCGGCGAGCGCGTCCTTGCCGCGCACCGCGACGTCCCACTGCGCTGCGTCGTCGGGGATCGCTTCGAGCTTGCGATGGCGCGCGAGCACGGCCGACGCGCTCTTCTCGCCCCAGCGCGGCAGGCCCGGGATGCCGTCGGCGGTGTCGCCGACGAGCGCGAGCCAGTCGGGCACCGAATCGGGATCGACGCCGAGCTTCTGACGCACGCCGGCTTCGTCGATCACCAGTTCCTTCTTGCGGTCGAATGCGACGACGCGCGTGCCGCGCACGCATTGCAGCAGGTCCTTGTCCGGCGTGCACAGCAGCACGCGTTCGACGCGCGGGTCCGCGGCGCAGCGCGCCGCCGCGGTCGCGAGCGCGTCGTCGGCCTCGAACTCGACCATCGAGAACGTCGCGAGGCCCATCGCGCGCGCGGCGCGTTCTGCGAGCGGGAACTGCGCGAGCAGTTCGGGCTCGACGCCTTCGCCGGTCTTGTAGCCCGCGAACAGATCGTTGCGGAACGACTCGATCACCGTGTCGAACGCGATGCCGACGTGCGTCACGCCCGCTTGCTTCTTCAGCGCATGCAGGCTGCGCATGAGGCCGCGAGTCGCGCCGACCTCGACGCCCTTCGAAGTGGTCGCGCGCGGCGCGCCGAAGTGGGCGCGGAACAGCTCGTAGGTTCCGTCGACGAGGTGGATCTGCATGCGGCTCGCAGTCTATGCGACTTGCGTGGATCGCGGCGACGCGTCGCTATGCTGCGCGGCTTCGCTGCGGCCGGTTCGCGGCCCCCGTTGCCTCCAGGTCCATGCCCATGTCGAGTCCTTCGCGCGTCGTCCCGTCCGTCCTCGTGCTCGTGCTGGCGCCGTTCGCGTTCGCGCAGGAAGCCGCGCCTGCGCAGAAGCACCTGCTGCGCATGGCTCATTCGGTCGGCAAGCCTGCGTTCTACTGCCAGTCCACGCAGATGACGTCCAAGGTGAAGATGGGCGAGCGCGACGTCGAGATGCAGCAGAGCACGTCGATGTGGTACTCGGCGACCGCGACCAAGGTCGAAGGCGGCAAGGCCACGATGATGGCCGCGCCGACGAGGGTGAGGAGGTCGGGCCATTCGTCAT
>CAZEQF010000038.1:0-7339 GCA_964514315.1 uncultured Singulisphaera sp. | reverse complement strand
GCCGAGTTCGATTCGGCGGATCCGGAGAGCGACGGTGGCGCATTGCGGCAGTTGGAAGACCTCGTCGGCGAGTCGATCACGCTCGTGATGGACGATCGCGGCGGTGTGTCGGAGACCAAGC
The DNA here is from genome assembly GCA_964514315.1 of uncultured Singulisphaera sp. Lineage (GTDB taxonomy): Bacteria > Planctomycetota > UBA1135 > UBA1135 > UBA2386 > SXPK01. The sequence continues at coordinate 7,218 of CAZEQF010000038.1, read as the reverse complement.
CGTCGGCTGGGTTCCCGCAGCGTGTGCTCGAGCAGTCCGGCTCGGACCTCAAGAACGTGCTCTCGCAGTTCGTGCCGCAGTTCCCTGACCAGCCGATCGCGATCGGCGAGGCTTGGACGACCGAGATGTCGCTGCCGATGGGGCAGATGGGCACGGCCGTGTGCTCGATCACGAACAAGCTCACGGCGATCGACAAGGGCATCGCGCGCGTCGAGCAGAGCTACACGATCGACACCTCGAGCGTGCAGCTTCCCGGCGGCACGAAGATGGAGTCGGAAGGCGGCGCAGGCTTCACGAACGTCGATCTCGCCACGGGCTACCCCGTCGACAGCGAGAACCGCATGACGATGCGCGTGCAGGGCGGGCCCAATGGGCTGACGATGCAGATGACGATGTTTGCTTCGCTGAAGCGCGCAGAAGAAGCGGACGCGAAGGGCGTGAAGAAGGCCGAGCCGGCCGCTCCTGAGGGCAAGGCGAAGTGACTTCGACGATCTGCGCCCAGCCTGATTGCCGCCGATGAGCCTTCTCACCGTCAAGGACATCCACGTCTCCGTCGGCGACCGCCACCTGTTGCGCGGCGTCGACCTCGTCGTCGGCGAAGGGCAACGCATCGGCTTGCTCGGCCCGAACGGCTGCGGCAAGTCGACGTTGCTGCGCGTGCTCGCCGGCGAGCTCGTTCCGGATCGCGGCGAGCGCACGCTGCGTCGCGACATTCGCGTCGGTTACCTGCCGCAGGAGCCCGAAGTGCCCGCGGATGCCACCGTGCGCGACGCCGTGACGATCGGCATCCCGGGCCGCGCCGAGGTCTTGGCCGAGCTCGACAAGGTGCACGCGGCGCTCGCGGTCGAAGCAGACGCTGCGCGCATCGAGAAGTTGCTCGCGCAGCAGACGCGGCTCGACGAGCGGCTGGAGCACGTCGGCGGCCACGACGTGGACCATCGCGCAGAGTCCGTGCTGCACGGCCTCGGCATGACGCGCTTCGACGCGCGCTGCGGTTCGCTCTCCGGCGGCGAACGTCGTCGCGTCGCGCTTGCGCGATTGCTCGTGGCCAGGCCGGACCTGCTGCTGCTCGACGAACCGACGAACCACCTCGACGCCGAAGTGACCGACTGGCTCGAGACGTTGCTGCTGGAAACGGGCACGCCGCTCGTCATGGTCACGCACGACCGCTACTTCCTCGACCGCATCGTCGACCGCATCGTCGAGTTCGACGGCGGCGTGCTGCACGAATACGAGGGCAACTACCGCTCGTATCTCGTCCAGCGCGCGGAGCGTCTCGCGATCGAAGCGCGCGCCGAGTCGGCGCGGCTCAACACGCTGCGGCGCGAGACCGAGTGGATCAAGCGCGGCGCACCTGCGCGCACGACGAAGCAGAAGGCGCGCATCGACCGCTACGACGCGCTCGTCGACAAGGCGCCCGAGCCAGACGCTGCCGAACTGTTGTTCCGCATCCCAGACGGCCCGCGCCTCGGCGACTTCGTCGTGCGCGTGAAGGGCGCATCCAAGTCGTTCGGCGGTCGCACGGTGCTGTCGCCGTTCGATCTCGAGATCGGCCCGGGCGACCGCATCGGCATCGTCGGCCGCAACGGCGCGGGCAAGACCACGATGCTCAAGCTGTGGCTCGGCCAATTGCAGCCGGACCAGGGCTCCGTCGCGATCGGCCCCACGGTGAAGTACGCGGCGATCGACCAGGGACGCACCGCGCTCGATCCCGAGAAGACCGTGCTCCAGGAAGTGAGCGGCGGCAACGACTACGTCTCGTACGGCGGCCGCACGGTGCGCGTCGAGACGTTCTTGGAGCAGTTCCTCTTCCCGGGCGCGATGAAGCAGGCGCGCATCGGTTCGCTGTCGGGCGGCGAGAAGAACCGCGTGCTGCTCGCAAAGCTGCTGTGCGCCGGCGGCAACCTGATCGTGCTCGACGAGCCGACGAACGACCTCGACCTCGCGTCGTTGCGCGCGCTCGAAGACGCGTTGCTCGCGTTCACCGGCGTCGTCGTCGTCGTGAGCCACGATCGTTGGTTCCTCGACCGCGTTGCGACTCGCGTCGTGCATCTCGACGGCTCGAGCAAGGTGCGACTGCACGCGGGCGACTTGTCGTTGTTGCTGGAGAAACTCGCCGACGAGAAGTCCGCTGCGCAAGCTGCTGCTGCGGCCGCGGCCGCTGCGGCTGCACAGAAGCAACGCGCGAGCGAGCCTGTCGCGCCGAAGGCCAGGAAGCTCAGCACGCGCGAACAGAAGGAGCTGGCGGAGCTGCCGGCGAAAATCGAGGCCGCGGAGCAGGAGCTTCGCGACGTCGATGTGGCGTTGTCGGATCCCAAGGTCTACGAGCCGGCGCGGCGCGACCACTTCGAGCGGCTGTCGGCGACGCGCAAGGATTTGCCCGCGCGCATTGCTGTGCTCTACGCACGCTGGGAAGAGCTCGAGGCGATCGCCGCCGGCTGAACGAAGGCTCGCTGCGGTTGCGGCTGCGCGTTGCCTGCGCGGCAGGCAACGGAGCCGCGTGTTGCGGCTCGTAGCCGACCGCTCGGCCACGGCGACTGCCACGGCGACTGCCGAGCGATCCGCGATGCCATGGTCGCTTGCGCAACGCGAGCGTCTCGCATCGGGACGGCGACTCGCCGCCGTTTCGCCGCGCCGTCCTGCAACTGGGCCGGGAGCTACCCTTCTCCACTCCCGATCCCTGGCTCTTTCGTGTCTTCCTTGCGCATCCCATCTTCACTGGCTCTCGCCCTGTTGACCGCTGGCGCGGTCGCCCAGGCCTCACCAGGAACGGACGTGCGCACGTGCATCGTCCAAGGCGCGACCTTGCGATGGTCGTCTGCCGGCGCCGAGATCCAGCGTCCCGGTCGAGCGCCGGTCGCATTGCCGCAGGCAGACGGATTGCTGCGGCTGCGCAGCGGGACGTTCGATCCGCGCACGGGCGAGCCTGGCTTCCCCACGGCGCTCGGCGTGCCCGCGAACGCGCGGTTGTTCGCCGTGCAGTTCCACACCGCATTGGTGCCGGAGTTCCGCGCCGAGATCGAGCAGCTCGGGCTCGAAGTGGTCGCCTACTGGCCGCAGAGCGCCTACCTCGTCCGCGGCGACCGCGGCGCAGCGCTCGCGCTCGCGCAACGTCCCTTCGTGCGTTGGATCAACGCAGTCGCAGCGGGCCACAAGCTGGAGCCCGTGCTCGCCGCGTCGTTCTACCGCAACGCCGGACCGCAGCCCGCCGCGATCGACTGCAACGTCGTGCTCGCATCGAAGTCCGATCGCAATCGCGTCGTGCACGCGGTCGAGGACATCGGTGGGCAGGTCCTCAACGCCAACGACGGCTCGGTCTACATCACCGCGCGGTTGTCGCTGGCGCAGATCGCGGCGCTGTGCGCGCGCGACGAGGTGCTCTGGGTCGACCGCGACTCGCCGATCGGCGTCGACATGAACTTCGCGCGCATGCAAGGCGGCGCGAACACGGTCGAGTTCTCGGGTGGCCTCGTCGGCACAGGCATCCGCGCGCACGTGCTCGAAGGCGTGCAGCAGACGCATCGCGACTGGACGCGCCCTGTGCTCGTGCAGCACGACGGGCTGGAGCCGCACGGCCACTGCACCGGCATGATCGTCGGCGGCAACGGCGCGGGAAACACGAACGCACGCGGCCTGTTGCCCGATGCGCAGATCGTCGAGTCGTCGGTGTTCTCGTGGGGGACGCTGTCGCGCTACTCGGTGACGGCGCAGGCTCTGGACCCGACGGGGCCGTTCCGCGTGATGCAGGCGACGGCGAGTTGGGGCCATGCAGCGACGCTCGACTACACGTCGGTGACCGCGGACCTCGACAGCGTGCTCTTCGAGTTCGATCTCGCGACGACGCAGAGCCAGAGCAACACGGGTTCGCAGCTGTCGCGCCCGCAGGCGTGGGCCAAGAACGTGATCTCGGTCGGCGGCGTCTGGCACTACGACAATGCCAACCCGGTCGATGACACGTGGGCTCGCGCAGGAGCGTCGGCCGCGAGCATCGGCCCGGCGAGCGACGGCCGCATCAAGCCGGATCTGTGCGCCTACTTCGACGCGGTCGGCTGCGGCGACCTGATGGGCGCCGACGGCTACTCGCAGACCGACTACACGAGCTCGTTCGGCGGAACGTCCGCGGCGACGCCGATCGTGAACGGGTTCCTCGGGCTCGCGCAGCAGATGTTCACGGACGGCGCGTTCGGCCATCGGCTGCCGTTGCCTGCCGTCGCTGCGAACCGGTTCTGGAACAAGCCGCACATGACGACGGCGAAGGCGTTGCTGTGCTCGACGGCAGCGAGCTACGCGTTCTCCGGCGCGGACCACGACCTCGCTCGCACGCACCAGGGCTGGGGCTTTCCCGCCGTGGACCGGCTCTGGCAGAACCGCGCCAAGACGCTCGTCGTCGACGAGACCGAACGGCTCACGCAGGGCGCGTCGCGCCTCTACTACGTCTACGTCGCTCCCGGCACGCCGGAGTTGCGCGCCACGTTGACGTGGGCCGATCCGCCTGCGGTCCCGAGCGCCGCGCAGCATCTCGTGAACGACCTCGACCTCGAGGTTCGCTACTTCCACGACGGCCGCACGTGGCACGGCAACCGCGGCCTCGACGTCTCGAACGCGAGCGTCACAGGCGGCACGCCGAACCGCGTCGACTCGATGGAGCAGGTCTGGCTGCCGCAGCCGACTCCCGGCATCTACGCGATCACCGTGTCTGCGCCGCGCATCGCGGTGGACGGGCACGTCGAGACCGTGGCCGTCGACGCCGACTTCGCGTTGGTCGTGCACCCGATGGGCGCCGGCTACCGCGCGACGTCTGCGGTCTCGATGCAGCTGGCTTCCTCCGCGCCGGGCGACCTGCGCATGCGCGTCTCGAACCTGCCTGCAACAGGATGGGTCGAGGGCTTCACGTTCGCTTCGTTGAACACGTCGCGGCCGTTCGGCTTCGGCGCGTTCTTCGGCATCGAGTTCGACGAGTTCACCGCAGCGAGCTTGTCGGCTCCCGGTTGGGCCGGCGACCCGTTCCACTTCGTGAACGCGGGGCCGGGCATGTATCCGTTCGCCGAATACGTCGTGCCGCCGCCGCTCGCACTGCAGCTGCAGGGCGCAACCGCGGACGTGTTCGTGATGCTGTTCGACGCGACTGGCCGCGTTGCGGCGATGTCGAACGTCAGCCGTTGCACGATCCGCTGACGCGGCGCGCGATCACGGCAGCGGGAACTCGGCGCACAGCGCCGCGATCGTCTTGCGATGGCGTTCGGGGTCTTCGCCACGGACGAGGCCGAGGATCACGTCGCCGATCTGCGCCATCTGCGCCGTGCCCATGCCGCGCGTCGTCGCGGCAGGCGTGCCGAGGCGCAGGCCGGACGTGACCATCGGCGGCAGCGGGTCGTCGGGCACCGCGTTCTTGTTGACCGAAAGGCCGGCTGCGAGCGCGCGCGCTTCCGCGTCGGCTCCGGTGACGCCGGCCTTGCGCAGGTCGACGAGCACGATGTGGCTGTCGGTGCCGCCGGTCACGATGTCGAGGCCGCGTTCGAGGAGATGCGCAGCGAGCGCCGCCGCGTTGTCGCGCACGCGCGTCTGGTAGGCGCGGAACGTCGGCTGCAGCGCTTCGCCGAATGCGACTGCCTTGCCCGCGATCTGGTGCATGAGCGGGCCGCCCTGCGCGCCGGGGAACACGGCGGAGTGGATCGCCTTGCTCGTTTCCTTCGAGCAGAGGATGAGGCCGCCGCGCGGGCCGCGCAGCGTCTTGTGCGTCGTCATCGTCACGATGTCGGCGACGCCGACCGGCGACGGGAGCAGGCCGGCGGCGACGAGGCCGGCCGGGTGCGCGATGTCCGCCATCAGCTTCGCCCCGACTTCCTTGGCGATGCCCGCGACCGCCTTGAAGTCGATCGCGCGCGGGTAGCTGCTGCCGCCGGCGATGATCACATGCGGCTGGAACTCCTTCGCGAGCTTGCGGACCTCGTCGAAGTCGATGAGCCCGTCGCTGCCGCGCACGCCGTACTGGTGCACCGAGAACAGCATGCCGCTGTGGCTCTTGCTGTGGCCGTGGGTGAGGTGGCCGCCGGCCTTGAGCGCCATGCCGAGGATGCGGCCGTTCGGTCCGGCGAGCGCGACCATCGCGGCGAGGTTTGCGGTCGAGCCCGAATGCGGCTGCACGTTGGCGTCCTCGGCCGAGAACAGCTGCATCGCGCGCTTCTTGGCGAGTTCTTCGACCTGGTCCGCGACTTCGCAGCCGCCGTAGTAGCGCTTGCCCGGGTAGCCCTCGGCGTACTTGTCGGTGATGCGGCTGCTGCATGCCTCGCGCACTGCGGTCGAGCAGTGGTTCTCGGACGCGATCAGCGTCAGCGTCGAGGCCTGGCGCGCGTCTTCACGCGCCAACATGCCGGCTACTTCGGGGTCCTGGTCGCGCAGGGAACGGGACGTCGTCGAGAGATTGCTGCTCACGCGGGCACGTTAGCGGCTGCGTTGCGTCGTCGCACCTCCCCGCAGATGCGCGCGCGTCGACAAAACGCGAGTCGGACCCCCTGGGAATCCTGGCGGGTTGGTGTTCAATCCGCGCCCTGAACCGGATGGTGTCGCGAGCTGTTTGCTCGCGACGTCCGCGTTCTCCGAAACCTGACACGAAAGCAGCGCCGCTCGAGGAGCCAACACCGTTGAGCATGTCGCAGAACGATCTCCGCGCCTGGACCATCCGAGACAGCGCTGAGCTGTATCAACTGTCGGCGTGGGGCGGCGGCTGGTTCGGCATCAACGACCGCGGCGAGCTCATGGTGCAGCCGCACGGGCCCACGGGCCCGAAGTTCTCGCTGCCCGAGGTGGTGGAGGACCTGCGCAACCGCGACATCGAGCTGCCGATCCTGCTGCGCGTTTCGGACATCCTGGAGCTCCGTGTGCGCGCGCTCGCGAGCACGTTCCAGAAGGCGATCACCGAGTGCGGCTACCGCGGCCGCTATCGGCCCGTGTTCCCGATCAAGGTCAACCAGCAGCGCGACGTCGTCGAGGAGCTGGTCGAGTTCGGTCGCGAGCACTCGCTCGGCCTCGAGGCTGGCAGCAAGCCCGAGCTGCTCGTCGTGCTCGCGCACATGACGAACCCGGACGGGCTCGTCATCTGCAACGGCTACAAGGACACCAAGTACATCGAGACGGCGTTGCTTGCCCAGAAGATGGGCATCCACTGCATCATCGTCGTCGATCGATTCGAGGAGCTGGAGCTGGTGCTGAAGGTCAGCA
>CAZEQF010000037.1:0-17030 GCA_964514315.1 uncultured Singulisphaera sp. | reverse complement strand
CCGCGCAAGGCGCTCGTGCACGTCACGGTGATCGGACCGAGTGGCGAGCCGCATCCTGGCGCGAGCATTCGCGTGCACGAGAAGGCGGATCTCGTCTACGGCAGCGATGAGACCTCGGGCGACGGCGGCAAGCTCACGCTGCGGTTGCACGCGACGGGCAAGAAGGTCTGTGTCAGCGCGCGCGACTACAAGTTGCCGTGGTCCGTGTCGGAGCCGATTGCGCTCGTCGAAGGCGAGCAGAACGTCGAGTTGCGACTGCAGGCTGGTGGCACGGTGCGTGGCATCGTGCTCGACGAACGCGGCGAGCGTCTTCCGTCCAACGTGATGCTGCATCGGCCCGCAGGCGGGCTGCGCGGACTCGATCCGTCGGTCGGGGAGATTCTCGACAGCACCGCCAGCGGCGACTCGATCGGCACCAGCGACGCTGCGGAGTTCTGGTTCCACGGCGTCGGACCCGGCGAGCACGAGGTCTGGGCCTATCCGACGCGCGGCGGCATGCTGGCTCGCGCGCGCGTCCGTGCAGGAGATGAGGTCACGCTGCGCCAGGGTCAAGGAAGCGAGGGCTTCGTGCTGATGTCCGTGGTCTCGGTCGACGCGACGACGGGCAAGCCGGTGGCGGTGACCGACGTCGACGTCTTCGGCTCGGTCGGCGTCGCCGAACGACAAGAGCGCGATGGCGCGCCGTTCACGTGCGTGGTGCAGCCTGGCAAGTTCACGGTGTGCGTGCGCGCGATCGACTACGTGCTCTACGAGCAGGAGGTCACGGTCGGGAATGCGCCTGTGACGCACGAGGCGCGCATGGAACGCAGCCCGCTGCGCTTCGTCGTGCTGCGCGATGAGAGCGGCGCGCCGTTCTGGCCGGCCGAAGTGCGCGTGCAGCTCCAGGAAGGAGTGAACCTCGATTCGATCGACGAGCACGGCAACTACGCGGGCGAAGTGCTGCGCACGGATCGCAACGGCCACGTGACGATGCGCGGCCTGTCGGGTGGCGCCTACACGTTGGTCGTCGAGCGCGGCAACCCGAGCAACTACGAGACCGACGGCAAGCCGCGGCGGCTCGCGTTGCCGGCGGGCGCAGGCATCGACAGCGCATTCGAGATCGTCGTGCGCGACTGACGGGACGCCCGCTGGCGCGGCGATCGCTTGAGGCCACGCTGCATTCGAGGATCCGTTTGCGCTCGCGTTGCCATGCGTGGACCTTCGCGCCAGTGTCCACGCATGCTGCGCGTCGACGAAGCAAGCGCGTGCGCGGCGGACACCGCGACAGCGCGTCGACAACAACGTCAAGTCGCCAAGGCCATGGAGCACACGGCGCCGTGTGTTGCAGACGCCAACCGTCGGCCCTGCGTCGCGCGCCTCAGCGCAGCGCGCCGTCGACGAAGGCCCACAGTCGCGGGCCGAGCGTGCGGATCGTGCGCATCGGTTCGTGCGCGACGCCGTCGAGCTCGACGTATTGATGCGCGAGGCCCAGCGCGTCGAGCCGTTCGTGCATCGCGCGGTTGGCTGGCACCGTCTCGTCGGCGGAGCCACAGACGATCAAGAAGCGCGTGTCGCGCAGTTGCGCCGCATTCTGCTCGGCGAGCCGCCACGGGCTGCGCTTCTCGAACTCCTCCTGCGAGCCACCGTAGGTGTCCTCGAGCACGCGGATCCTGCGCGTCTCGTCCACGCGCGGTGCTTCGACGAGCTGCGGCTGCAACGGCCCGCCGCCGAGGCTGCATGCCGCGACGAACGTCTGTGGCCGCGCCATCGCAAAGCGCAACGCGCCATAGCCGCCCATGCTGAAGCCCATCACGACGCGGCCTTCGCGGCTCGCGCGCGTGCGGAACACGGCTTCGACTTGCGGCAGCACTTCGTCGAGCGTCACGGTCTCCACCGGCGAAGCTCCGCCTACGTCGTCGCACCACATGCCGAGCGGCTTGCCGTTGGGGAACACGACGAGGACCGGCGGGATCGCGCCACGCGCGATCGCCGTCTCGAACTCGCGCGCGACCTGCGCGAGGCCCGATTCGCCGCCGCCGCTGCCGTGCAGCCACATCACGACGGGATAGCGGCGCTGCGCGTTCTCCGCGTGGTCGTAGCCCGCGGGCACGAGCACGTGGTAGCTCACGAACGTGCGCGCCGCGCGACTCACGTAGGTGCGCTGCACGAGACCCGGGCCGACGGTGGGCTCCGTAGTCCACGGCTCTGGCATCGGCGTGCGGCGCAGGAACGCGGCAACCGCGCGCCAACCTTCGTCCGGCAGCTCGTGGCCGCCGTCGTGGAACCACGTCGCGACGTGCGCGCCGTTCTTCGCGCGATGCAGCGTCGCGCCGCGCACCTCGGCCCACGGCTCGCCAACGCCGGCCTGCGCGTTGCGGACCAACGCCTCGATCGTGCGCTGCTGGTTTTCGAACGGCACGACTTGGTCGTCGCGGCCTGCGAGATGCAGGATCGGTCGCGCGATCGGCTCGCGGCCCGCGAGCTTGCGCGCGGCGCCAGCCGACGAAGGCGCGATCGACGCAAAGGTCTCGCTGCGCGTGGCCCACACGAGGTAGGTGAACCCGCCGCCATTGCTGTGCCCCGTCGCGTGGATGTGCAACGGATCGACGTCGAACTCCGCGCGCAGCGAAGCGAGCATCGCGTCGACGAATCGCAGGTCGCGATCGCCTTGGTCGCCTTCCTGCGTTTGCCAACCTGTGCGCTGCCCCTCCGGGTCGCGCGCGCTCGGCGTCTTCAGCCCTTGCGGATAGACGACCACGGCCTCGGGCATGCCCCGATGAAGAGCGAAACTGCGCGCTGCGCTGCGCATCGTTCCGCCGTGCCCGTGGAACACGAACACGAGCGGCGGCGCGGCGCGTTCGCGATCGCTCGACCGCGGCGCGAAGACCAGCGCTTCGCGTTCGACGCCGTCGACGGTCCATGCGCGACGGACGCTGCCTTGCGCGTCCGCATCATTCTGCGCGAACAGCGCCGACGCAGACGAGAGCAAGGTGAGCAGGACGAAGGCGGCGTGGCGGCGCATGCGCGCGCGCAACGCAGGGCCCGCCGTTCGTCCCACAGCGATCACTTCGCCGCGAAGTGCTTCTCGAACATCGCCACGAGGTCGCGTTCGACGTCGATCGCCGAGCGGCCTTCGATGCGCAGCCGCGGCAAGAAGTCGACGACCGCGCCGTCCTTGAACAGCGCGACGCTCGGGCTCGACGGCGGGATGTGCGCGAAGTGGCCGCGCGCGCGGCTCGTCGCGTCCTTGTCTTGGCCCGCGAACACGGTCGCGAAGCGCTCCGGACGGCTCTTGCTCTGCATCGCGCGCACGACGCCGGGCCGTGCCATGCCTGCGGCGCAGCCGCAGACCGAGTTGATGACGAGGAGGCCGGTCTTCTTCTCGGCGACCCACGCGTCGACCGCGTCGGACGTCTTGAGTTCCACTGCGCCGTGGTTGGTGAGTTCTGCGCGCATCGGCGCAACGAGGTCTTCTGGATACATGGGGCGTGCTCGGGTCCTTGGGGCGAGGAGGTTAGGACAGCCGGAGGCGCGGGCCAACGGCGGACGCGCCCACTTCGCAATCCTCGATGCGGCGCTCCGTGGATGCGGCTGTGTCCGTGCGCGGGAGGAGCCGCGTCGCGCCGATGCGGGCGGAACGCAAAGACGCAGCGACGGCGGCATTCGGCCGCAGGCGCGAACCGTTCGCGAAGCTCATGGCGTCCCGCGGATCGCGTGCGGCTTCCTTGGTCGCCACGCGTCGCGCGGCGAGGATGCCGACGCGCTACGCCACCCGCTTCGCCTCCGTTGCCAACGATGAAGACCCCGTTGCCGTTCGTCCTCTTGCTCGTCGCCGCATGCAGTGCGCATCCATCGCGCGAGGTCGCGCCTTCGTCGATGCCGGCAGCCGCCGTGCGCGAAGTCGAAGCCCGTCCTGCGCACGAGCCAGTGTTCGACAAGCCCGTGTCGATGGCCGAGGCCAAGGCCATCTTCGACGCGGCCGGCGTGCAGCCGGGGCAGCCGTTGCCGAAGCTCGCGTTGCTGTCGCTCGACGGCACGCCGGTCGACCTCGACGCGATGCGCGCAGGGCGGCCGATGGCGCTGGTCACGTGCTCGCTGACGTGCAACGTCGCGCGCCGCCAGCAGCGCGAAGTCGCGGCGTTGCAGCAACGGCTCGGCGAACGCGCATTCGTGGTGATGGTCTACACGATCGACGCGCACCCGAAGTCGGACGCGTGTCCCTACACCGGCGTCGAATGGGTGCCGCAGCAGAACGAGGTCGACGACGTGCTGGTGCGCCAGCCGACGACGCTCGAGGAACGACTCGCGCTCGCGCGTCGCTACGCCGAGACCTTGGCGAAGGGCACGACAGTGCTCGTCGACACGATGGACGACGCGGCGTGGATCGCGCTCGGCCGCGCGCCCAACGTCGGCCTCGCGGTCGGCGCCGACGGCGAGGTGCGCGCGCGCGCCGGTTGGTTCGACGCCAAGGCGATCGAGACGGCGCTCGCGAAGTAGCCGCTGTCGCAGCGGCCCCGCTCGTCAGTCTTCCCACCGCGCCGTCTCGCGGCCCAACCCGCTGCCGACGCACGAGCAGCCGACCGAGGCGCCCTGCGCGCCGCGCCCCCTGCTGACCGCGCCCGACTGCTGCGGCACCCGGCAGGCGTTGCGCCCCTTCCGCTTCGGCGCACGCGATTGCTGGGGCTCGCGACGGAGCATGGCGCGCGCTCCTCGCTAGACTCTTCGCCCCCTATGACCCAGACCCTTCGCGTCGTTTCGTTCGGACTTGGCCCGATCGGCCTCGCCGCTGCCCGCCTCGCCCTTTCCAAGAAGTCGATCCAGCTCGTCGGCGCGATCGACGTCGATCCCAACAAGGTCGGCAAGGACCTCGGCGACCTGCTCGAGATGGGCAAGAAGACCGGCGTGCTCGTTCGCGGCGATGCCGAGGCGGCGCTGAAGGAATGGAAGCCCGACGCGATGCTGCACTGCACGTCGTCGTTCATGCCGGTGGTCAAGGACCAGCTGCTGCTCGCCGCGAAGTGTGGCGTCGACGTCGTGTCGTCGACCGAGGAACTGCTCGTGCCGGAGATGCAGCACGCGCAGATCGCCAAGGAGATCGATGCGGCCGCGAAGCAGGGCGGCATCTCGGTGCTCGGCACCGGCGTCAATCCCGGCTACGCGATGGACTTCGTCGCGATCGTCGCGAGCGCGGTGACGTTCGACGTCACGGGCGTGAAGTGCACGCGCGTCGTCGACGCCGGCACGCGTCGCCTGCCGCTGCAGAAGAAGGTTGGCGCGAGCCTCACGACCGCCGAGTTCGAGCAGCAGATGGCGACGGGCCGCTTCGGCCACATCGGCATGCGCGAATCGGTCGCGCTCGTCAGCAAGGCGCTCGGCTTCGAAGTCGACACGATCGAGCAGACGGTCGAGCCGGTGATCGCGACGGAGAAGCGCGTGACCAAGTTCTTGACCGTCGAGAAGGGCCAGGTCGCGGGCATCCGCAACCACGGATTCGGCAAGAAGGGCGGCAAGACGATCGTCCACCTCGACCTCAGCATGTACGTCGGCGCGCCGGATCCGCGCGACGAGGTCGTGCTGGAGAGCACGCCGCCGGTCCACCTGAAGTTCCACGGCGGCATCGCCGGCGATCAGGCGACGGCAGCGATCCTCGTCAACAACCTGCACGGTGTCGTCGCCGCGACCCCGGGCCTCAAGACGGTCCTCGACGTCGCGCCGCCCCGGCTCTGCCGCTGAGTTGCGCATGCGTCCTGCGTCGCGGCGCGTGAGCGCTGGGACGCAGGTTCGTGGTGCGTGCCGCTACTTCGCCGCGGCCACGCGGCGGAAGTCGAGCGCGCCGAAGTCGAAGTCGGCGATCGGGCAGTCGATGCGGAAGCCCGTGGCCTTGCCGTCCGTGCCGAGTTCGAAGCGGAACAACGCGAACGGCAGGAAGCGATCGGGGAAGTCGACGCGGAACGTGTCGTGGTGCCAGTGCGCCATCGCGCCGAACAGCCGCCTCTTCGACGGCAGCAGCACGACGCGCAACGTGTCGCCGTCGAGCGTGACCTCGGCGGGCCCGTAGATCGCGTCCTCGTAGCGGCCAACGTAGTCCTTCATCGCCAGCGACGGCTTCGTGTCGGCAACGCGTTTCGCTTCGCGCGCGGCCTTCTCGTTTGCGTCGCGCTTGTGCACACGCTCGGCGATCGTCGACCAGCGTTCGATCTGCGCCTTGCCGTCCTCGCCCGCGTGCGCGGCGAGCAGGGCTGCCTTGATCGCTTCGTTGAGCAGCCCGTCGTTGGCGTTGTTGAGCACGACGAAGGCGAACTTGTCGGCGGGCAACAGCGACACCTTGCTCAAGAATCCCGGCATGCCGCCGTCGTGCTCGACGAGCTTCTTGCCGCGTTCGATCGAGAGGAACCAGCCGAGCCCGTAGCTGCGGAAGTCGCGCGTGTCCGCGCCGCCGGGGCCGCCGCCGAGGATCGTGTGCGGCCGCCACATCTGCGCGAATGCGCCCGCGTCGAGGATCTTCGCGTCACCGAGCGTGCCGCCAGACACCAGCATGCGCATCCACAGCGTGAGGTCGTGCACCGACGACGCCATCGATGCGGCGGGTTTGCATGCGGTGAACTCGTGCTCGATGACCGCGATGCCGTCGATGTGCGGCGTCGCGCGTTCGGCATCCTTCGGCAACCGCTGCGCGCTTGCACGTGTGCTCACCATGCCGAGCGGCTTGGTGATGCGTTCCTCGACGAGTTCTTCCCACGGCTTGCCGGTCGTGCGTTCGAGCACGAGGCCCGCGACCATGTACATCAGGTTCTGGTAGCCGAACTGGTCGCGGAAGCCCTGCACGATCGGCAGCTTCTCCATGCGCTTCAGCACGTCGGCGTCGCTGTAGTCGGAGCCGTACCACAAGAGGTCGCCCGCGAACGTCACGAGCCCGCAGCGATGGCTCAGCAGGTCCGCGATCGTCATGTGCGACGTGATCCACGGGTCCTGCATACGGAACTCGGGCACGTGGTCGACGACGCGGTCGGCCCAACGCAGCTTGCCCTCAGCCACTTGTTGCGCGACGAGGGCGGCGGTGAACGCCTTGCTGCACGACGCGATGTTGAACAGCGTGTCCTTGGTGACCTTCGCGTCGCCGTCGCGGACGCCGAGGCCGAGTTCGACGAGCGTCTCGCCGTCTTGCACGACCGCGATCGCGAGGCCCTTCGGCTGGAAGCGCTCGAACGCGAGCTGGGCGATCTCCGCGACCGCTTCCTTCGTCAGCGGCTTCTGCGTTGGCGCTTGCGCGAACGCAATGCAGGCGAGGAACGAGACGGAGAGCGACGCGAGGAGCGATTGGCGCATGCGCAGATTCGAGGGGCGTGGTCGCCGACGCTCGCAGCGCGGGCGGCGGGCGCGAGACCGTATCTCACGCGCCGCCGCAGGGCATCTCCGCGGCATCGCCGCGGAGAGCTGGCCTCACGGGCAGGCCGCGGTCGAGTTGCCGATGCGCAGGCGCATGCCGTTGCTGAGGTTGAACGTGCCCAGCAGTGCGCCGCCCGGCGTGACGTTGAACGCCTGCAGGTCGAGGTTGACGCCTTCGAGCACAGGGTCGTTCGGGATCGGCAGGTTCTGCGTGATCGCGCCACCTGGATCCGCCGCCATCACGTTGATGACGTTCATGCCGCTGACATCCGACGCGAAGAGCGTGCAGCTGCCGGTCGTCGTGGTGCCAGGCATCGTGCTGAACGCGATCGCGCACGGCGCGCCGGCGGGGTTGCCGAGGCTGCGCATCTGGAACAGCGAGTTGCCGAGCGTCGCGCGGAACGGAACGCCCTGCGCGAACAGGTTCGGCGTCACGGGGCTGCCGCAGCCTTGGCCGAGGTACTCGTTGTAGAGCGTGCCGGGCGCGGTGCTCGTCACGAGCACGCTGGCAGCGCCTGCGCCGACGTCGAACTGGTCGAGCGAGAGCGACGAGCCCGTGACGGGGCCCGCGTCGCAGTCGAACCAGAAGTTGAAGATCGAGTTCCAGCGCAGCGGATTGTTCGGCGCGCTGAAGACCATCTCGCCGCCGACGCGCG
Source organism: uncultured Singulisphaera sp. (assembly GCA_964514315.1). GTDB lineage: Bacteria > Planctomycetota > UBA1135 > UBA1135 > UBA2386 > SXPK01. The sequence goes on along the minus strand of CAZEQF010000037.1, from coordinate 9,009 downwards.
TCGCGGTCCAGTCGTTGAGCGGGTTGCGATCGACGTCATGGAAGCCGATGTTGCTGACGACGGCCGTCGGGCACATCGGGATGCGGAACGCGCCCATGCCGCGCTTGTTGTCGCGGTTGTGGATCGCGTACTCGTAGTGGTACTTGCCGTTCACCGGGCCCGAGACCGTGACCGCCACGTAGAAGCGGCCGTCGCTCGTGCCGTTGGTCGCGCTCGTGATCGTCGCGCCAGTCCAGCGCTGCAGGATCGTGCCTTGCTGGAAGTTGGGGATGTCCGTGAAGGCCCACGACGTCCCGTTCCACGCCGGCGTGAAGCCGCGCGAGCCCAGGTTGTTGTCGCGCACGCTCTCGGCTTCGCCGGGGATCAGGTAGCCCGCTTGGAAGTAGAAGTTCGAGACCGGGACCATGAGGTCCTGGTCGTAGATGCGCATCTGGTTGTTGAGCGACGCGTTGAGCTGCGACGCCTGCTGGCTCGTGAGGCTGCGCACGTTGTCGCAAGCCTGCGTGGGGCTGACCACCGGGTTGCCCGAGTCGAACATCGAGCACTGCGGATCCCACGTGCCGAGCCACGGGTCGATCTCCGAAGGTGGCCCGAGGTCGAAGTGGTTGACGGCTTGCGAGTTCGCGTAGGTGTCGGAGCAGCCGACTTCGACGAGGCTGAAGTTGCCGGGGCCGGCGCAGCTGCCGCACGGGCTCGGATCGTTGCTCGAGCCGAACGTGTGCTTCACGAAGCTCCAGTTGGAGATCTGCTCCAAGCGGCCGTTCGACTCACGCGCGATGATGAAGTGGATGTAGCCGTGGTTGGGGCTCATCGCGGCCTGGAACGGAATCGCGTTCGTGCCCGGGTTGCAGCACGTGGTCCACGCGCCGACAGCGAACGCGCCTGCCGGATACGCGCCCTGGCGGACGTAGCCGCGGAGCGCCCACGTGTCCTGGAGCTGGATGTCGCGGCCGGCGATTGCGTTGCGCTGCGCGTCGAGGGACGAAGCGCACAGGAGCGCGCCGACGACGGTCGGCAGCGCGGTTAGCAGGGTTCGATTCATTTGCAGGGACGCTTGCTTGGGGTGGGCAGAGGAGAACTGTCCGCGGATTTCGTCCATGCGTCAACCGTCGGCGGCATGGGCGGGGAGGCGGAGGAGTGTAGGCCCGCGCGGTCCGATGGTTGCCCGCTGATTGCTGCTGCATGCAGTGCGGATGCTGCGCGTCGAGGTCGCAACGGCATCGACGCTTCGTGAGCGCAGCCGGCGCAAGGCCCACGTGTTGTCAGTCAGCGCAGGCGATCGCTGCGATCTGGCGAGGCGGATTCTGGGACGAATCCGTCACAAGCGCGGTCGCGTGGCGAGCGACCGCGCAAGCTCAGCCGGTCAGCCCTGCTCGCCGTCGCCGGCGAGCAGGTCGCGGCTGCCCGCCTTGCCGCGTTCGTGCCAGCGCGTGATGCGCAGATGCGGGTCGCGCTTGTCGCGAGCCTGGACGCGACGGCCGAAGCCGATCGCTGCTTCGCTGCGCACGTCGAACAGGCTCAACGTGCCGCGCAGTTCGATGTGGCCGATCATCTGGCTGTCGATGCCGCCGCGGCGGCAGACGTGCGCGAGGATGCGCCGTGCGTCGGCGCCGTCGCGCAGGCCCCAGTTGATCGAGAAGCGCAAGAAGCCCGGCTCGGCGCCGGCTCCGCTGCCTTGCTCCTCCGCGGGGCCGCGTTCGCGCTTCCACGCAGGCTGCACCAGCGCCTTGCCGCGCGTCGGCAACGGGCGTCGTTCGATGCGCTGCTCGGGCTCCTGCATGAGTTCGCTCGGCGGATGCGAAACGGGCGCTTCGGGAACGCTCGGCTCTGCATCGTGGAGGCCGACCTCGGCGAGGGATGGCTTCGCGCGTTCGCGCTTTTGTGCAGGCGCTGCGGCCTTCGGCGTCGCGGGCGCGGCTGCGGCTGGTGCTGCGCTTGGTGCTGCTGCGGCTGGCGCGGCGGCGGCCCTTGCGGGTGCAGCCGAGGCGGCTGGTGCAGGAGCCGCCGGCGCCTGCGCGACGGGCGCTGCCGTCGGTTGGCCTGCGAACGCGAACGGCGCGCGCGGACCTTGGCCCGCCTGAATCAGCAACGCCGCGACGACGTCGACGGCATCGCGATCGCGCAGCAGGTGCTGCGCCACTTCGCGCTGGCTCTCGGTCAACGTGTGCGCCGCGATCGCCGCCGCTGCGTGGCGCTCCGCGCGTTCCATCTGGCGACGGAACACCGCGTCGGGGCTCGGCGGCCAGGCCCACGTCGGTTGCACGCGAGCTTGCGAGTAGATGCGGCGCAGCTTCGCTTCGTGCGATTTGAGCGCGAGCATCACGCTCTTGCCCTTCTGGCCGGCGCGGCCCGTTCGGCCGCTGCGGTGCACGTAGGTCTCCGCGTCCATCGGCGGATCGATGTGCACGACCATCGTGACTTCGTTGATGTCGAGGCCGCGCGCCGCGACGTCGGTTGCGATCAGCGTGCGAACGGCGCCGCGCTTGAACGCCTGGAGCGTTCGCGTGCGTTGCGCCTGTGCGAGGTCGCCAGAGATCGGCAACGCGCCGAAGCCGTCGGCCGCGAGCTTGTCCGCGAGCGTCGCGGTGTCTTCGCGCGTGCGCACGAACACGAGCGTGCGGTCGTCGCCGGCGACGAGCAGCAAGTTGACGAGCGCCGCGTAGTGGCCGCGCGCAGGAATGCGCACCGCGAGGTGCTCGATGTCGGCGTGCGCCGTGCCGGGCTTCTGGCCGGCGACGAGGATCGGCTTGTTCTGGAAGCGGTCCGCGAGGTCGACGACCGCGGCCGCGAACGTCGCGGACACGAGGTGCGTGCGGCGCTTCTCGGGCAGGTGCGACAGGATCGCGTCGAGCTCGTCCTTGAAGCCGAGGTCGAGCATCTGGTCGGCTTCGTCGAGCACGAGCTGGCGAACCGACGAGAGGTCGAGCGCGCCGTTCTTGATGTGGTCGAGCAGGCGGCCCGGCGTGCCGACGAGCACTTCTGGGCGCCTCGCGAGGCGCATGCGTTCGCGGCCGATGTTGGTGCCGCCGGTCACGACTTCGCAGATGCAGCCGCGAAGGTCGGCGAACAGCCACGACAGTTCTTCGGCAACCTGCGACGCGAGTTCGCGCGTGGGCGCGACGATCAGCGTGGTGGGGCCGCGGCGCTTGTCGTCGTGCAGGTCGCGCGCGAGCGCGAAGCCGATTGCGACCGTCTTGCCGGAGCCGGTCTGCGAGCTGATGCGCAGGTCGCGGATGCCGTCGTCGGCTGCGAGCAGCGCGGACTGGACCGTCGTGAGCTTCTCGAAGCCCTTGCGGGCGAGCGCCGCGTGCAGCGTGTCGGGCACTGCGGCGAATGGGTGGACGCTCTGGAGTCTGAGGGGCGCCTGCGCCCTGATCTTCCTTCTCGCCGGGGGCGCCAAGCTGGCGGGCCACCCCTTCATGGTCGAGGAGTTCGCGCGGATCGGACTGGGTCAGGGGTTCCGGGTCGAACTCAATGGACATGCCCCAGGTTCGTGCATTGCACGCGGCCTGTCAACTCGGGGGGTTGCGTCAATCCCGTTCGGCCCGCCGCGAATCGCTTGCTGTCGGGCGTTGTCGCGACGCGGCGCGCCTGCGCAGCGAGTGCGGCGCAGGCGGACTGCGAGGTCAGCGCGTGAGCTTCTTGCCCGTCACGCGCACCGTCTTCATGCGCACGAAACCGAGCGAGAGATGCGTCAGCAGCCAATCGTGGAACGACGCGCCCACCGACACGCGGAAGTCCGACACGCCGACGCTGTCCTTGCAGTGTTCGCGCAGCAATGCGCCGACGTCCGGTTGGTCCTTGCCCGCGAGGCCGTGGACCCAGAGCACGGACTTGCCCGTGAGTTCGAAGTCCTCGGCCTTCAGTTCCGTGTTCGGGCGCGCGCTCACGGGGAACGGCACGTCGGTGAGGTCGTAGGTCAACGTGCCGCAAGCGGCGAGCGGCATCAGGAACGCGAGGGCGAGGAGGCGGTGCTTCGTGCTCTTCATCGCGGCGAGCATAGCAACGGGACGGGCCGCGCATCTTCATCCGAGTCGTGCGCATGCGCGGCCGGATGCGCGCGACGTGGCGTGATGCCGTCACGGCGTCGAGCGGCGTCCTCGCCGCGACGGAATGCACGTGCCGCGGATGCGACGTCGCACGTCCTCGATTCGCGGGTTCCGCGCAGCAAGGTCCTTCACGCCTCGAAAGGGCCGCTCCTACACTCCGCCCCTTCATGACCTCGACGCAGCCCGCGCGACTCCATGCGCTCGACCAGTTCCGCGGCTTCACCGTCGCGGCGATGTTCGCGGTCAATTTCCTCGCGGGCTTCCGCGACGTGCCGGCGCTGCTCAAGCACCACCGAACGTGGTGCAGCGTCGCCGACCTGGTGATGCCGATGTTCCTGTTCGCAGTCGGCTTCTCGATGCGGCTTGCGTTCGCAAAGCACGCGGAGAAGCACGGCATCGCCGCGGCGCGCGCGATGGCGGTGCGGCGCGCATTCGCGCTCGTGCTGCTCGGGCTCGTCGTGCACGGCATCGACGGGAAGTTCGCGACGTTCGAAGAACTGCGGCAGTACGGCGTGGAGGGCTTCCTTTCGAGCTTCTGGCGGCGGTCGCCGTTCCAGGCGCTCGTGCACATCGGCGTCACCACGCTTTGGATCCTTCCGGTGATCCAACGCAGCGCACGCACGCAAGTGGCTTGGGCGATTGCATCGTTGCTCGCGCACACGGCTGCGCTCGCGTTCGGTTGGCACGATTGGCTGCTCGCCAACGCGGTGATCGACGGCGGCGCGCTCGGCTTCTTGGCTTGGACGACGCCTGCGATCGCGGGTTCGCTCGCGTGCATGCGTCTGCAGGCGGACGGCGGCGAACGCGGCCGCAAGCCGATCTTCGTCGCGGGAACGTCCGCAATGCTCGTCGGCTACGCGCTTTCGTGCTGCACGAACGGGGGCGTTCTCGCGGCGCCGCCGTTCGTCGCCCCTTGGCACCCGCGCGACATGTGGGCAATGAGCCAGCAGGCCGCGAGCGCGTCGTATGTCGTGTTCTCGGCGGGCTTCTCGCTGTGCGCGTTCGCTGCGTTCGTGCACGTCGTCGACGTGCGCGGTCGTCAGTGGAGCATGTTGCGCACGTTGGGCGGCAATGCGCTCGCCGCCTATGTGCTGCACGGGCTCGTCGAGGACTTCGTCGATCCGTATGCGCCCAAGGACTCGCCGCTCTGGTGGGCGTTCGCGACGTTCGCGGTGTTCTTCGCGATCACCTGGGCGTTCGTGCGCGGAATGGAGAGGCAGGGGTTGTTCGTGCGGCTGTGAGTCGACCGCCCGGAACGGAGGCCGCAGCGCTGGGTCTCGAATGCGGCACTCGACGATCTCCAGCGATGTGCGACGTCGCCGGCGCATCGACCCAGGTCGGACACATCGTCTCCACTTCGAAGCGAGGAGATCCTCGTGCGAGCTACGTCGAGTTCATGGATTCGACTCCGTAAGAACTCCTCGCTCTCGATGTCGCTGCATTGCTCTCGGCGAAGAAGCCGTTCTCCGATGGGCTGCTAGCATCGCCCGCCTTCATGCAGCATCACGAACTGCTCCTGACCGGAGTCCTCTTCCTCGGCGCGAGCTGCGCTGCCCCCGACCGCGCGAGCGAGACCACGCAGGATCCGATCGCTGCCATCGTCCGAGAGGAACTCGCGCGCCAGAACATCCCCGGCGCAAGCGTCGCGATCGTCGAGCACGGGCGTCTGGTGCATGCCGAGGGCTACGGCTTCGCGAACTTGGAGCACGAGGTCCCCGCGACGAAGGAGACGATCTACCAGTCGGGCTCGACCGGGAAGCAGTTCACTGCGGCGCTCGTGCTGCTGCTCGCGAACGACGGGCGCTTTCTTCTCGACGATCCGATCGCGCAGCATCTCCCGGGCACGCCGCCGAGCTGGGCGAAGGTCACGATCCGCCAGCTCCTGCAACACGTTTCGGGGCTCGCCGATCCCTACGAGAAGCTCGAGGTCACGCGCGACTACACGGAAGCAGAATTGCTCGCGATCGACGCACAGATCCCGTTGCTGTTCGAGCCCGGCGCCAGGTTCTCCTACTCGAACATGGGCTACCACGTGCTCGGCTTCCTGTGCTCGCATATAGGCGGCGTGTTCTACGGCGAGCAGCTCGCGCAGCGGATCTTCGCGCCGGCCGGAATGAGCACTGCGCGCATCATCAGCGAGCGCGCGCTCGTCCCGCATCGCGCGGCGGGCTACGAGCTCGAGGGCGGCCAGCTCGTGAACCAGAGCTGGGTCTCGCCGAGCCTTTGCACCACCGGCGACGGCAGCATCTACCTGAGCGTCCTCGACTTCGCCGCATGGGACATGGCCCTCACGCGCGGGACGCCGATCGGCGAAGAGCTCCAGGCGGTGATGCGCACGCCAGCGCGGCTCGCGAACGGCAAGCTCTCGCACTACGGCTGCGGCTGGGCCGTGCACCCGATCGAAGGGCGAGAGGCCATCTCGCACGGTGGAGCCTGGCAGGGGTTCACGACGTTCTATCTGCGGTTCCCGAAGGAAGAGCTGTCCGTGATCGTGATGACGAATCGCGCCGGCGCCGACCCCGGGAAGATCGTGCAGCGCGTTGCGCTGGAACGGCTGCGAGCTCGCGCAGACGGTGGTCGCTGAGCCCGACGCGCGCGTGCTGGCCGAGCCGACGTCGGATCTCGTTGCCCAGAGCCCAAACCACGCGTCGATGCGCGCGTCTCTGTGTCTCGAGATCGAGATGCACGGCGATGGGAGCGTGTAGCCAGCGGTCTCGCGAGGTATCACAACGACGCCGTCCCGCCGCATCTTCCCCTCGCCCGCCCGGATCCGCCCGATGCCCGCCGCCCTGAACCGCCCCGAACCCGTCCTTCGCCACCGCGCGCAACCCGTCGACCGGAACGTTCCGATGGCGCAGGCCGCGGCGTGGCTGTGTGAGGGGCGTTCGCTGATCGTGACCGATCGCTTCGGGACCGGGCTCGACATCCTCGCCGCGCTGCGCGTGAAGCTGGAGGATCCGGGCGAGAGCGCGGATTACGTCAAGAAGCGCACCTTCCGTGAAGCGTTCCAGTCCGCGTCGAAGCTCCTGCTCGCGCCCGTCGTCGGCCGCAAGGTCGCGCTGCCCGACGCGCCGCGTCCGGGCTTCCTCTCCGAGCTGTATCCGGACCACGCCGACTTCGCGTTGCCGGTCGAGGACGCGAGGGTGCTGAGCAGCGCGTGGGAATGGTACGAGCAGGGCGTGCACTTCCCCGTGCTGGGCTATCGCGTGCATCCGTTCTTCGGCACCTACATCCCGGCCCGCATGGAGCACCTCGAGCTCTTCGGCACGTGGCTCGCGAAGTACACGGGCGCGCGCAATCGCGCGATCGACGTGGGCACCGGCTCCGGCGTGCTTGCGCTGCAGATGGCGAAGGCGGGCTTCCAGCACGTCATCGCCACCGACATCAACCCGAACGCGATCGAGAGCGTGGCGCGGCAGATGCGTCGGCTCTCCGTTGCGCCACCGATCGAACTCGAGCACGCGGACCAGTTCGGCAAGGATCGCGGTCCGATCGACCTCATCGTGTCCAACCCGCCGTGGATGAAGGGCGAAGTGGGCCGCACGCTGGACCTGGCGATGTACTTCCAGGACGGCTTCTTCGAACGCTTCTACGAGCAGTGCCTGCAGCGCCTCGCGCCCGGCGGCCGCATCGTGTTCGTGTTCTCGAACATCATCGAGCTGTCGCAGCCCGACGTGCCGCATCCCATCCAGACCGAGTTGGACCGCGGTCGCTTCCGGCTGGTCGAGAAGATGACGCGCAAGGTCAAGCCTTCGCCCGGGCGACGCACGCGCGAGAAGGTCGAGATCTGGGAGTTGGCGGTGGTGTGAGGGCGGGGGCGCTCTCGACGTTCGCGGTCTTCTTCGCGAGCCCGCAGGCGTTCGTGCGCGGCCTCGTGAAGAGCGGGATCTGCGTCCCGCTCCGAAGCGCAGCGCGCCGGGCGCGCGAGGCGGGTCGTGCCCGCCTGCGCGCAATCGCCGTGATCAGCGGTGCACGAACGCGGCCTTCGACTTCGGCCCGTTCTGGATGAAGTTCTGCGTGCCGATCCGCATGTCCTCGGTGCCGCAGACTTCGCCGAAGCACTTCGCCTCGAACGCGATGCCGTCCGCGAGCGGCATCTTGCAGCCCTGCAGCAGCGCCTTCTGGATGATCGCGTCGACAGCCTTCGACAGGTGGCCGATCTCGACCGCGGGCAGCGACGCCGGCACGTTCTTCATCGCGCCTTCGTCCATGCGGCAACGCGCGACCTTGCCCGAGGCGAGGTCGTTGGCGAATTGCACGGCGCGGCCGACGAGGTCGCCTTCGACTTCTTCGCGGATCAGGCCGTAGGCGAGCGCCTTCTCGCCGCTGATCGGCTTGCACGAACGGATCATCTCCGCGGCGCGCTCGACGCCGACGAGGCGCGGCAGGCGCTGCGTGCCGCCGGCGCCGGGGATGATGCCGAGGTTGGCTTCGGGCTGGCCGGCGAGGACCCGGAGGCCCTTCTGCGCGATGCGCGCTTCGCACGCCATCGCGAGCTCGATGCCGCCGCCGAACGCGAGGCCGTTGAGCGCCGCGACGGTCGGCTTCTTCACCGCGCCGACGACGTTGACGCAACGCTGGCTGCCCTTCGACGTCGCTTCGCCTTCCGCGACGGTCTTGATCTTGGCGAGGAAGTGCACATCAGCGCCGCTGACGAACGCCTTCTTGCCAAAGCCCGTGAGCACGATGCCCTTCACGCTCTGGTCCTTGTCGCACTCGACGAAGCGCGCGGCGATCTCCTCGAACACGCCCTGGTCGAGCGCGTTGAGCACCTTGGGCCGACGGATCGTCAGCACCGCGATGCCGTTGGTGTCGTGGCGCAGCACGTTGTCGATTCGGAACGGCTTGTTCTCGGCGCCATGCGCCTCGATGCACTTCGGCACCGGGAAGTGCGGGTGCTTCTGCGCGTAGGCGCGCACGAGCTCGAGCGCCTTCTTGGTGCCGACCTCGTTCATCATCG
>CAZEQF010000036.1:0-17387 GCA_964514315.1 uncultured Singulisphaera sp. | reverse complement strand
GCGCGCGACCATCTCCTTGCCCGTGCCGTTCTCGCCGGTGATCAGTACGGCGGCGTCGCTGACCGCGACCTTGTCGACGCGCGCGCGGACCTGCTGCATCGCTTCGCTGCGCCCGAGCAACTGGGTGTCGCGCTCCAGGGCGCGCGTCAGTTCGTCGTTCTGCTCCGCCAGCTTTGCCGCGGCGAGTGCGTTCTTGACCGACACGAGCACGCGGTCGCTGCCGAACGGCTTCTGCAGGAAGTCGTAGGCGCCCTTCTTCACGGCGAGGACCGCGGTGTCGATGTCGCCGTGTCCCGAGATCACGATGACCGGCAGTTCGGGGCGCGCTTCGCGCAGCTTCTGCAGGACCTCGAGCCCGTCCATGCGCGGCATCTTGATGTCGAGCAGGACCGCGGCGACGGCCGGGTCGAGCGCCGCCTGGAGCCCCGCCTCGCCGTCTTGCGCTTCGCGTGCCTGGAACCCGTGGTAGCCGAGCGCGAACGCCAACTCCTCCCGGATCGCGCGTTCGTCGTCGACGACCAGGACGATGGGGGGCGATGCGGTCATTTCTGCGAATCTAGGAGCGGGCGGGCGCGGTGCAACGAGCGCGTGCTGGAGCGGAAGTCCCGGTGCGGTCGACGGAAACGGCGTCGAGAACTGCCAATGGCACGGTTGCCGCGCGACGACTGCCCTTCGGCCGATGCGCTGAGGACGGCACGGCTCAGCGTGCGGGGTATGCTCTAGCACCGCTCATCCCTGGTCGCCTGCCCTTGACGGCATCGCAACCGAACCTAGCATGCGCCAACCTCTTCGAGCCAAGAGGTGGCGTGCAGTTCCGTTGCGGACTCGTCCTGGTTGCCCTCCAGGCCGCGCGGTTTTGTGTCGTCTTCTTCCTCCCAGCCCGAGACCCCTCAAGCCTTCGTGCATCGCAAGGAGCCACGTTTCATGGCCAGCTCGTTGTCCAAGTCCCTTCTGGCGTCCGTTGTCGCCCTCGTGGTCGCTGGCGCGACCAATGCGCAGGACTCGAAGTTCCAGGAAGGTGTGAAGTTGCTGCGCCTCGGCACGTCCGAGGACCGCGCGAAGGCCCTCGAGGCGTTCCGCGAAGTGCTGAAGGAAGACCCGTCCAACGAGCAGGCGCTCGAGCTCTACCGTTCGATCACGCAGGACGAGTGGTTCTTGCTGCTGAGCCAGCAGGACGAGATCCAGAAGATCGCGGCGTCGATCCTCGAGCGCGCGAAGCTCGAGCGTAAGGAACGCTCCCGCGACGAGGCCGCCATCGAGACCCTCGCGCAGACCGCCTGCGCCGCGGATTCGTCCTACGAAGACCGCCGCAACGCGATCCTCAAGCTGTCGGCCGAGCACGGCGAGTTCGCCGTCCCGGCGATCGCCACCCGCCTCGGCAACCCGGATGACGCGGATGGCCAGGTCAACGGCATCGCCGCGCTGGTCCAGCTCGGCCGCTCGGCGGTCCTGCCGCTGATCGAACTGTGCAAGAGCAGCAACGCGACCGCGCGCCTCAACGCCGCGTCGGCCCTGCTGCACATCGGCGACCGTCGCGCCGCCCCGGCGATGGCGATGCTGGCGCAGGCCGACGACCAGGAGAGCGTGCGCACGGTTGCGCGCTCCTTCCTGAAGAAGCACGGCATCAGCGACAGCGCCGTCAGCCTCTACGTGAAGGCTGCCAACGACTACCTCCAGAGCGGCGTGGCCGCGGGCGCTTTCAGCGACGTGGTCTGGATGATGAGCGACGAGAAGCTCGTCGCCCGCGACGTCCCGTCGCTGGTCTACGCGGCGGAACTCGCCAAGGCCTCGGCCCTCGATGGCGTGAAGGCGGATCCGTCCAGCCGCGAAGCGCAGAGCACGCTCGCCCAGGCCAACCTCGCCGAGGCGAACCTGATCGAGACGTCGATCGCGCAGGGTGACGAGAAGGCCAAGGAACTGGAGGGCATGATCCCCGAGTTCAAGATGGCTGCGCTCGCCACGGGCCCGAGCACGCTGCGCATGGCCCTCGAGGCCGGCCTCCGCAAGGACCTCGCCAACGTCTCCGTCGGCGCCATCGAAGCGCTCGCCACGGTCGAGAACCGCGGCGAACTGTCGACGAGCTCGATGCTCGCGGCCCTCGACAGCACCGACAAGCGCGTGCGCTACGCCGCGGCGACGGCGCTGGTCAAGGCGTCGAGCGGTGTTGCCGTCCCGGCACCCGACAAGGTCGTCGATGCGCTCGCCCAGGCCGTGACCGAGGAATCGGTCCGCGTCATCCAGGTCATCGGCAACGCCGAGGGCCTCTCGCAGGCGACGCGCGAAGCGTCGAGCCAGCGCGGCCTCTCGGTTGCCGCTGAGTCGAACGCGATCCGCGGCATGCAGAGCCTGCTCGTCAACCCGAGCACGGACGTGGTGGTGATCCAGGAGATCCTGCCCGACGGCCTGCCCGAGGACGTGATCAACAACATCAAGAAGGACCCGCGCATGGCGAACACGAAGGTGATCGTCGTCGCGAAGGACGTCGAAGCCGCCACGACGCGCTTCGAGCCCTTCTCGGGCCTGGTCTCGGTCGTCGCCGGCCCGCTCACGAGCGAGACGCTGATGGCCGCCGTGAACACGGCGATGGAAGGTGTCGGCGCTGAGCCGCAGAACGTTCGCGCCGAGGGCTACGCCGCGCAGGCGAGCTCCGCGCTCCTCGCGATGGCCGCCGGCAAGTGCTCGATCCAGGGCGCCCTCGGCAGCCTGGAGAAGCAACTCGACCGCGCGGACGCGGTTGCGGTTCCGGCCGCGCGCGCCCTGGGCTTCAGCGGCTCGGACGCGAACCTCGGCGCGCTCGTCGCAGCCCTCAAGGGCAGCGGCAGCACGGAGCTGAAGGTCGCGGCCGCTGACTCGATCGGTGACATCCTCGGCCGCTCCTCGGTCGGCTGCAGCGATGAAGTCGGTCGCGCCCTCGCGGACACGCTCGGTGGCGACGCGGACCTCCAGATCCGCATCGCGGTCGCTGGCGCCATCGGCAAGGCCAAGATGGACGACGCGCGCCGCGCGACGCTGTTCGGGTCCATCAAGAAGATCGGCAGCCCGGCTGCCAACTGATCTGGACTGAAGTCGGGCGGCTTCGCTGTCCGATCCAGGTTCACTCGATGCGGGGCCGCGAGGCCCCGCAGTCGTTTCGGGGCAGGCGACTTCAGTCTTGGCCCGTTCTGGACCGAAGGCGTCAGGCCGGTGGACCCGTCAGGGGTTTGCCGGGACCCTGCGCCGAAGTCTCGGACGACGCCACAAGGGACTGGAAGCGCGAGGCTCCGGTCGCTAAGGTGCCGCGCCGCAATCGCGCCGATGTAGCTCAGCGGTAGAGCAACGCTTTCGTAAAGCGTAGGTCGTCGGTTCAAATCCGACCATCGGCTCCACTCTCCGGTCGCCCGCCTTCTGGCGGTTGCGTCCGGATCGAGGGCCAAGCCAAACACCTCCGGCAAGCGCGCCGTTGGCTGTGCCCAGCCGGTCCTGTAGAAGCCCTGTCTGCGTGGTGGGCTCTGCGGCGGTCCGCGCGATGGATGGGTGCTCTGCGATTCCTGCGTCCGATCGAGCGATCTGACGCAGCCTCCGCGACGCACTGTTCGGCGCGTGGGATTCCTCTCGCAGCTCGGCCCTTTGTGAAACCGCTTCTACTGTTGGCCCGGCCGACGTCTTATCCGTTAGCTCCACCAGAACTCGCGATGCGACGACTTCCTTCGACGTGCCTCGGGTTGCCGATGGTCCTGCTGTTTGCCGCGTGCGGGGCTCTGCCCAAGACCTCGGAGCGGCCGAGCCTCGGGCTTCGCTACCGCGCGGAGAACCCCGAGGCGTGGGACGGCGACAGCGCCCAGATGCTGCGCGCGACGCTTGCCGGCGCGCCGGTGGTCGTCGACTTCACGAGCACCGAGTCGCGGCTCGTGTTGACGGTCGACAACCCGACCAAGCAGCTGCTGCATGTGCGCATCGGCGCGCAATCGGGCAGTTCCCGGGATTCGGCGATCGGCGAAGTGCGCATGCAGCGCCGCGGCGGGGGCCGGCTCGAAGGCTCGACCGGCTACGCGCCCTTCCTCGCGAACTCGCTGGTGTCCGTGGAGCCGGAGTGCCGCGCGGTCTTCTACATCGACGCGCCGCTGGGTCGCGAGCCGAGCATCGGCGAATACGCGGTGCTGCACGTGCAGGTCGGCGCGCCAGGCGCCAAGCCCGAACGGCGCCTGCTGCCGATCGTGGTCGCGCCGCCGACGCGCAGCAGCATGCGCTGACCTTCGCGGCGAACGCAGCCTCGCGGTGATCTTCCGCAGGCCTGCAATCTTCTGCGCGAGGCCCGTAGAAGGCCGCTCATCGCCACGCGCCGCGGTCCGTGTTCTCGGCGCGATCCAGACAGACCTCGTCCCGGCATTTCGTCCATGCGCACCTACCGTCCTGCGTCCGCCGCCGTTCCCAGCCTTCTCGTCGTCCTGGTGGGTTGCTCCCTGCCGTCGTGCTCGATCGCGCACCATCGCGCCGAGCGTGAAGTGCAGCGCAGCGAGTCGGCCGACGGCCTCGCGTCGCTCGCATGCAAGACGCACAACGGCGCGATCAAGGTGCGCGGCATCCAGGGGAAGACGACGGTCGATGTGATGGCCCGGCTCGTCGCGCACGGCGAAGACGAGATCGAGGCGCGCGAGAACGTCGCGCAGCTCGACGTGAAGCTCGAGCGCAGCGGATCCGAGCTCGTCATCGCCACGTTTGCGCCGTCGAGTCTGCCCTGGCACGCGGGCGCGTCGTTTTCGTTCCAGCTCGAAGTTCCCGCAGAGCTCGCGCTGCGCCTCACGACGCACAACGGCGAGGTCGAGACGCTCGGGACCGCGGGAGACGTGCATGCCATCACGCACAACGGCGGCGTGCGCGTCCGCGGCGACGCGGCCGTGGTCGACCTGACCACGCACAACGGCGAGATCGAGTTGGTCTGCGAAGGCCACGGCCCCATGGGGGGCTCGGTGACGACGCACAACGGCGGCGTCACGGTCGACGTCGGCGCGCGGTCCGCGACCATCGAAGCCTCGACGCACAACGGCCGCATGGAGTCGAGCGGTGTCCGCGTCGAGTCGCGCACGGAACGACGCCTGCGAGCCGTCGCCGGCGACGGCCAGGGCGACCTGCGCGTCGGCACGCACAACGGCGCGGTGGCCGTGCGTTCGAGCGGCGTCTGAAGGCCGGTCGCCGAACGGCCTCCGACTCGCAAAGGCCGCGGTCGAGGCCGTTGGGGTCGCGGAGGCCGATTCGAATGCGCCCCGCGCGGCTTGCGCGCGCGTCGCGTCATCCCGATGAGCGATGGAGCTGCGTGCCTTGCATGCAGCGTCGGGATCGCGGGCGGCTCTTCAGCGCTGCTTCGCGCGACGCTTCTGGCGGAATGCGCGCCAGCGGGCCCAAGCCTCGTCGTGCTTGCTGGCGAGCTTCTGGTACCAGCGCCAACGCAGCAGCCACACGTGCATCCGGTGCTTGATCGGCAGGTCGATCAGGCTCAGCGCGACCAGGATCATCAGCCAGCCCTGCAGGATCGGCAGCACGAGGCCGGCGATGCCGAGGAGCAGCAGCACGAGGCCGAGGCCGTTGCGGACCACGCGCTTCGCGAACGTGCGGTCCGGGTCGTCGCGCGGCGGCATCGCGCGTCGCGCTGCGTTGTGGCCCTTGGGCTCGGTCATCGCGCGCAGTATCGCCCCGAGTGTCGGAGGATTCTCGGAATGTGAGCCCGTCGGGGCGTCCGTGCGCACGGGCGTGCCGCGTGCCTGCATCCTGGTCGCCGCGCCATCGCGTCGACTACTCCCCTCGGCCGCTGGCGCAGGACGCCACGGTGCGGCCATGCTGTGCAGCCGATGCTCGCCCTCATGCAACTCGCGGACTCCGTGTCGCCAGGACACTGGATCGCGATCGCATTCTGGGCGATCACCGAACTGCTCGTCGTGATCTTCGTGTGGCGCGTCGTCGCGAGCGGCGGCGCGCCGGCGAGCACCTTGCTGTGGATCGTGGTGATCCTCGTGTTGCCATACGGCACGGGGTTGCTGCTCTACTACTTGTTCCCGCGGCGGCTGCAGTTGCGGCGTCTGCGGCGTTTGCGCACGAGCCAGCAGCGATGGCGTGGTCCGATGCGGCCGCGCGACGGCGACGTGCAGCAAGAACTGCAAGACCAAGGGCCGATGTGCCGCCTGCTCGCAGGCATCGCCCCGGACTCGCTCGCGCGCGGCAACCGCGTCAGCTGGCTCGCGTCCGGCAGCGACTTCTTCCAGGCGGCGGCGCTCGCGATCGAAGGCAGCCGGACGTTCGTCCACTTCGAGGTCTACATCTTCCGGCCCGACGCGACGGGGCTGCGGTTGCTCGAACTGCTGACCGCCGCGGCTCGTCGCGGCGTGGAAGTGCGGTTGCTCTACGACTCGTTCGGCAGCTTCTCGCTGAAGGGGCGGCACCTCGCGGCGCTGCGCGAAGCCGGCGGCAAGGCCGAGCCGTTCATGCCGTTGTTGTGGAAGCGTCGGCCGTTCACCGTCAACCTGCGCAGCCACCGCAAGATCCTCGTCGTGGACGGATCGGTTGCGTTCACCGGCGGCCGCAACGTCGGCGACGAGTACGCGAACGACCGCTTCGGCAAGAAGCGCAAGTGGCTCGATGCGATGGTGCGGGTCGAAGGGCCTGCCGTCGCGGCGATGCACGAGTTGTTCGCGGAGGACTGGTTTTACGCGACCGACGAAGAGCTCAACGACTCGCGTTGGTATCCGCCCCAGCCGAGCGTCGGCCACGACACGGTAGGCATCGTCGCGAGCGGACCGGATCGCGATCGTCAACCGCTGTGGCTCGCTGCGTTCCAGGCGATCAGCGACGCGAGGACGAGCATCGACGTGAGTTCGCCGTACCTCGTGCCGCCGCCGTCGTTGGCGGTGGCGCTGTTCGTCGCCGCGGCGCGCGGCGTGCGCGTTCGCGTGTTCACGAACGGTCGTCGCAGCGAGGCGATCGTTCTCTACCACGCGCAGCGCAGCTACTACGACGAGCTCGTCGAGAACGGCATCGAGGTCTACGAAACCGAGTCCGACTACAACCACGCGAAGGCGCTCGTCGTCGACGGCCGCACGGCGATGGTGGGCAGCGCCAACTTCGACCTGCGCAGCGCGCACCTCAACTTCGAAGTGGCGGCCGTGCTGCCCGACTCGCCGGACTTCGCGCGCGAGGTCCTGCGCACGCTCGACGAACGCGCGGCGGCGTGTCGTCGCGTGACTTCACCCGCGCAGAAGGTGGCGATCATGCGGCTCGTCGACGGGTTCTGCCGGTTGCTGTCGCCGCTGCTCTGAGCCCCGCGATCTCCGTCAGCGTGGCGAACGCAATCGCATGCGTTCGCCGTGTCGCGACCCGATGGAGGACCGTGCGGATCTGCGTCGATGCGAGGATCGTTCGCTGTGCGATCAGGCGATGCCCGTCGCGCGCCACACGCCGTCGGCCTGCTTCGCGCGGCCTTCTTCCTCGAGCTTCAGCAAGCCCGCGAGCAGCGAACGCGCCGCGAAGCGATAGAGCCGCGGATCCGCGTCCCAGTAGACCTTCGGCAGCAGTTGCTCCAACGTGCCGCCGCCTTCCTGCAGCGCGGTCACGAGCCCGGTCTCGCGCTGTCGACGGTGGCGCAGGTACTGCTTCACGAGCCGAGAGCCGTCGCGCAGCGCGGGGCCGTGCGCCGGATACAGCGTCGACAGTTGTTCCTGCAGCAATCGTTCGAGGCTCTGCAGGTAGGTCGCGAGATGGCCTTCGGGCGGGTCGACGATGATCGTCGACACCGTCGACAGCATGTCGCCGACGATTGCTGCGCCGTAGCGGCTCTCGACGAAGCACAGGTGGCCGCGGTCGTGGCCGGGCGTGTGCACGGCGCGCAGCGTCCAGTTCGCCGAACCATCGGGCGCAGCGCCGAGCCGGATCACGTCGCCGTCGTGGATCTCTGCGCCGAGCCTGCATCCTGCGGGCAGGCGCGACAGCGTCTCCGGGTGGCCGCGCACTTCGAGTCCGCGCGCCGCGCACAACGCGGCGATGCCGCCGACATGGTCCGGGTGGTGGTGCGTCGACAGCACGCCGGCAAGGCGCGCGCCCCTGCTGCAGAGGTCGTCGAGCAGCGCGAGCAAGCGAGCTTGCTCGTCTTCGTTCGGGCTGCCTGGATCGACGATCCACAGGTCGCTCGTGCCGACGACGAGGCAGTTCGTCGTCGTCGCGGGCGGCAGCGTCGGCGTGCGCAGCGGCGCGAGCACGATGCCCGGCGAGAAGCGCACTTCGTGCAGATTGCCCGCGCGGTAGCCCTTCGCCGTCGCGTCGATCGCGCGCGCGAACGCAGCGAAGTCCGCATGCGCCGCGAGATGCTCGCAGACGATCACGACCGGTGGCACGAGCAGGATCTCGCCCTTCCGCCACGCCGCGAGCGCGTCGGCTGGCTTCCAGAAGCGGCCCTGCGTGAGTTCTCCGTTCCACACATCGGGCTCGGGCGAACCGTTCGCGTCGCGCTTCGTGCTCGTCGTGCACTGCGAAAGCGGCGCGTGGAAGAACACGGTGTCGTAGCGAACGGGCGCGAACGGCGGCGTCTCGATGCGGCACAGCGGCTGCATGGGCACGGGCTGCGCGCAGTCCGCGACGAGGTCGAGGAACGGCGAACGCGGCTTCGGCGCCGCGTCGTTCTTCTGGTCCTTTGCTTCGCGCGCGAGCAGTTCGGTCCGTGCGGTGCGAAGTCGATCGTGCGCCGCGCGGTCCGCAGGCAATGCATGGCGCACGAGCCCGGTCTCCTCGAACAGTTCGCGCAGCGCGCACGCGTGCAGCGCATCGAGGTCGTCGTCGCCGGGTGCTTGGCTGATCGCTTCCCAGTCCTCGGGCGCGAGCGTGCCGCCGGGCAAGGCCCAATAGCCGCCGAAGAACCGCAGTTCCGGCGCGCGTTCGCAGAGCAGGATCTCGAGGTCCACGCCCGCACCGCGGGTGATCAGGATGGCTGCGGCGTTGCGGCGACTCATCGGGGGCGAGCAGGATAGCGAACGGCCGCACCGGTTCACTTGCGCCGCGCTCTTCCGCAGGCTCCGAACGCCCCGCCGCAGCGGCGCGACAGCGTCGCGCGGCCCCGTTGCCGCCGCGCGCCCGCAGGCCGTCGCATCCGTCGACGTCCGCGCCGCGAACTGCGCCCGCGTGCCTTCGCATGCGACCGTCCTGCGCCTCGCGGCGATCTACAACCTCGCGTTCGGCGCCGGAGCGGTGCTGTTCCCGTCGATCTGGTTCGAGATGGCTGGGTTGCCGCAGCCCAACTACCCGTCGCTGTGGCAGTGCATCGGCATGATCGTCGGCGTCTACGGCGTCGGCTACTGGCTCGCGGCCAACGATCCGAAGACGCACTGGCCGATCGTGCTCGTCGGCCTGCTCGGCAAGGTCTTCGGGCCCATCGGCTTCCTGCTCGCGGCGTCGCGCGGCGAACTGCCGTGGCGCTTCGGCGTCGTGATCCTCACCAACGACCTGATCTGGTGGTGGCCGTTTGCGTCGATCCTGCTCGCAGCGCGACGCAACGCCGTGAAGTGAAGCAATGGACCTCGCAGCCATCGTCGCGTCGTTGCCGCTGTCGCTGCCGTTGCTGCACGCGATCCCGACGCTGCTGATGACCGGCGTGATCTGGATCATCCAGGTCGTGCACTACCCGCTCTACCGCAGGGTCGGCAGCGAGGGCTTCGCCGACTACGAACGGGAACACTGCGCGCGGATCGCGTTCGTCGTGCTGCCGCTCATGGTGTTGGAGCTCGCGTGCGCCGCGTTGCTCGCGCTGTCGCCGCCGCATGGCGCTGCGCCACTTGCGTGGACCGGGCTCGCGTTGCTCGCCGTCGTGTGGGCTTCGACGTTCTTCGTCCAGGTCCCGTGCCATCGCATGCTCGAACGCGGCTTCGACGCGCGCGCAGCATCGCGGCTCGTCGCCACGAACTGGATCCGCACGATCGCGTGGACGATGCGTTCGCTCGTCGCGATCGCGCTGCTCGCCTGACGCCCGTCGCGCGTCGCGTGCTTCAGTCGTCTTGATCCGCAGCGCTCTCGCGCCAGCGTTGCAGTTCTGCGCTGCGGCACAGCGCGACCATCGACCAGCCTTGCCGGATCACGAGGTCCTGCGTCGCAGCGAGTCTCTCGACCACGCCGTCGTCGGTGAGCCGTTCGACCGTGAGCGGCGCCATCCACGCGAGCGCGGACTCCGGCAGGTTGTCGATCGCGAGGTCGTGCCACTCGGCGGGGATCGTCAGCTCCGCGATCTCCCAGCCGTTCGGCAGGTCGACTTGCTCGCTGCGCTTCTTGTCGCCAGAGCGAATGCGCGCGCGGCGTTGCTGGCCGAGCACTTCGCTGCGGAAGCCGGCGATCACGTCCTGTTGGCGGACGCAGCCGAGCAACTTGCGCGGATTGGCTTGCGTGACCGCGATCTCGCTGACGCTCGCGTCGTCGAAGTAGGGCAGGATCGACGCGATCGAATCGTCCGCCGATGCAGTCACCGCGGGGCGCGTGAGGTCCTGCGCGATCACGACCGAGCTCAGCGTCGGGTCGTTGATGAAGTTCTTCACGTCCTGCAGCTGGATGCGGCCGACGAGCGCTCCCGCTTCGTCGAGGACGTAGAGCGAGTCGCCGCGTTCCTTCGACAGCCGGTCCATCACCTCGTCGAACGTCGCGACATCGCGCACCGTCGCCACTTCCTTGCGCATCACGTCGCGCACGTAGGTGGTCTTGAGCGCGAGTTCCTCGAGCCCTGTCGGCAGCGTCTGTCCCTTCTGCCGCATCGCGTCGGTGTAGTAGCTGTCCTCGTCGATCATGCGCGCGACGACGCTGGCAGTGATGCTGCACAGCATGATCGGCAGCGTGAGCTCGTAGTGGCCCGTGAGTTCGAACACGAGCACGATCGACGTCACAGGCGCGTGCGTGACGGCGGCGCAGAGGCCAGCCATGCCGACGAACGAGAACGTGATCTGCTCCGAACGCGCGGCCGCGAGGTCCGGGCTCGGCGCGATGCCTTCGAGCGCGTAGGCGAAGAACGCGCCGAACGCGGTGCCGACGACGAGGTTCGGCGTGAAGATGCCACCGAGGCCACCGCTGCCGATCGTGGTCACCGTCGCCGCGACCTTCCACACGAACAGCGAGAGGATCAGCGTGACCGGCGCGAGCGACGGGCCCTTCACGATGCTCTCGATCACGTCGAAGCCGTTGCCCCAGACCTCGGGCACGAACAATCCCATCGCGCCGACCACCAAGCCGCCGAGCCCGAGCGTGAGCGGCGGCGGGAGCTTGATCGCGGAGAACGCGCGCTTGCCCGCCGCGAGCGAGCGGCGGAACAGGATGCCGCCGATGCCGCAGAAGACGCCGAGCAACAGCGCCGACAGCACGAGGTGCCACGACAGCGCGCCGAGGTCGTCGGGCAGGCCTTCCGCGTAGATCGCCTTCTCGTCGAGCAGCGCGCGGCGAAGGATCGTCGCGACGACCGACGACACGACGATGGGCGCGAACACGTCCATCGCGAAGTTTCCGAGCACCGCCTCCATCACGAAGATCGCGCCCGCGATCGGCGCGTTGTAGGAGGTCGCCATTCCTGCTGCGACGCCGCAGCCGAGCAGCATCGCGCGCGTGCGCGAGTTGGCCTTCGTCCAACGGCTCACCGCCGCGGCGAACGTCGCGGCCAGTTGTGAGTTGGCGCCTTCCTTGCCGATGCTGCCGCCGCTGCCGATCGTGCATGCAGAACTCAGGATCTGCACGAAGCTGTCGCGGAAGCGGATGGTGCCCTTGCGCAACGCGACGAGGCCGATGATGTCGGTGATCCCGAACGGCGCCTTCGGGTCGCGACGCAGCAGCAGCGCGAGGCCTGCCGCGACGCCGCCGAGCGCGGGCACCGCGAGCGTCTGCCACGTCGAGAGGTGCGTGCGCACCGTGTCCGACAATCGGTCGCCGGGGCCAACGAGCGTCTGCTGGATCCAGACCAGCATGTGCTGGAAGCCGGCGCCGAGCAGGCCGCCAGCGACGCCGATCAAGGCGGCGAGCACGAAGATGCCAACCGTGCGCGTCGGGACGCTCTTGGGCCCACCCATGGAAGGCCGGGGAGGTTCGTGCAATCCGGCCGCAGCGTCAAGCGCGCTGCCCGCGCAACCGCTCAACGCGTGGTGTCGACGAGCAGGAATCCCGCCTCGAAGGGCTCCGCGACTGCGCCCGTTTGCCACCACACCAGCAGGGTCACGGTGCGCACCGTTCCCGTCGGCGTCGCGGTGAAGTCCGCCGTTTGCGTGTCGTGCGCGAGCACCGTGTCGAGGGTCGGCGGCGTGAACGCGTAGTCCGCGAGTTCCGGCTGGACCAGCACGTGCCGCCAGTTCGCGGAGCCGTAGGCCGGTTCGAGCGCGAACAGCCGGTAGAAGCCGTTCTGGTCCGTGAAGGTCTCCGCGGTCCCGTACTGCGGGTCGTCGGGCCATGTCGCGCGCATGCGGACCCCGGGCACCGGCGTGCCGTCGAACAGGCGCACGTGGCCGTTGAGTTCCGCGGAGTCGTAGTAGCTCCATCCGCACGTGACTCCGAGCGCGGCGATTGCGGTCCACACGGCGATGCGAACGGCAGCGAACATGGCGCCTCCGTGCGTCTCCTCGGCCATCGCGCCGCGTTCCCCATGGGCTGGGTTGCGGTGGAGGCCGTATGGCCGTGGGCGCATGCGCGGCAGACGCAGCCCGCCGCCGCAGCATCGCGTGCTGACACAGCGTCGAACCGTGGGCGCATTGCATTCGCGGTTGCATGCCGTCGATGCGCAGGTCGCCGCGCATCGGGCCTCGATCCGCGAACGTCAGCGCATCTCGCGTCGCAGGCACGCGCCGTGCACGGTCTGCGTGAGGTAGTCGAGCGGCGCGTAGCCCTCTTCTGGCACCGGCACCGAACGATCGCGCGTGTAGACCGATTGGATCGTGCGCGTCTCGCCGCCAACGGTTGCGCCGATCGCGAGTTCGTGCGGCGCGTCGGCCGCGAGGTCTGCGCCGCCTGGCGCCGTCAGCGGCCGGACCACCGGCGTCGCCGGCGTGGCACCCTGGCGCAAGACGACCGCGAGCGACCCGTCATCGAGTCGCACGCGCGTTCCTTGCGGGAACACGCCGAGGGTGCGCACGAACAGTTGCAACCAGCGCGGATCGAAGTCGCACGCATTGCGGCGCATGACTGCATACGCCTCCATCGGCGTGAGCGCGCGCTTGTAGGGCCGCATCGACGTCAGCGCCTCGAACACGTCGCACACGCGGATCAACCGGCTCGTGCCGCTCGGCTGCACGGGCAGCAGCGAACTCGGATAGCCGCCGCCGTGGCCGTCCATGTGGTGGCAGAACGCGGCGCCGACCGCGCTCGGCATCACGTCGTCCTGTTCGAGCAGGATGTCCGCGCCGAGACGCGGGTGCTGCGACATCCACACCCATTCCTGTTCGTCGAGCTTGCCGCGCTTCCACAGGATCTCGGGCGGCACCTTCGACTTGCCGATGTCGTGCAGCAACGCCGCGATGCCGACGTCGACGAGCTGCTCCTTCTGCGCGCCCGCGGCGCGCGCGACCTGCAGCGCCAGCAGCGCCACGCGCACGGAGTGGCCGACGGTGAAGCGATCGACGTTGTCCTGCGCAGCGAGCGACAAGAGTCCGCTCGGCGCCTGGTCGAGCCGCAGCAGCGTGCGTTCGATGATGCCTTGCGCGTTCGCGACGCCGAGCGAGTGGTCGCCGGCCGCGAGCGCCGCGTTGTCGTGCAGCGCGTCCGCGAGGTCCTGGTAGTGGTGGAGGTCCTGGCTGTCCGCGTCGGGCAGCGACAGCGAACGGTTGCCGGGATCGGCCGGCGTGCGCGACGTCACGCGCACGTGCCGAACGGCGAACGCGGCAAGCGCGTCCTCGCGGTGCTGGCGCAACAACGCGTCGCGGTTGCAGTCCTGCAGCAAAAGGTCGAACAGTCGATTGCCTTCGTCGGCGTCGAAGCCGTCCGCGAACGCGAGCGACGCGACTTCGCGCGCCGCGCACGCGCGCAGCAGCGCCTTGGCCTGCAGGCTCGGCGTGAGCAACGGCTCGCCTTCGTGGCAGATCGCGTCGTCGCCGAACTGCAGCGCGAACGGCGACTCGACGCCTTCGCGCCATGCGTGCGACAGCGCGTCGGTGAACATCGCGAGCGCGCGCAGCGTGTGCGCGCTGTCGCGGCCGTGCGCGATGCGGCATCGCGCCGCGTCGACGAACGCCTGCGCGCATTCGAGCGCCGCCTGCTCGCGAAGCTCCGCTTGCGTGCGTGCGCTCACGATGCGTCGTCCTCGTCGCGCGTCGCGCTCTCGGCGTGGTTGGCTTGCGGTTGCGTCGATTGCGCCGCGCGCGCGACCGAAGCCGCGACGCGTTCGCACAGCTGCTGCAACGCGAGGCTGTCTTCGTCCATCGCGTCGCCGTCGCCGTCGACCGATGGGTCGCACGTTCCGCGCAGCGTTGCCGTGAGCGCATCCGCGAGCGCGCGCGCCGCGTCGTCGATCGTCGCCGCGTCGCGTGCGTGCTGTGCTGTGAGCAGGCTCTGCGCGCGTTCCTGGGCCTTGCCCGTCGAGCGCGCCGCGGCCTCGGCGAGGATCGCGAAGAACTCCTCGTCCTTGTGCTCGTCGAGGCGCGGCGCGGTGGCGCGGTCGAATTCGCCATGCAATGCCGCCATCAACACGCCGACGAGCTCGTGCTTGCTGATCTTCTCGAGCCGTTGTTCGCCGCCGGTCGGCAGCGCGCGCGGCGCGTCCCATTCGAGCAGCTTCTGGAAGATGCCCTCGGTTGCGGCGCAGAGGCGCGCCTCGAGCATCGGGTCGCTCGCGTCGAACATCGCGCTCGGCAGCGACGTGGAGCGCTTTAGCTGCGTCTGCAGGTCGAGCCGCTGCCGCGCGATGGCGGCTTCGAAGTGCTCGGCGTCGGTGCGGCGTTGGTGCGTGTCCACGGTGAGGCGGGTTGCGGTCCGGCTGCGTGCGGCGGCCTTGGGCGCAGCCCTTCGTATCGGCACGCGCGAGCGGCCTGCGTGAGGTCGCTTCTGCGGAGCAAGCGATCGTCGGGACGCGGCGGGAACTGCCGATGGCAGGGGCCTTCTGCGCTGGCGCAGGCTCGGAGCCGCCGGTCCGTGTTGCCGTGTGGTGCTGCTGTGCAGCGTCGCCGCTTCGTGCGTCCCTCTGGCTTTGCCGAGCAGCGCCTCCGTGCACGGTTGCTGTGCAGTGTCGCCGAGGGGCCCCCCTGCGCCCAAGCCGGCGTCGCGCCGCCCTCTGCCCGCGCGCGGTCGCATCGCGCTCGCGGCGCGCGTATGGTCTTCGCCCCCGAACCCCACGCCCGAGCCCATGGAACGCATCGCCATCACGTCCGCAGTCCGCACCCCGATCGCCAAGTTCATGGGCGCGCTGTCGTCCTTGTCCGCCGTCGACCTCGGCGCGCACGCGGTGAAGGCCGCGCTCGAGAAGTGCGGCACGGCGCCGACCGACGTGGAGGAGGTGTTCATGGGGCAGGCGCGCCAACTCGGCTCCGGCCCCAATCCCGCGCGTCAGGTCGCGGTTGCCGCGGGCTGCGGCGACGGCGCCGTTGCGACGACGGTCAACAAGGCGTGCGGCTCGAGCCTCAAGGCGTTCGACTTCGCGCGCGCGGCATTGCTGCTCGAAGGCAAGAAGGTCGTCGTCGTGGGCGGCATGGAGAGCATGACGAACATCCCGTTCCTGCTGCCGCAGTATCGCCAGGGCTATCGCCTCGGCCATCAGCCTGTGCTCGACGGCAACTATCAGGACGGCTTCACCTGCGGCATCCTGAAGGAGCCGATGGGAATGACGGCGGAGTATCTCGCGCAGGACTATGCGATCACGCGCGAGCAGCAGGACGAATACGCGCTGCAGAGCCACGCGCGCGCCGAGGCCGCGCAGAAGGCGGGCGCATTCGCCGACGAGATCGCCAAGGTCGTGATCGCGGGGCGCAAGGGCGATGTCGTGGTCGATACCGACGAGCACGTCCGCCAAGGCGTGACGATCGCGGACCTGCAGAAGCTGCCGCCCGTGTTCATCCAAAAGACCGGCACCGTGCACGCGGGCAACAGCTCGGGCATCACGGATGGCGCCTCGGCGCTCGTGCTGATGACGGAGAGCGAACAGAAGCGCCGCGGCATCCCCGCGCTCGCCTACCTCGGCGCGTCGGCGACCGCCGGCGTGAGCCCGCGCATCATGGGCATCGGCCCTGTGCCCGCGACGAAGAAGCTGCTGCAGCAGAGCGGCATGTCGTTGTCCGACTTCGACCTCGTCGAGCTCAACGAAGCGTTCGCCGCGCAGATGCTCGCGTGCCTGAAGGACCTGCCGATCGCGCGCGACCGCCTCAACGTGCACGGCGGCGCAATCGCCCTCGGCCACCCGATCGGCGCTACCGGCGCGCGCATCGTCGTGACGCTGCTGCACGCGATGCGGCAACGCGGCGGCAAGCGGGGTCTGGCGACGCTGTGCATGAGCGGCGGGATGGGGATGGCGGTCGCGTTCGAGCGGTAGGGGAGGGGCGCGGGTCGCGGTGAGCCTTGGGGCCGGGAACGGTTGCGCTGCGCCGTCTCCGTTGGCCCGCCCGACTAGGGATCCAAGCGCGTGCAGCGAAGGGCCTCAGTTGCGGTCGAGGGCCACGGGATTGCCACGGGACGGATGGCTTGCGGGGTTTCTGCGAGGTGCCGCGATTTCTTGTCACGGCCCGATGCTGACGGCGGTTGGAAGGGGCAAGACACCCTTCTCTTTTCTCTCGACCGTCGATGCGAACGAAACTCCTCCTGCTCCCCTGCACTGCCTTGGCCTTGGTGGCCAGTTCCCTCACAGCGCAAAGCTGGGTCCTGCGGAATCCCGCCACCTCGCCCTCCGCTCGCAGTGACTTCGGGATGTGCTTCGACCAGTTGCGTGGCACTGCCCTTCTGTTCGGTGGCTACAACCAAGCCCCCGGCGTTACGACGGCATTCAACGACACGTGGTCGTGGAACGGTGTCGGCTGGGTTCTGCGGCCGTCGCAAGGCCAGCCGGTCCCCGCAGGTCGCTGGGGCCACAAGATGGTCTATGACACGCGGCGTGATCGTGCGGTCCTGTTCGGCGGCTTTGTGCCATCCGTGGGATTGGTCAATGACACGTGGGAATGGAATGGGACCAATTGGACGCAGATGGCTCCCGCCAATTCGCCGACGGCGCGAGGCTTCTACTGCATGGCCTATGACTCCTGGCGGCAACGCACGGTGCTCTACGGCGGCTTCCAGGGCGCCTCGCCCAACTTCAGTGCGCTCGGCGACACCTGGACTTGGGACGGCAACAACTGGACGCAGTCTGCAGCGTCGGGACCGTCGGCGCGCGGCGTCGGCATGATGTCGTTCGATGCAGCCCGCGGGCAGATGGTGATGTTCGGCGGTGACAACGGCACCACGACCTTCGG
>CAZEQF010000035.1:0-17949 GCA_964514315.1 uncultured Singulisphaera sp. | reverse complement strand
AAGACCACGACGGCGCACCTCGTGCGCGGCTGCCTGCAGGCGGACCGTCGCCAGGTCGGCCTCCTGGGCACGATCGCCTACGAGTTCGGCGGCCGCCGCATCCCGGCGCCCAACACGACGCCCGATCCCGTCCGCATCCAGGGCTACCTGCGCGAGATGGCGGACCGCTACGCCAGCGCGTGCGTGATGGAGGTCAGCAGCCACAGCCTCGTGCAGGAGCGCGTGCGCGGCGTCCGGTTCGCGGCCGGCGTGTTCACGAACCTCACGCAGGACCACCTCGACTACCACGGCGACATGATGAGCTACGCGAAGGCGAAGGCTCTCCTGTTCGCGCAGCTGGAGCGCGGCTCGGTCGCGGTGCTCAACCGCGACGATGCCGCTTCGTCGATCATGGCCGACCACGTCGGCAGCGGCGTGCGGCAGCTCACCTACGGCCTCTCGTCCGAGGCCGACGTCCGCGCCGAGAACCTGCAGTACGGACCGGACGGCACGCGCATGCTGCTCGTGATGCCGAACGGCCGCGTCGAGCTGTTCTTGCGCATCGTCGGCGAGCACAACGTCTACAACGCGCTGGCCGCGGCGGCGTCGTCGCTCGCGCTCGGCGTCAGCGAGCTGACGGTCGCGTCCGCGCTCGAGGACGCGCGCCCGGTCTCGGGCCGCCTCGAACTCGTCGAAGCTCCGCTGCAGCGGCCGTCGCGCGTGCGGGTGTTCGTCGACTACGCGCACACGCCGGATGCTCTCGACAAGGTCTGCGGCACGCTGCGCGAACTCACCGAAGGCCGTCTGCGCGTCGTGTTCGGCTGCGGCGGCGACCGCGATCGCACGAAGCGCGCGCCGATGACGGCGGCCGTCGTGCGGCACGCGGACGCGGCCTACATGACGAGCGACAACCCGCGCAAGGAAGAGCCCGAGGCCATCCTCGACGACATGGCTGTCGGCCTCGCCGGCTCCAAGGCCGAGACCTTCCGCATCGTCGACCGCGCCGAAGCGATCCGTCGCGCGGTGTCCGACTCCGAGCCCGGCGACACGATCCTCATCGCGGGCAAGGGCCACGAGACCTACCAGATCTTCAAGGACAGCGTGGTGCCGTTCGACGACCGCCAGGAAGCATCGCGCGCCCTCGCCGCGAAGGAGGCCGGGTGGTTGCACCGTTGAGGAAGAACTCGACCAAGGCGCCGCTCGCAGGTTCGCGCATGGACTCGAAGGATCTCCACGCATCGCGCGTCGCCGACAATCCGGCAGTCGCGCGCGCCGGCCGCACGGCTCCGGGCACGTGGCTCACGCCGTCGGCGGTCGCCAAGGCGAGCGGCGGCGAGCTGCTCGTTCGCGGCCGCTCCGCATCCGGCGTCACCACGGACTCGCGGCAAGGCTGCGAAGGCAAGCTGTTCGTCGCGTTGCGCGGCGACAACCACGATGCGCACGACCACGTGGCCGCCGCGATCCGCGCCGGCGCGCGTGGCGTCCTCGTCAGCCGGCCCATCGCCGAAGTTCCGGGTCTCGCCGACGCGAAGGGCGCGTTCGTGGTGCGCGTCGAGGATTCGCGCCGCGCGCTGCTCGACCTCGCGCGCGAGCACCGGCGCCGTCACCGCGCCAAGGTCGTCGGCATCACGGGATCGTGCGGCAAGACGACCACCAAGGAATGGCTCGGCGCGGTGCTGTCCGCGGCGATGCCGACGGTGCGTTCGCCCGGCTCCTACAACAACGACGTCGGCGTTCCGTTGACGTTGTTCTCGATCCAGCCCGAGACGCGAGCGGCCGTCGTCGAGATCGGCACGAACGCGCCCGGCGAGATCGGCATGCTGACCTCGGTCGCGCGTCCTGACGTCGCGATCGTGACGTGCGTCGCGCCCGCGCACCTGCAGGGCCTCGGTTCGATCGACGGCGTCGCGCGCGAGAAGGGCGACCTGCCGCGCGGCGTCCACGAAGACGGCGTCTGCATCCTGAACGGCGACGACCACCGCGTGCGCGCGATGGCCGACGGCCTCGCGTGCCGCGTCGAGCTCGTGTCGACGCAAGGCGTCGCGGACTGGTTCGCAACCGACATCGTCGCCACCGCGAGCGGCACCACGTTCCGGCTCAAGGGCGATCGTGTCGTCGAGCTGCCGCGTTCCGGCCTGCACAACGTCTACAACGCGCTCTACGTGCTCGCGGCTGCGTCGCACTTCGGCGTGCCCGAGGACGACGCGATCGCTTCGCTGTGCGCGGCGAAGCCCGCAGCGCGGCGGTTCGAGCCGAAGTCGGCGGGCGGAGTCACGATCGTCGACGACTCCTACAACATGAACCCCGAGTCGGCGCGCGCCGGTCTTCGGGCCATGGCCGACATGCCGACCACGGGTCGCCGCATCGTCGCGTTCGGCGAGATGCTCGAACTCGGCGAACGCAGCTACGAGTTGCACCAGCAGCTCGGCACCTCGGTGTGGCGCACCGGCATGGACGTGCTCGTCGCCGTCGGCGCGGGCAGCAAGCCGATCGCCGACGGCGCGATCGCCGCGGGCATGCCGCGCTCTGCCGTGCACTGCGTCGACACGGTCGCGGACGCCGAGGCGTTGCTGCTGCCGATGCTGCGCAAGGGCGATCGGCTCCTGTGCAAGGCTTCGCGCCGCGTCGGCCTCGACCGGCTCGTCGACAGCCTCCTCGCGGCGCTCGCGCCGCAATCCGCCCCCGCCTCCGGGCAAGGCTCCAACTCCACCGACGGCGCCACGGACTGACCCTCGATGCTGCACTGGCTCGCAACCCTGCTGTCCTCGCCGGATCTCGCCCGACTCCTGGGCTACATCTCCACGCGGACGGCGGGCGCTGCGGTCACGGCGTTCCTGTTCGCGGTGCTGTTCGGCCCGCGCATCATCCGCTGGCTGCAGCGGCAGGGCATGGGCGAACGCGTCGACGGCACGGGCAGCCAGAAGCTCGAAGAACTCCACGCGCACAAGAAGGGCACGCCGACGATGGGCGGCCTGTTCATCGTGGGCGGCATCGTGCTGTCGTGCGCGCTGTGGATGCGGTTCGACGGCCCGAACCAGTTCTCGCTGCCGGGCATCGTGCTCACGGCCGGCTTCGCCGCCGTCGGGTTCTGGGACGACTGGGTGAAGCTGCACAACCCGAAGAAGCGCGGCATCAGCAAGGGCCAGAAGCAAGGCGCGCTGACGGTGATCGCGATGCTCGTCGCGATCTGGCTGCTGATCCCGGCCGGGCTCGAGTCGCAAGTCGGCGGCCCCAAGCTCTACCTGCCGTTCTTCAAGGACCTGTCGCTCGACCTCGCTGCGTTCTACGGCCTGCCGTTCCTCGCGCTCGCGGTCCTCGTGCTCACGGGCTCGGCCAACGCGGTCAACCTGACCGACGGCCTCGACGGGCTCGCGACGGGTTGCATCGCCACCTCGGCGCTCGCGTATGCGGGCATCACCTACTTCGTCGGCCACGCGGAACTGTCGCAGTACCTGCTCGTGCAGCACGTGCCCGGCGCAGGCGAGGCGACGGTGATGATGGGGGCGCTGCTCGGCGGCGCGCTCGGGTTCCTGTGGTTCAACACGGCGCCGGCGCTCGTGTTCATGGGCGACGTCGGCAGCCTCGGGCTCGGCGGCGCGCTCGGCTATGCGGCCGTCGTCACGCGCACGGAGCTCGTGCTGTTCGTGGTCGGCGGCGTGTTCGTCGCCGAGGCGCTGTCCGTGATCATCCAGGTCGCGTCGTTCAAGCTGCGCGGCAAGCGTGTGTTCCGGTGCGCGCCGCTGCACCATCACTTCCAGTTCGGCGGCATGCCGGAGACCCGCGTCGTGGTGCGCGCGTGGGTCGTCTCCGCGCTGCTCGCGATGACCAGCCTCGCTCTGTTCAAGGTGCGTTGATGACGACCGTTCCCGGCCCTGCGCGGCCGCACGTCAAGGAACTCGATTGGATCATGCTCAGCGTGGTCGGGCTCTGCTGCCTCGGCCTCGTGATGGCGGTCTCGATCAACGGCAGCGATGACCGCATCGGCCCGATGCTGGCGATGAAGCGCCAAGGCATCGAGCTGTTCGCCGCGATCCTCGGCTTCCTGCTCATGGCGCTCGTCCCGATGCACCTGGTGCGCCGGTTCGCGCTGCCTGCGTTCCTGTTCTGCACGATGCTGTGCGTCGCCGCGCGCTTCGTCTCCGATCCGTGGAACGGCGCCTACCGCTGGATCCAGCTCGGCCGCTTCCAGTTCCAGCCCGTCGAGGCGGCGCGCTTCTGCCTGATCCTGCTGACGGCGCGGATCCTCGCTCGTCCGGACAGCGAGCTGCGAACGTTCTGGCGGGGCTTCGTGCCGCCGATTTCGGCGCTGCTGCTGCTCGTCGTCGCGCTGTTCTTGCAGCCGGACCACGGCAGCGCGCTGATCTGCTGCGCCCTCGTCGGCGTGATGGCGCTCGTCGCCGGCGTGCGGTTGCGCTTCTTCGTTCCGTTCGGCGCCGCGGGACTCGCGGGCGCTGCGTGGTTCGCGATGCGCCACGACTACGTGCAAGGCCGCATCGCCGGCTTCCTCGACGTCGCGCCCTACCAGGTGCGTCAATCGCTCGTCGCGATCGCGTCGGGCGGGCCGTTCGGCCAGGGCATCGGCCAGGGCTGGATGAAGATGGGCTTCGTGCCCGAGGCCGAGAACGACTTCGTGTTCGCCGTTGTCGCCGAGGAGTTGGGCTTCGTCGGCTCCGCGCTGGTTCTTGTGCTGTACTCGGTCTTGGGCGTGATGGGATACCGCCTCACGTGTAGGATCCGCGACCCGTTCCTCCGCTACGTCGTGTTCGGCTTCGTCGTGATGCTGTGCATGCAAGCGGCGGTGAACCTGCTCGTGGTCAGCGGGTGGGCTCCTGCGAAGGGCATCGACTTGCCGTTCGTCAGCACGGGTGGAACCAGTCTCGTTTTCTGTCTCGCAGCCGTCGGGCTGATCGGCAACGCCGCTCGGACCGACCTCGGCGGCGCAGGCGTTTCGCTTTCGAACAATTCAGGGAGGGTGTGATGGGCCAGCTCGAGAAATACGGCCTCTACGTTCTGTGTCTCGTGATCTTCTTGATCCTCGGCGTCGCGCTGTGGGGTGATCCCGCCGCCGCTGCGGATCGTCAGCCGCAGCAGAAGAACGTGCGCGAGGTCTCGGTCCAGGTTCCGCAGCCGCAGCAGCAGAGCTTCAACCTCGAGGACTTCCCGATCGGCGGCACGGACGCGCCGGTCAAGGTCGAGCCGCAACCCGAGCCGAAGGCCGATCCCAAGAACGAAGTGGGCGGTGGCGAGCAGAAGCAGCCCGAGCCGCAACCCGAACCGATCGTCGACCAGCGCGAGACCTACACGGTGGTCGCCAAGGACAGCCTCGCGAGCATCGCGCGCAAGAAGCTCGGCAGCGAGCGGCACGTCAAGCTGCTCGTCGAGCTCAACCCCGGCGTGAAGCCTGAGTCGCTCAAGATCGGCCAGAAGCTCACGCTGCCGACGCCGACGGAAGTCGCGGGCACGGCGGGCGCTGCTCCCAAGCAGCCCGAGCCTTCGGGCAGCGGCGCGCTGCGCACGCACGAGATGGTGTCGGGCGAGAACTTCGAAAGCCTGGCGGTGCGCTACCTCAACGACCGCAAGCGCGTGTCGGAGATCAAGAAGCTCAACCCCACGCTCGACCCGACGAAGTTGCGCGTTGGCCAGAAGGTCCTGATCCCCGCGAAGTGATCCATCGATGGTCGCGCGCGTCTGTCTCGTGAGTGGCGGCACCGGCGGGCACTTGATGCCCGCTCTGGTGCTCGCACGCGCCCTGCGCGAACGCGGCCATTCGGCGTTGCTCGTCACCGAAGGGCGTGAGGTCGAGAAGGAGTTCCTCGACCGCGAAGCGTCCGGCGTCGAAGCCGCATCGCTGCCCGAGGGCAAGCCGTCCAAGCTGCGGCTGCCGATGTGGTTGCTGAAGGCGACGCTGCGCGCGCGTCGCATGCTCAAGGAGCGCAACGTCGACAGCGTGGTGAGCACAGGCGGTCGCGCCAGCTTGCCGGTCGCGCTCGCCGCGCGAAGCCTCGGCAAGCCGGTGTTCTTGCTCGAGCAGAACGCGATCGCCGGCCGCGTGAACCGCTGGATGATGCCGTTCGCGGAGCGCATGTACCTCGGCCTTCCGGGCCCTGACGTCACGCCGCGCGCATGCTTCACGGGCACGCCGCTGCGGCCCGAGATCTACCGCATCGACCGCCAGAAGGCGCGCGCCGCGCTCGGCCTCGATCCCAAGCTCCCGGTCGTGCTCGTCACCGGCGGCAGCCAGGGTGCGCAGCGCCTCAACGAGGTCGCGCCGGAAGCGATCTCCAGCCTGCGCACGCGCGTGCAGGTGCTCCATCTCTGCGGCACGGGCGCGGTCAAGAGCGGCCGCGACGTCGAGATGCGTCGCCGATACTCGGCGGCAGACTGCGTCGCGACTGCGATCGTTCGGCCGATCGCGATGGACATGGACACGATGCTCGGCGCGGCCGATCTCGTGATCTGTCGCGGCGGCGGCACGACCGTCGCAGAACTGATGGCAGCGGGCCGTCCTGCGGTCGTCGTTCCGTATCCGCACCACAAGGACCAGCAGCAGCTCAAGAACGCCCGCGTGCTCGCGGACGCCGGCGCTGCGGTCATCCTCGAAGAACGGGATCTCGACGCGGCGAAGATGACGGTCGCGATCGACTCGATCCTTTCCGATCGCGATCGCCTCAAGGCGATGGGCGAGGCGGCGCGCACGTTGTGCAGCATCGACCCGACCGCCGCGATCCTTGCAGACATGCAGCAGCACGGAGGCCTGCGTTGAGTTTTGCCAGCCAGCGGTTCCACCTCGTCGGCGTCGGCGGCTCCGGCATGAGCGGCCTTGCGCGCTTGTTGTCGGGCGGCGGATGCCATGTCACCGGCAGCGATGCGACGGAGAGCGAAGCGCTCGCTTCGCTGCGCAACGAGAAGGTGCCGTGCTGGGCGGGAGCGCAACCGCACCGCATCACCGGCAGCGACGGCTACGTGATCCGATCGGCCGCAGTGCCGCAGACCGATCC
Source organism: uncultured Singulisphaera sp. (assembly GCA_964514315.1). Classification (GTDB taxonomy): domain Bacteria; phylum Planctomycetota; class UBA1135; order UBA1135; family UBA2386; genus SXPK01. The sequence continues at coordinate 10,972 of CAZEQF010000035.1, read as the reverse complement.
CGAAGTGCTGGAGTGCGTGCGCCGCGGCTTCACGTCGCTGCTCTACGCCGAAGCGGTCGGTCGCCTGTCCGAAGGCCGTCGCACGCTCGCGATCGCGGGCACGCACGGCAAGACGACCACGACGTCGCTGACCGTCGCGGCGCTGCGCGGCGCGGGAGTCGATCCGTCGTTCCTCGTCGGCGGCGACGTGCCGCAGTTCGGTGGCAACGGCCACGGCGGCAAGAGCAACGACTTCGTCGTCGAAGCCTGCGAGTTCAACCGCAGCTTCCACAACTTGCGGCCGTTCGGCGCGGCGATCCTCAACGTCGACCACGACCACTTCGACTGCTTCCCGTCGGTCGAGGACCTCATCGAGGCGTTCGCCGGCTACCTCGCGCGCATTCGTCCCGAAGGCTGCGCGCTCGTGCACGAGAGCGTTCCTGCCGCGGTGCTGGCCAGCCTGCGCAGCGACGTGCGCATCCTGACGGTCGGCTCCGGCCTGTTCGCGGACATCCGCGCGCTCGACGTGCGCGAAGAATGCGGCCACTGGTCGTTCTGCCCCGTGGTGGAGGGCCGGCGCTTCCCGCGCATCACGATGTCGTTGTCGGGTCGCCACAACATGGGCAACGCGCTGTTCGCGCTCGGCCTCGCGCACATCGCGGGCGCCGATCTCGAACGCGCCGGCCAGGGACTCGCGCAGTTCGCGGGCGTGAAGCGCCGCTTCGAAGTGCTGCACGGCCCGCGCGGCGGCATCCTCGTCAACGACTACGCGCACCATCCGGCCGAGATCCGCGCCGTGCTCGACACGGCGCGCCGCCGCTTCCCCGGCCGTCGTCTGCTCGTCGCCTTCCAGCCGCACCAGCACCAGCGCACGCTGGCCTTGCTGCCGGAGTTCGCCGACGCGCTCGCGCTCGCCGACTGCACGCTGGTCGCCGACATCTACGGCGCGCGTGAGAGCGCGGAGATCCGCGCGAGCGTCTCGGCGAAGGACCTCGTCGCGGCGGTGGTGGACCGCGGCGGTTGCTGCAAGGCCGGCGGCAGCGTCGACGAATTGCCCTCGCGCATCGCGCACAGCAAGTCGGAGGGCGACCTCGTGCTCGTCCTCGGCGCCGGCGACGTCGATCGCGCCAAGGAGGCGATCCTTGCAGACCTGTGACCTTCGCTCCGCGCTCGCGGACATGCGCGGGGCCGTGCGCGAGAACGTCGCGCTCGCGCCGTACATGCACCTGCGCGTCGGCGGCCCTGCGGACTGGTTCCTCGAGCCGTTCACCGAAGAAGACGCGGCGCTCTGCGTTCGCGTCTGCCGCGAGAACGACGTTCCGCTGCGCGTGCTCGGCGGCGGCAGCAACATCCTCTGCTCCGACCAAGGAGTTCGCGGCGCGGTGCTGCACCTCGGCAACCACAGCCGCATGGTGCGCGACAAGTGCCGCGTCACCGCCGGCGCGGGCGTCACGCTTGCGAGCCTCATGCGGTCGACGAAGGAACTCGGCCTCGCGGGCCTCGAGAAGCTGACCGGCATCCCGGCGCACGTCGGCGGCGCGGTCGCGATGAATGCAGGCACGCGCGACGGCGAGACGTTCGAGTTCCTCACGTCGCTGACGTTGTTGGAGCCGACCGGCGAGATCGTCGTGTGGTCGAAGAAGGACATGAAGCCGCGCTACCGCGACGGTGGCCTCGACGGCCGCGTCGTGCTGCACGCGACGTGGGAACTGCGCGAGGACGATCCGAACGCGATCTTCCAGCGCTTCTCCGAGTCGCTGAAGAAGCGCAACGCGACGCAGCCGGTGAGCCAGCGCAGCGTCGGCTGCGTGTTCAAGAACCCGCCTGGCGACGCCGCGGGCCGACTCATCGAGGCTGCGGGCTGCAAGACGCTGCGCAACGGCGGCATCGAGGTCAGCGGCCTGCACGCGAACTACTTCATCAACAGCGGCTCGGGCACCTGCGCGCAGTTCGTGGAGTTGCTCGAAGAGGTCCGCAAGCGTGTGCAATCGCAGTCCGGCGTCTACCTCGAGCCCGAGGTCAAGTTCTGGGGCTTCTGAGCCCCTGCGAGAGTTCGGCGCGGATCGCTGGAATGCACGGCTGAATCCAGCAGCTGAATCCAGCAGCTGAATTCAGCGCCGGCATCCTGAGTCCAGATTCTGCGGCTGAATTCAGCCGCAGGTCCCAGAAGCCGAGCCCGCCAGCAGGTCTGCCTCGCAGTCGCACGCGCTTCTCCGGCTCCCGCGAGCCCATGCGCACTGCGGCCGCGCATGGAGTTCTGCCTGCTGCGAAGGGTCCGCTTTGCGGATCGTGGCGATGCGCCAATACTCGCCGCCCCGGGCCGTAGCCGCGGCCCTCGCCCTGCGACAGGTTGCTGCACGATGCGGCAACAGGGCGCGCCTCGCGGCAACGCCGCATGCATCGACTTCCTTCGCGATCGCCATGACCCGACTCCGCCATCTCTCGTTTGCCGTCTTGAGCTTCGCTGCGTTCGCCGCGGCGCAACAAGGACCCGCGCCTGCCGACTGCCTGCCCGCATCGACTTGGGCGATGGCGTCGTTCGCAGGGTTCGACCGCTGCGGCGAGGCCGTCGGCGGCCATCGCGCAGCCAAGCTGCTGAAGTCGTTCTACGACGGCCTGCCCCAAGACGTCCGTGAGCAACGTGTCGTCGCGATGCTGGAACAGGCCGCGGCGCAGTTGCGCGAAGGCGAGCAGCAGACGCCGTTGCGCGTGGCGGCGCTTCGCGGCTTCGCGCGGCGGCCGATGGCGCTGGGCATCGGCCGGCCGACGATCCTCGGCATGCTGCCGTCGCTTGCGCTCGTCGTCGACGAAGGCAACTCGGGCCAGGATCTCGATGCCTTGCTCGCGCAGCTCGCCGCCGCGCGCCCCGAGCCGACTCGCGTGCAGAAGGGCAGCGTCGCCGGCCTCGCGTGCACGATCGTCGAAGGCGACGGCATGCCGACGCTCTATGCGGTGCGCGAAGCCGGCACGTTCGTGTTCACGAACAGCGAGGGCTACCTTCGCGAGATCCTCGCAGTGAAGCGCGGCGAGCAGCCGTCGATGTCTTCTGCCACGCACCTCGGCGCGCAGCGCGCGCGCTTGCAGGAACCGCCGCTCGTCGAGGTGTTCGTGAATGCGTCGAAGCTGGCGCCGATGTTCGAGCCGTTCCTGCCCTACGAGGCTGCGGACTTCGGTCGCGCGCTGGGCGTCGAGTCGTTCGGTGGCGCGTACCTCGCAGCGGGCCCGTCTGGCGAAGGCACGGTCGAGACGCTCGACCTGCAGATCGAAGGCGCAAAGGACGGGCTGCTCAAGGCGGCGCTGTCCAACCAGGTCGACTTCGAGGCCGCGCGCTACTTCGACAAGGAGACGGTCGCGTTCGCCGCGTTGCGCGTCGATGCGAATGCGCTGCCCGAGGCGTTCGATCGCATGCTCGCGCAGTTGCCGCGCGATGCTGCACGCGACGTGCGTCGCGACGTGACGCGCGACTTCCTCCAAGGCTTCCGTGGCGCTGGCATCACGGACGCCGAGGTCAAAGAGCTCTTCGGTTCGATGCACGGTTCGATCACCGCGGGCTTCTCGTTCGGCACTGCGCCCGCGCCCATCCCCGGGGTCACGGCGGTCGTGCGCCTGCGCGATGTCGCGGCCGCAACCAAGTGGCTCGACACGTTGCGCAACGCGACGGTGGAGCAAGGCCTGGACTGGAAGGTGCGCATGCAAGGCGACACGACCATCCACTACTGCTCTGCGCCGATCTCGGGTGAAGGCGGCATCGAGCTCTCGCCGAGCTACGCGATCCACGACGGCAACCTCGTGATCGGTTCGACGACGAAGGTCGTGCTCGACGCGCTGAAGCAGCGCGCGGACGAAAGCACGAGCCTCTTCCGCGAGACGGACTTCACGGTTGCGATGCTCGCAGAGGAAGGCGCGATGGGGCTCGTGCACCTGCGTCCAGGCCGCTTGTGCGAACGTCGCTGGGGCCTCGCAGAGACCTGGGTGCTGCCGCAGATCGACGCCAACCAAGAGGAACTCGGCTTCTCCAGCGAAGACTTGCCGGAGCCCGAGGAGCTCGCCGCTGCGCTCGGAACGTCGACGCTCTCGCTCACGTGCGATGGCGAAGGACTGCGCTTGCGGATGCGCGGCAACCTCGGCCTCGGCGGCATCGCAGCGTGCTTCTGCGTGCTCGCCGACGAAGTGCTCGCGCGCGCGAACGCGAAGACGTTCTGAGTTCGCGCGGATTCTCAGCGAACGCGCGCGTGTGCCGCGCGCAGCATGCGGCGCGATCGTGTGTGCGCCGGCGAACGCTGGCCAGGAGTCGGTTCTTGCGGAGAAGGCGCGGCCCGGCTCAGCGGCCGCGGCGCGCGCGGCGCAGTTCCTTGCGCAGCTCGGGCGAACGCGTCCGCTGGTAGGCGATTCGCAGCTCATCGATCCGCATCGCCGCCTGCATCGCGGCTCCGCCGTTGATGCGGTGGAGGACCGGGTCGTAGCGAACGGCCATTTCGGCGATCACTGCTTCCGCAGCAGGTTCCTGAGCCTCGGTGCTTGCTGCGGGTGCCGGTTCCGCTGGCTGCGGCGCAGGCTTCGCGGGATCGCCACCAGCATCGGTCGCCTCGACGGCCTGAGCCTCGGCAGGCTTGGCCGCGGCTTCGGCCGCGTCGGCGACAGGAGCAGGCGCAGCATCCTTCTGCCGCTTCTCCTGTTCCTTCTGCTGGATTGCCTCGACCGTGAGGTCGTCCTTCTCGACGCGCTGCACTGTGGCCTTCTCGAGCCAGAGTTCACCGCCTTCGACGCGCACGTGGTAATGCGTTGCGTCTTCGTCGATCAGCGCGCCGCGGATCGGCTGCGCGTCGGCGCCCTTCTGGGCCAGGACCCAGAACGTGTCCGGGTTCGCGTTCGGAGCGTGGAGCGCGGCGAGGACCGTGAGCAGGAGCGGAAGCGTCATGCACAAGAGTATCGCATGCGCTGGACGGCAACGGCGGCCCGCGGCGCGCGTGCGCCGACGCCGGTCCGTGCGCGCCGAACTCCATCGGTGCAGCGACGGCCCGGCTCTGCGACACTGGTGCGATGCGCCCACCTCTCTCCCATGGCATCGGTGTGTTCGCGTTTGCGTGGCTCAGCGCCTTGTGCATCGCGCAAGGAAAGCCGGAGCGGCTCTTCGACGGCGCGTCGCTCTCAGGTTGGGACGGAGACCCCGCGGTGTGGTCGGTCCAGGACGGTTGCATCACCGGGCGCTCGGACGGAACGCTGCAGCAGAACACCTTCTTGATCTGGAAGGGCGCCGACGTCGAGGACTTCGACCTCTCGTTCTCGGTGCGCGTCGAAGGCGACAACAACAGCGGGCTGCAGTATCGCAGTCGCCGCCTGCGGCCCGACGGCTTTGCGGTCGCGGGCCCGCAGTGCGATGCGCACGCAGCGCCCGGCTACTTCGGCATGCTCTACGAAGAAGGCGGCCGCGGCATCCTCGTCACGAGCGGCCAGCGCATGCACGTCGATGCGAGCGGCAACAAGCGCGTGTTGTCCGACAGCAAGCCCGGCGGCTCCGACCTTGCGAAGTGGCACACAATGCGCATCGTCGCGCGCGGCACCACGGTGCAGCACTTCGTCGACGGTGCGCTCGCGGTCGAGATCACCGACGACAGCGGCAAGCTCGCGCGCAGCGGCATCCTCGCGCTGCAGGTGCATTCGGGCGCAGCGATGAAGGTGCAGTGGAAGGACCTCCTGCTCACGCGTTTGCCCAAGGTCGAAGTCGCCGCCGTCGCGCCGCAGCCTGCGCAGGCCGCGGGCCCTGCACCGCAGTGGATCTGGGACGCGTCCGCCGGCGGCGACGAAGAACTGTTCTTCCGTCGCGAAGTCGCGTTCGACGAAGCGCCCAAGTCGGCAGTGCTGCACGTCACCGCGGACAACCACTTCCGCGTCTACGTGAACGGCGAGAAGGTCGGCGAAGGCTCGTCGTGGGAGTCGCCGCGACGCATCGACGTGACGAAGGCCGTGCGCGCCGGCAAGAACGCGATCGCGGTGCACGCGTGGAACGACGGCGGCCCGGCTGGTCTCTGCGCGCAGCTCGCCTGGCGCGCCGGCTCTGCGAGCGGCGCAGTCGTCACCGACACGTCGTGGCGCGTCGGCTCGGACGATCCGGACGGATGGGATCGCGCGGGCTTCGACGACTCCGCGTGGTCGACAGCGAACGTGATCTGCGCGCTCGGCGAAGGCGTGTGGGGCAGCTCGCTCGCGGCGGATGCATTCGCGGTCGACGTCGATCCCGAAGCGCCGCAGAAGACTGAGTCGACGAAGGACCTCGGCGTGCCGCAGGGCTGGACTGCGGAGCGGTTGTTTGCGGTGCCGCGCGCATTCGGCAGCTGGGTGACGATGTGCTCCGATCCGCAGGGCCGTCTCTATGCGAGCGACCAGCAGAAGGGTCTCTATCGCATCACGCCTGCAGGCGTGCTCGGCCGCGAGGACACGATCGTCGAGCGCGTCGCGGTGGACGTCGACGGATGCCAAGGACTGTGCTGGGCGTTCGGATCGCTCTACGCGGTGGTCAACCACGGCAAGCCGGGCCTTCATCGGCTGACGGACAAGGACGGCGACGGCGCGCTCGACTCGATCGAGTTGCTGCGCGCGTTCCGCGGCGACGGCGAACATGGTCCGCATGCCATCGAGATCGCGCCCGATGGCGAACATCTGCTCGTGCTGTGCGGCAACCACGTGCTGCCGCCCGAAGTCTCCTCGAGCCGCGTGACGCGGCCGTTCGCGGAGGACGTGCTCGTGCCGGGCATCAACGATCCCAACGGCCACGCGGTCGGCATCACGGCGCCGGGTGGCTACGTCTGCCTGGTCGATCGCGACGGCAAGCAGTGGGAGATGCTGTGCTGCGGCTTCCGCAACGCCTACGACCTCGCGGTGCTTCCGTCCGGCGACGTCGTGACGTTCGACGCGGACATGGAGTGGGACATGGGCCTGCCGTGGTATCGCCCCACGCGCATCCTGCAGGTGCTGTCCGGCGTCGACTACGGTTGGCGCACGGGCTCGCGCAAGTGGGGCGCGGACCTGCCGGACACGTTGCCTGCCGTTTGCGACATCGGGCCTGCGTCGCCGACCGGAGTCGTTCCGTTCGGCAACGGTGTGCTTGCGCTCGACTGGACGTTCGGCACCGCATACGGCGTCGCGCTCACCGAGAACGGCGCGATGCTGAAGGGCCGCGCGCAGTCGTTCGCGAGCGGCATTCCGCTGCCGCTGACCGACGCGGTCGTCGTGCGCGAACGAGGCATCGTCTACGTGCTCACGGGTGGTCGTGGCCTTCCGTCGCGGCTCTACCGGCTAACGCACGAATCGGGTCGCGCCGATGTGCGCGCGTTGCCGCAGTCGCCTGCGCGCATCGAGCGGCTCGGGCTCGAAGTGTTCCACGGCAAGGTCGAAGCACGCGCGCTCGAGGTCGCGTGGCCATATCTCGCCGACGACGACCGTGTGCTGCGCCACGCGGCGCGCGTCGCGGTGGAGTCGCAGCCCGTCGCGACGTGGCGAGCCCGTGCGCTGTCCGAGCGCTCGTCTGCCTGGTCGCGGCTCACCGCGCTCGTCGCGCTTGCTCGTTGCGGCGACGCGAACGACCTCGAGCCGTTGCTGCGCGAACTCGCTTCGATCCCATACGGCGAACTCACGGGCGAGCAGCGCATCGCGTGGCTGCGCGCGCACGAGCTTGCGTTGCTGCGGCTGCAGCCGTGCGCACCGCATGTCGCCAAGGAACTCGGCGAGCGCCTGCTGCCGATGTTCCCGAGCGGCGACGACCGGCAGGACCAACTGCTGGTCGCGCTGCTCGCGCACGTCGACGCGCGCGGCCTGCTCGAGCGCGCGGTGCCGATGCTCGCGCCGATGCAGCCGTCGCCTGCGCCCGCGTGGGCCGAGATCAGCGCGCGCAACGCAACCTACGGCGGCGCGATCGCCAAGATGCTCACGGCGATGCCGCCGTCGCAGCAGATCTGGATCGCCTACGCGCTGCGCAGTGTGCAGAAGGGCTGGACCTTCGAGCAGCGGCAGGCCTACTTCGCGTTCCTCGCGGAAGCCAAGAAGCAGAAGGGCGGCGCGAGCTACCAGGGCTTCTTGAAGCGCATCGTCGAGGACGCGTTCGCGGCGTGCAGCGAGGCCGAGAAGGCGCAACTCGCCGACGCAGTTGGCAAGGCGCGCTCCGAGCCCAAGGCCTTCGTCGCCACGCCGCCGAAGGGCCCTGGCCGTCGATGGACCCTCGACGACGCCGTTGCGGAGACAAAGGGTCGCCTCGCTGCCAACCGCGATCTCGCGAACGGCCGCAACCTGTTCTTCGCGACGGGCTGTGCGTCGTGCCATCGCTTCTCGGGCGAGGGCAACGGCGTCGGTCCCGACCTCACGAGCGTCGGCAACAAGTTCTCCGCAACCGATGTGCTCGAAGCCGTGGTGGAGCCGAGTCGCATCGTCAGCGACCAATACCAGGGCGCGGTGCTGACGAAGAAGGACGGCACGTCGCTGTTCGGCCGCGTGCAGGAACGCACCGTCGACGGAGCGCGCAGCTACGAAGTGGTGGTCGCGACGGCCGAGGCTTCGTCGGTGCGCGTGCCGTTCGAAGACGTCGCGAAGGTCGAAGCCGCCAAGCTGTCGCCGATGCCGTCGGGCCTCGTCGATCGCCTCAACGCGGACGAGCTCGCGGACCTCGTCGCCTACGTGATGTCGCGCGGGCTGTGAGCGGGCAGCGGGCGAGTGCCCGCACGCTCCCGCGGCTCTTGGCGTGGTGCGCAGCAGGGAACGTCGCTGCGCGACGCGGGAGCCCCTGATCGACGCGAACGCGTCGTCGCGCAGGGGCTCTCGCTGCGGCTCGATGCGCGCGGCTGGGCCGCGCACGTGCGCTCAGTGCGCGGCGAGCCAGTTTGGGCCGACGCCGATCGCGACGTCGAGCGGCACCGCGAGATCCGCGGCGCCGCGCATGCAGTCGCGCACCAGGATCTTCACTTCGACGAGCTCTTCGTCGAACACGTCGAGCACGAGTTCGTCGTGCACCTGGAGCAGGAGCTTCGACTTCAGCCCGCGTTGCGCGAGTTGGCGGTGCACTTCAAGCATCGCGCGCTTCACGATGTCGGCGGCCGCGCCCTGGATCGGCGTGTTGACGGCCATGTTCTCGGCGGCGATGCGCTGGCCGGCGTTGGTCGAGTCGATCTCGGGCAGCGGGCGTCGGCGGCCGAACATCGTGCGCGCCTCCTTGTGCTCGCGCGCGTGCTGCAGGCTGTCGTCGAGGTAGCGCTTCACGCCGGGCAGCGCGCGGAAGTAGGTCTCGATGAACTTGCGCGCTTCCGGCGGCTTCATGCCGGTCTCTTGCGCGAGGCGGCTCGCGCCCATGCCGTACATGAGGCCGTAGTTGATGACCTTCGCCTGGTTGCGCAGCTCAGGCGTCACCATGTCGGGCAGCAGGCCGTAGACGATCGACGCGGTGCGCGCGTGGATGTCCTCGCCCTTCTGGAACGACTCGACGAGCGCCTTGTCGCGCGACAGGTGCGCGAGGATGCGCAACTCGATCTGGCTGTAGTCCGCGGACAGCAGCGACCAGCCCTTGCCGCGCGCGACGAACGCGGCGCGCACCTTGCGGCCTTCCTCGGTGCGGATCGGGATGTTCTGCAGGTTGGGGTTGTCGCTCGACAGGCGGCCCGTCGCGGCCACGGCCTGGTTGAAGGTCGTGTGCACGCGGCCCTTGCTGTCGCACAACGTCGGCAACGTGTCGACGTAGGTGCCCTTCAGCTTCGTGAGCTGGCGCCACTCGAGCAGCAGCATCGGCACCTCGTGGTGCTTCGCCATCTGCTCCAGCACTTCGTGGTCGGTCTTGTATTGGCCCGTCGCGGTGCGGCGCGGCTTCTGCAGCGACGCGGCGCGGTGCACTTCGAGTTCGTCGAACAGCACGACGCCGACTTGCTGCGGCGAGCCGAGGTTGAACGCGTGGCCCGCGCGCTGGTGCACGCGCGACTCGAGCTCGGCGATGCGCTTGTCCATCTCGCGGCCGACGGCTGCGAGGTGGTCGCGGTCGAGCGCGATGCCCTCGATCTCCATGTCGAGCAGCACGGGCACGAGCGGCAGTTCCATCTCGCCGAGCACCGAGTCGACCTTCGCGTTCGTCAGTTCGGGCTCGAGCACGCGCTGCAGCCGCAGCGCGTAGTCGGCGTCTTCGCCCACGAACGCGGCGATCGCCGTCGGGTCGACCTGGTCGAAGGTCTTCTGCTTCTTGCCGCTGCCGAGCAGCTCCTTGCGCGGCGTCTTCTTGTAGCCGAAGCGCCGCAACGCCTGGCTGTCGAGGTCGTGCGCGACGACGCCGGGCTCCAGGCAGTAGCTCGCGAGCATCGTGTCGAACGTGAATCCCGATGCATCGATGCCGGCAGAGCGGAGCGCCGCGAGGTCGCGCTTGCTGTCGGCGGACACCTTTTGCAGCGAACTGTCTGCGAGCAGTGGCCGAAGGGACGCAAGAGCCGCATCGCGGCCAGGGCCCTTCGATGACGCATCGAGCGCGACGTAGCGGCTCTTGCCCGGCTCGACGCAGAACGCGATGCCGAGCAGCTTCTGCGCGTGCACGGCGCCCGATGCTTCGGTCGCGACGGCGAAGCGGCCTGCGGCACGCAGTTCCGCGACCAGCGCGTCGAGTTCGTCTTGCGACTCGATCGTGCGGTAGTCCTTCGCGATTTCGTCGGGCTTGTGCGCCGCCGTCACGGTGGCGAGCAGCGAATCGAACTCGAGCCGCGTGAACAGCGCGCGCAGCTTGTCGGCGTCGGGACGCGCCGGGCCGAGGTCGGTGACCGCGATCGGCAACGGCACGTCGGTCTTCAGCGTGACGAGCCTCTGCGACAGCAGCGCGAGGTCCTTGTTCGCTTCGAGTGACGCGCGGATCGCGGGCTTCGTGACTTCGGCCGTGCGCGCGAGCAGTTGCTCCAGCGAACCGAACTGTTGGATCAGCGCGACCGCGGTCTTCTCGCCGACCTTCGGCACGCCAGGCACATTGTCGCTGCTGTCGCCCATG
>CAZEQF010000034.1:6892-18018 GCA_964514315.1 uncultured Singulisphaera sp. | reverse complement strand
TCCGCGAGTCCTTCCGCAGCGCGCGCGCTGCGTCGATCACAAAGGCGGAGGACGATTCCGACGCCTCGGCGGCAAGCAACGAGGACCGCGACAAGGCGATTGCTGCCGCTCTGGCGGCGCACGCGGATTCGCTGCGCGACGCGTTCGCTGCATTGCATCGCCTGCGAGCCGAACGCGCGCTCGCTGCCGGCGACGCGAAGACTGCGCTTGCGGAGTTCGAGCGCGCGCCGGGCACGCCACCTTGGGCCAAGGCGCTCGCGGAGATGGCCCTCGGCGAACACGACAAGGCAGTCGAACGACTGCAGAAGGCCGTCGACGAGAAACCGAAGGCACACACGCTCGCTCGCCTCGTCGTGGCGCTCCACGCCGCGGGCAAGTCCACGGAAGCGCACGAGCAGTTCGAGAAGCTGCGCAAGCTCGCTGGACACGCCGACCTCGACGTGCCGCTGCTACGCCGTCTCGACCCGGTCGCGGCATCGCTCTGCGAACAACAGGACTGGCGCCTGCCGCAGGCGAAGGCCGAGGACGTCGGCGAACGACCGGACGCGGATTCGCTCGGGCCGTTCCGTTGGACGCCGCAGGATGCGCCGTCGTTCTCGCTCGAAGGCACAGACGGCATGCCGATCACGAAGGAGTCGCGACGCGGCAAGCGCACGCTGCTCGTGTTCTACCTCGGCTTCTCGTGCGCCCACTGCGTCGAACAGCTGCGTGCCTTCGGGCCCAAGGCAGCGCAATTCGCCGAGCGAGGCATCGAGGTCATCGCCGTCGGCAACCAGGACCTCGCGACCGTCCGTGAACTGCAGCAGAGCATGGACGAGAAGGAGCGCATCGCGCTGCCACTGGCCGCGGACCCGGCATTGGCTGCCTTCCGCGCGTTCCGCGCCCATGACGACTTCGAGCAGATGGCGCTGCACTCCGTGGTCTTGCTGGACGAAGAGTGCCGGATCCGTTGGCAGGACGTCGGCGCGGAACCGTTCGTCGACGTCGATTGGCTGCTGCGCGAGTGCGATCGGCTGCTGAAGCTGCCCAAGCAGATCGCCGCGCGCTGAAGCAGCGCCGCGGCGGTCCAGCGCTCAGGTCCGCTGGCGCAACATCCGCCGCTGCCGAGCAACCTCGGGCAGGAGCAGGACTGCGTAGATCGCGCGACCGATCGTCAGGCGATACATCGACGCGCAGAACCGCATCACACGCAGCACGCGCAACTGGCTCATCCGTCGGACGAGGTGCTCGGACCAAGACCAGGGCGCCCACCACTGGACAGCAAAGGACCGGCCCCGCTCGTCGATTGCGACGATGTCCTTGGCGCCAGCAAAAAGCGCAGCGACACGCAGCGGGCTCGGGCGTTCGCCACCGTGCCACGCCACGAACATTGCATCGAACCTCTCTGCGCGCAGCGCGCGAAGGAACTTCCACTTGGAGCCGCGCGGTTTGTCACTGCGAATCACACAGCCGACAACCGCCGGCAGCACCTGCTCGCGGTCATCATCGCGGACGAACACAGTCCAATCGGCATTCGGAAGACCAGCACGCAGCCTTCGCGCGATGTCGATCGCGGGCCCAGCATCGGCCGTCAATAGCATCGCAGCTTTCAAGCCTGCCCCTCGATGGCGCCACCGCATAGCACACTGTAGACCGCGTCAAACTTGTCGACCGTGGAACCCATCGAGTATCGCTCCTTGGCCAGCTCCCTGCCGCCCTGCCCGATGGCCGCACGCAACGACTCGTCTTCAAGAAGTGAAACCACTGAATCTGCAAAGGCGCGCGCGTCCGCGGCAATGAGACAGTGGACACCACCCTGAGGTTCGAGTCCCTCGCATGCCACAGGAGTCGCAACGACAGGGCGGCCAACCGACCACGCCTCGAGCAACTTCCCACGAAGGCCGCCACCGGTTCGCAGCGGGAGCGCAACAACCGTCGCCTCGGAGAGCGCCCTCGACAGGTCTTCGACGTAGCCGGTCACATCGACAACACCTGGCCTGGCGAGCTCCAACACAACCGCCGGAGCACCACGGCCCAGGAGCCGCAAGCGCGCATTCGGCACACGATCGCGCACGAGCGGCAGGATCTCGTTCGCCATCCAGAGCGCTGCATCCACATTGGGCTCGTGCTTGTAATAGCCCACGAAAGCAATCGTGGGATCTGCACCATGCGCTTGGACGGCGACGACATCCGGCACAACATCGGAGACGACCGTCCCGCTCGGAACCGTATGGACGGCGCAATCCGGCGCCATGCTGCGCAGTTCCGCTGCGTCAACACCGGAGAGAGCAATCGTCCGGTCGAACGCACGGAGCATCTGCCGCTCGAACCTGGCCATGCCGGCCACCGTGAAGATCCCCGCTCCCGATCTTCTCGCGGCAAGCGTCAGCGACTCGTGGCACACATACACGCGCTTCTGCAGCTTCGGCTCCCGCGCAACGAGATGCGCCATCTCGACATACTCAACCTGCACGAGGTCGTAGTCCGTGCCTTCGAGCATGCGCTGCACCGCTCGCTGCATCGACGGAGAGGAGTAGTCCCGGAAGATCCTGTTCGGCACCACACCGTGCAGATTGCCGGGCATCGGGTTCCGCTCCCGAACCTGGACGACGACGTGGACGCCCAACGCCTCGATCGCGCCTACATGCGCACGCTCCGCTTCGTCATCGAGGAATGCGAACAGTGTCACCCGGTGCCGCTTCGCCATTTCCTCAAGCCGGCGCCAGAGCACCCACGATCCGTCGTGTCCAAGCCGCGGCAAACGCGCGCTGAGCACGAGCACGCGCTTCCCCAACCGAGTCGGCGCCGGCAATCGCCCGAGGGCCCCGCCGGCAGTCGCCCGACACGCGACCACGGAATTCGCGAGAGCAAATACCTCAGAGTCCGCACGGACGTAGGAGGCTCGCGAGGCACATCGCTTCCACAACGCCTCCGGAATTCGCAGGCTGGCGCGCAAGAGAGCCTTCAACTCGAACCACGCCTCACTCGCGACCGCATCCAACGACTTGTCGCCACGCACGAGCATCGACAGCGGTTGCAGCAGCAGGATCGAGGCCGTCATCCGTGTGTCGGTGACACTGCGCCACAGGAAGAGATGCTGGTTGCGCCGAATCGTGTTGTCGACGAAGCGGTCACCAAAGGCTTTGCGACTCGTTCCGCGGTGTTCGTGCAAGACAGCGCTCTTCGCGGTGAAAAGCACGCGATAGCCACGCTTCCACGCCTGGTAGGACAGCCCCATGTCCTCCATGTAGAACGGATCGTAGAGAGTGTCGAAGCCTCCGCATTCCAGGAACAGGCGACGGTCTACGGCGCAACTTCCTCCTCCCGCCCAGAGTGTCGGCACATAGTCCAGCGCGCTTTCGTCTCGACTCGGCTCCGCATGCGCCAGCTTCAGCCATCCTCGCTCGATGGAACCGCGCGTTCGACCCGTCTCTTCACGACGCTTTGACGGATCACGGAAGAAGACCTCAGACGTCACTGCGAAGACATCGTTCGCCCTCATCCCGTCCAGCAACGGGGCCAGGAACCCTGGCTTTACGACCATGTCGTTGTTGAGGAAGACCAGCACGTCACGCGCCGCAACCTCGACGCCAGCAGCATTGCCTCGCACGAAGAAGCGGTTCTCGGGCAACGCCACGACCTTGACCCACGGATGCTGTGTGCGCAGCCACTCCACCGTCCCGTCCGTGCTGCCGTTGTCGACGACGATCATCTCGTGGTCGCCAGGACACGCGTCGAGTTCCGCGCGCACCGACGGCAGCAACTGCTCGAGGAAGTGCTTGCCGTTCCACGAGACGGTGATGATCGAGGCCGCGGACAAGTCGCGCGGGCTTCGGCTGGCCGGCCGCCTTTTGATGAGCGTGAACGGCCACCAGACCGCGTCCACCAGCAGCACGACGGCGAGCAACGGCCAGCAGAGCGCGAGCGCCACCAGCGAACACGCAGCCACGAGCGGAGGCGTGGCAAGCAGCCACAGCAGGCGCTTCATGACGCCTCCCTGCCCCTGCGCCACGACGACGCGGTGCGGCTTGTTCCCTTTCGGTTCTCCACTGCGATGCCAGCCAAACGTCCCGATGGATCGGCACGCGCGGCAGCTCAGGTGGAAGTGTTGTGGAGTCTCTCCGAGGTCGTCGCGGCCGATCGCCGCCTGCCTGCCGGCATGGATGGGATCGCGTCGCCTCGTTGCATCATGGCATCAAGCGATGCCATCGGCAGTTCGTCAGCGCACGCTTCCAAGCAAGACACTGCCGAGCAGCCCGAGGTGGCCGCCGATGGTCCGCAGGGTCTTCATCTTCGAGAACCCGAGGATCCGCGACGAGAGCGTCGCCGGATGCTCCACCACGACGCCGCCGCGGCGGACCACACGGGCCAGCTGCTCGGCGATCCCGAGGAACCCGCCGCGCTCCAGCGGCAACTCGGCGACGAGCGACTTCCGCGTCACGCGGCAGCAACTCGTCCAGGTCGCGATGCGACGACGCAGCACGATGCGATAGAGCAGCGAAAGGCCGCGCGACAGCACGAGGCGCCAGCCTGGAACGTTCGCGACGCGACCTTCGCGATGGTACGGCGACGCAGTGACGAGGTCCGCGCCGTCGAGCAACGGGACCATCGCGAGCAGCTCCAGCGGGTCGTAGGAACCGTCGCAGTCGATCGACGCGACGATGTCGTTGGACGCAGCAAGGCAGCCGGTGCGGATCGCGGCGGCGACGCCGCGGTTCGTCTCGTGGCGCACGAGACGGATGTCGGTGCGGCCCGCGCACTGCTTCTGCAACGTGGACCAAGTCGCGTCGCGGCTGCAGTCGTCGACCAAGACGAACTCGAACGCGAACGCATCGCCGCCCGCTTCGCGCAGCGCGTCGAGGGAACGCAGCAAGAACGCGACGTTGTCCTCTTCGTCGAACATCGGCACCACGACGGACACGGCGCGCGCTGCGGCGATCGAAGACGGCGACGCACGACGCGACGCACCGACGAGCTCTTCGACGGCGACGGGCGCAGGCATGCGCAGCGGCAATGGCGCGAGTTGCGCCCCTTCGGCCAACGTGGTGATCGCGCGCACGGCGTGCAGCTGTTCGACGATCGCCGCGGTCCGGTCCAGGCCTTCGTAGTGGCTGCGCCGCGCCGCGCGCGACGCGGCGGTGATGCGCGGCTGTGTTGCGTCGATCTCCCACGAACGGAAGTGCGCGACGTCTGCATCCACGGATTCGGGGCGACGCACGCCACGCCGCAGCTCTTCGCCGTTCACACAACCGCTGCGTCGCCCGTCCGCAGACGACAACGCGAGAGCCTCCTCCATGCATCCCGCGCGCAGTTCGTGGCCCGCGCGCGCGATCGCCTCCACCACCGACGGCGAGCGCTCCAGCACGCAGCGGTCGACGAAGAACGTCGCGCGGACGGAGAGCCGCGCCAGCAACTGCAGCCAGGATGCGACGTGCTCCACCACGAGAGACGGCAGCCGCTCGCGCTGCGAACGCATCAGCGACGCGGTCAGCCGCGCGTCCTGATGCCACTCCTCCACCGTGACCGCCAACGCGAGCGGCGGCCGAAGTTGCCTGTCGCCGCTCCCGTTCACGCGTCGCGAGTGCTGCAGGCAGCCTCGATCTCGGCGATCGTCTTGGGCGCAGACGCCGTGAGCACCTCGCGGCCCCGCGCCGTGACGAGCACGTCGTCCTCGATGCGGATGCCGATGCCGCGGTACTTCGCAGGCACCTTCGCGTCCTTCTCGCCGAAGTAGAGGCCCGGCTCGATCGTCAGCACCATTCCGGCGCGCAGCTTCGTGGGCTTGCCGCCGGCGTCCTGGTACGAGCCGACGTCGTGCACGTCGCGGCCGAGCCAGTGGCTCGTGCCGTGCATGTACCACGGCTTGAACGCGGCCTTCTTCAGCAGTTTCTCGGCATCGCCCTTCAGCACGCCGAGCTTCACGAGGCCCTTGGTCAACTCCTTCAGCACGGTCTTGTGCGGCGCGTCCCACGGCACGCCGGGCTTCACCGCGGCGATCGCCGCGAGTTGGGCGCGCAGCACCACTTCGTAGACCTCGCGCTGCGCTTGCGTGAACACGCCGCTCACCGGGAACGTGCGCGTCACGTCGCCGGTCACGCCTTCGATCTCCGCTCCTGCGTCGACGAGCAGCAGGTCGCCGGCCTTCATGCGGCGGTCGTTCTCGTGGTAGTGCAGCACGCACGCGTTCGCGCCGCTGGCGACGATCGACCCGTAGCCGTTGCGCGCGCTGCCGCACATGCGGAACGCGGCCTCGATCGCAGCCTGCACGTCGTATTCGTGCATGCCGGGCTTGGCGAACTGCATCGCCGCGACATGGCCTGCGCACGTCGCGTCCGTCGCGCGCCGCAAGACCGCGAGTTCGCTGTCGTCCTTCACGAGACGCATCGCCCACAACGTCGGCATCGGGTCCACGACGGTCGGGAGCGCCGGCTGCTCGCGCTTCTTGCTCGCTGCAA
Source organism: uncultured Singulisphaera sp. (assembly GCA_964514315.1). Taxonomy (GTDB): domain Bacteria; phylum Planctomycetota; class UBA1135; order UBA1135; family UBA2386; genus SXPK01. Next base: position 11,584 of record CAZEQF010000034.1, on the reverse strand, counting down.
CGCGCGCGAACAAGTCGATGAGGCGGTCGTCGAATCGGCGATCTGCAGCGAGGCGATGGAACACCGTGCGATGCGCGCCGAGCAGTTCCGGCAGCTTGCTCCAGAGCTCGGCGATCGGGTGCGCTTCGTCGACGCCGAACGCCTTGACCGCGCCCTTCACGCCGTGGCGCTTGCCGTCCCAGATCTCGCGCGCGGCATCGCGCGGCCGCACGAACAGCACGGCCTTGTGCTTGCCCTTCTGCGTGCGCCACGCGACGAGCACGCTCTCGGGCTCGGGGAACCCGGTCAGGAAGTGGAAGTCGCTCCCGGGCCGGAAATCCTGGTGCACGTCGCTGTTGCGGATCTGCTCGTTCGCAGTCGGCAGCAGCAGGATGCCGTCGCCGAGCTGGTCGAGCAGCTTCTGGCGGCGTTGACGGTGCAGGGCGATTTCGATCGTGGCGTCGCGGGACATTCGCGACAGGCTACGCGCGAACGCATCGCCGCGCCAAACGCTCGCTCACGAGCAGCCGTTCACAGCCCGAGGGCTGCGTGCACGGCGAGCGTCGCCGACGACTTGTTGAGCGTGTAGAAGTGCAGGCCAGGAGCGCCGGACGCGAGCAGCTGCCGCGCCTGTTCGGCGCACCAGTGCACGCCCGTCGCGACGACGGCGCTCGCGTCGGATTCGACGATGCGCAGGCGACGGAGCAGCTCCTGAGGGATGCGCGAGCCGCACATCTGCGTGAAGCGCTGCGTCTGCGCGACGTTCGTCACCGGCATCAGGCCCGGCACGATCGGCACGTCGATGCCGGCCGAACGCGCACGGCGAACGAACGCGCGGTAGTCCTCGTTGTCGAAGAACAACTGGCTCACGAGGAAGTCGACGCCGTTGCCGACCTTCGTCACCAGATGTTGCAGGTCCTGGTCGAGATCGCGCGTCTCGACGTGGCCTTCCGGGTAGCACGCGGCGCCGACGCAGACGTCGAAGCCCTCGTCGCGGATGAACTTCACGAGCTCGCTCGCATATGCGAAGCCGCCTGCGACCGGCTTGAACTCGGTCTCGCCCTTCGGCGGGTCGCCGCGCAGCGCGAGCACGTTCTTGACGCCACCGCCGACGAGGCGCTTCAGCACTTCCTTGATCTCGGCGCGCGTGCTGCCGACGCAGGTCAGGTGCGCCATCGTCGTGAGCCCGAGGTCGCGCTGGATGCGCGTCACGAGGTCGATCGTGCGATCGCGCGTGCTGCCGCCCGCGCCGTAGGTCACGGACACGAACGACGGCCGGCACGAACGCAGCTCGCCTGCGGTCTTGTAGAGCAGCTCGACGCCTTCCTCCGTCTTGGGCGGGAAGAACTCGAACGAGACGACGGGCCTGCCGGACCCGAACAGGGAAGCGATCTTCATGGCGCGCGGAGAAGGCTACCTCGCGCACGGCGACGGTCCACGCGCGTCTCGGCATTGAACGCGCGAACGCGGATTGCCATCCGTGTCATGTGGCCGCGCCCATCGCCGCCAACGCAGCGCCGTCGAGCCGACAGATGCGCCAATCGTGCAGCAGGCGCGCTCCCTGGGCCTCGTAGAACGCGATCGCCGGCGCGTTCCAGTCGAGCACGTTCCATTGCAGGCGCGAGGCGCCGCGGCGCACGGCTTCCGCCGCGACGGTCCGCAGCAAACGCAGCCCGTGCCCCTTGCCGCGATGCGGCTCGAGCACGAACAGGTCTTCGAGGTGCAGGCAGACGTTGGTCTTGAAGGTCGAGAACGTCGCGAACCCGAGCGCGAACCCGACCGGTTCCCCGTCTTCCTCCGCGACGAATGCGAACGCGCAGGCCTCGGGGCCGAACAGCGCGTCGGCGAGCCGCGTGGCGTCCATGTCGAGCTCGTGCTCGAGCTTCTCGAAGCGCGCGAGTTCGCGGATGCAGCGGAGGAGCAACGGGACGTCGTCGGGCGTGGCGCGGCGGACCATGCGACCCACGCTAACCGACGCGCTGCGTCGTTGGCGCGATGCCTGCCCGCGGGTAGACCAACGTCGTGCACCGAGACCGAATGCGCCTGCCCGCCCCGTTCGCGTGCTTCTTGCTCGCGGTGGCGACGCGTGCGCTCGTTGCAATCGGCGTCGCGCTGCCGAGCCGCGACGGCGCGACCTATCTGTGGATGGGCGACCAGATCGCGAACGGCAACTTCGCGGCGTCGTTCCAGACGGTGTTCCCGCCGGTCTATCCGTGGACGATCGCAGCAGTCCTCGCGTGCGCGCCTGGCCTCGACACGGTGGTCGCCGGGCAGATCGCGAGTTGCGCGCTGTCCGCGCTCGCTGTGTTCCCGCTGTTCGCGCTGACGGAACGGCTGTTCGACCGGCGCGCCGCGACGTTCGCGTGCGTGCTCTTCGCGCTCGGCACGTGGTTCTGCAGGCACCCCGCCGACTGCATGACGGAAGGGCCGTTCTACCTGTGGGTCACAGGCTCCGTCGCGCTGCTGCTGCGCGAACCGCGCACCGCGACCACCGTGCTCGCCGGCGCGCTGTTCGCATTGGCCTACGGAACCCGCCCCGAAGGCGCCGGCCTCGCGATCGTCAGCGTGCCGTGGCTGTGGCTGCGCGACCGCAAGCAAGCCGTCGTGCTCGCGCTCGCTACGGCGACCTTCAGCCTCGCGTTCCCGCTCGGCTACGCGGCCTATGGCCCGGGCTTCACGCTCACGCCGAAAGCCGCGTTCATGTGGCCGGACGGAGCGGGCCGCAGCGACGGCGGCGGACTGTTGTTCTACGCAGAGCACTTGCTGCGGCTGCCGGGCCACGTGTTCGAGTCGCTCGGCTACGTCGCGACGGTGCTCGCCGCGGTCGGCGTCGTGACGCGGCCCGACAAGACGCTGCGCAGCGGCTACTCGCTGCTGCTCGGGCTGTTCACGCTGCAACTGCTCGTGATCCCGCTCGCGCGTTCGACGATCCGTTTCGTTTCCGGCTACGGCGTCCTGATGCTCGCGTTCGCGGGCAAGGGCTTCTTCCGCGCGCGGCAGTGGCCGCGGCTCTCGTCGCCGCACGCGCTCGCGGGACTGCTGCTGCTGACGTTCGGAGTCGATGTCGTGCGCATCTCGCGGAACCAACGCGAGGAGAAGACGATCGAACGCGACCTCGGCGAGTATCTGCGCAGCAAGATGCAGCCCGGCGACATCGTGGTGAGCGCGGAGCATCGCGGCGACTCGCCGCACCAACTGCCGTTCTCGATGTGCCGGGTGGAGTTCTTCGTCGGCATGGAGCCCTCGCCACCGCGGTCGTTGCAGATCGCCGAGCTGCGCGCGAGGGCCGAGAACCCGCGCTGCAAGTTCGGGCTCATCGCGTTCGAGCCGCAAGGCTTCGGGCCCGAGGACCTGCTGGCGCTCGGCTACGAGCCGTTCGCCCTGCCGGAATCGCTCGCGGAACGCGCGGCGAAGCGGCGCATCGCTGTGTTTGCACGACGCTGAACCACGAGCCTCGACGTCGGCGGCCGTCGCCGGTATCCAAGACCCACGCGCATCGCATGCCCGCCATCGTCCTCGCCACACTGAACGCGAAGTGGATCCACGCATCCTTCGGGCTGCGTTGCCTCCGCGCCAACCTCGGCGACCTGCGCGAGCACTGCGCGATCGTCGAGTTCGACATCCAGAACCGGCCCGCCGACGTCGCCGAGAAGATCCTCGCGCAGTCGCCGCGCATCGTCGGCCTCGGCGTCTACGTCTGGAACGCGCAGGCGACGGCGGAGCTGGTCGCGGTGCTCAAGTCGATCGCTCCCGAAGTCGTCGTCGTGCTCGGCGGCCCCGAGGTGAGCCACGAAACCGACGCGCAGCCGATGTGCCGCGACGCGGACTACGTCGTGCGCGGCGAAGGCGACCTCGTGTTCGCGGAACTCTGCAAGAAGCTCTTCCGCGGCGAACGCCCACAACCGCGCGTGATCGACGCCGCGCCGCCGCACTTCGAACAGCTCGCGGATCCGTATGCGGAGTACGACGACGTCGACGTCGCGCACCGCATCGTCTACGTCGAGGCGTCGCGCGGCTGCCCTTTCACGTGCGAGTTCTGCCTGTCGGCGCTCGACGAAGGCGTGCGCAAAGCGCCGCTCGCCGACTTCCTGTCGCGCATGCAGCGGCTCTACGACCGCGGGCTGTCGCACTTCAAGTTCGTCGACCGCACGTTCAACCTCGACATCAAGACGAGCGTCGCGATCCTCGAGTTCTTCCTGCAGCGCCTGCGGCCTGGGCTGTTCGTGCACTTCGAACTGATCCCGGACCGCCTGCCCGACGCGCTCAAGGAACCGATCGCGAAGTTCCCCGAAGGCGTGCTGCAGTTCGAAGTCGGCGTGCAGACGCTCGATCCGGAGGTAGGCCAAGCGATCGCGCGGCGGCAGGACAACGACAAGGTGCTCACCAACCTGAAGTGGCTGCGCGAGAACACCGGCGTGCACCTGCACGCGGACCTCATCGTCGGCTTGCCCGGCGAGGACCTCGCGACGTTCGGCCGCGGCTTCGACCGGCTGTGGGCTGCGGGCCCGCACGAGATCCAGGTCGGCATACTCAAGCGACTTCGCGGCGCGCCGATCGCACGCCACGACGAGACTGCGTCGATGCGCTACAGCCGCGTGCCGCCGTACGAAGTGCTCCAGACCGCGGCGATGCCGTTCGCCGACATCCAGCGCATGAAACGCTTCGCGCGCTACTGGGACGTCGTCGCCAACTCCGGCAACTGGCCCAACACGC
>CAZEQF010000034.1:5434-6792 GCA_964514315.1 uncultured Singulisphaera sp. | reverse complement strand
CGCTTCGCGCGCTACTGGGACGTCGTCGCCAACTCCGGCAACTGGCCCAACACGCTCGCGATCGTGCTCGAAGGCGAGTCCGCATTCGCGCAGTTCCTCACGTTCGCCGACGCGATCCACACGACGGCGCGCGCGACGCACGGCATCGCGATGCACAAGCTCGCCGAGTTGATGTTCGAGTGGCTCACGACGACGCGCGGCATCGATCGCGACCGCGTCGGCACGGCGCTCGCCGCCGATTACGCGCGCGGTCGTCGCCACGACTGGCCCGAGATCCTGCGGCCGTGGGCCAAGCCGCGGCAGGCGCACAGCAAGCACGACGACGCGCAGGCCGGCGACGAGACGTCGCGCGCTGCGTCGCGGCAGAAGCGGCACCTCGGCTGATCGCAATCACGGAACGCGCGCAGACAGCGACGCTTCCTCAGCCTTGCGCACGTCGCGCAGGAACTGGACCAGCGCGTCCTGCAGCGCGAGGTCGAGCGTCTCGGCGAACGACGCGTCGGTCGCGGTCCAGTTCATGCCCGCGCTGCCCTTGCCGACGTAGATGCCGTCGACGATCGCGCGACCGTGGCGCATGGCCTTCGCGGCGATCGACACGTCGCCCTCGTAGGTGAGGTAGGCGGTGCAGTTCGTCGTCTGCAGCTGCACGTCGACGACGAGGTCCGATTCGGCAGCCGCGACCTTCGGCACGAAGCCAGCGCGCTGCAGCTCTTGCTTCGTGGCCTCGCGGACCCAGGCGACTGCATCGCCTTTGCCGTGCACGTCCGCGGTCTTCATGCCGAAGCCGTTGCGCACGTTGCCGACGTTCTCTGCGTCCTTGCGGCGGTCGACGACGTCGCGCACAGCGACCGTCGCGCGCAAGACGCCTTCAGCGGTCGGCGCAGCAGCCTCCCGCGCAGGCGCCGAGTAGCGCAGCTCGGCCTCGCGATCGACGAACGCGCAACCGGCGAGCAACGGCAGCGACACGAACGGGAACAGCAGACGACGCAGCATGCGTGGGATCACGGAGACCTCCTCGGCGACACGGTCGCCATCGCATCTCTTGGTCCACAGACGCGCACATCGAATGCGCGCATGGGCCCACGCACGAGTGCCGAAGGCACGCGCCGCGGCGCGAATCCTCACATCAAGCTGCCGGGATCGACGTCGAGCGTGACGCGGCATGTCCTGGTCGCGCGGTCCTCGACGGTGCCGAGCGCCTGCATCGCGCGCGCGAACGCATCGGCCGTGTAGCACTTCGCGAGCATGTGCCAGCGCCAGCGGTCCTTGACCTTGCCGATCACCGCGGGCGCGGGGCCGAGCACGTCGACGCCTTCGAGCGCGATATCCTCGGCCTGACGACGAAGGCCATGAAGGCC
>CAZEQF010000034.1:0-5424 GCA_964514315.1 uncultured Singulisphaera sp. | reverse complement strand
GAACGTCGACGCCTTCGGGCCCCTTCGCCGGTTCGCACGCTTGCTGCAGCACGGCCTGTGCTTCGCTCTCGGTTGCGGCCTCTGCCAGCACGCGGATCAGGCGCGAGAACGGCGGATAGCCGGTCTCCTTGCGGAAGCGCAGTTCCTGCTGCACGAACGAATCGAAGTCGAGCTTGGCCGCCGCCTCGACCGCGTAGTTGTCAGGACAGTAGGTCTGGAACACGACGGTGCCCGGCTTGTCGGCGCGGCCGGCGCGGCCTGCCACCTGTGACAGCAGCTGGAACGTGCGCTCCGCCGCGCGGTAGTCGGGAACGAACAGCCCGGTGTCCGCCGACACGACGCCGACGAGGGTCACGTCGGGGAAGTCGAGCCCCTTCGCGATCATCTGCGTGCCGATCAACACGTCGATGTGCCGCTTGCGAAACGCTGCGAGCACGCGTTCGTGCGCGCCGCGTTCGGCCATCGTGTCCGCGTCCATGCGCGCCGTGATCGCGTCGGGGAACAGCTCCTTCACCACCGCTTCGAGCCGCTCCGTGCCGACGCCGAGTTCGTGCATGCCTTGGTGCTGGCACGTCGCGCACACCTCGGGACGACGCAGCTCGTTGCAGCACCAGTGGCACACGAGGCGGCCGCGGCGGCCGTGCCACGTCATCGACACGGAACAGTGCTCGCACTTCACGGCTTCGCCGCAACCGGGGCACAGCAGCACCGGCGAGTAGCCGCGGCGGTTCAAGAACAGCAGCACCTGGTCGCGCGCGCGCAATCGTTCTTGCATCAGCAACTGCAGCGTGCGCGACAGCACGATGCCGGCCCGTCGCTGCTCCTTCGGCTCGCCGCGAAGGTCTTGCACGATGATCTTGGGCAGCGTGCCGGAGCCTGCGCGCTTCTTGAGCGTCAACAGCTCGTAGACGCCGCGGCGCGCCTTGCCGATCGACTCCAACGTCGGCGTCGCCGAACCGAGCACGACGGCCGCGCCCTCGATCTCGCCGCGCGCGATCGCCATCTCGCGAGCGTGGTAGCGCGGAGTGCTGTCTTGCTTGAACGACGTCTCGTGCTCTTCGTCGAGGATGATGAGCCCGAGGTTCTGCAGCGGCGCGAACAACGCCGATCGCGCGCCGACCGCGACGCCCGACTTGCCTTGCAGCAACCGCTGCCATTGACGGCCGCGCTCCGCGTCGGTGAGGCCGCTGTGCAGCACCGCGACGTCGGGGAAGCGCGATGCGAAGCGACCGACCGTCTGCGGAGTCAGCGCGATCTCGGGCACGAGCACGATGCCGGTGCGGCCGCGCGCGCGGACTTCTTCGAGGATGCGAAGGTAGACCTCGGTCTTGCCGCTGCCGGTGACGCCGTGCAGCAAGAACGTGCGATGCACGCCGGCCTGGATCGTCGCAGAGACCTGGTCGACGGCCTTCTGCTGCTCCTCGTTGAGCATGTGGCGCACCGCTGCTTCGTCGAGCGACGGTTCCAGCTCGCGCAACTCCTCGGCGACGAGCACGCGGCGCAGGAGCCCGTTCTTGACCAAGGTCTTCCACGGGCTGTCGCTGGTGCCGGTGCGTCGCTGCACTTCGAGCGTCGGCATCGGCGCGCCGAACTCGAGCACGGTGCGCAACACGCGCGATTGCTGCTGGTGCTTCTCCTCCAGCTCCGCGACCGCTGCGACGGCGAGGTCGCGAGGCGCCTTCACCTCGAGGCACGGGATGCGTCGCTGGCCGCGTTGCTTGGCGACCGCGGGCAACGTCGCGTCGAGCGCTTCGCCGAGCGAGCAGCCGTAGCTGTCCGCCATGCGCTTGCCGAGACGCATCAAGCTGTCTGGCAGCAGCAGATCCGAGTCGAGGACCTTCTCGACGGATCGCACCTTCTGCGGCGGCAGGTCGCACGTGTCGCTCACGGCGACGACGACGCCGCCGAGCTTGCGGCCGTGGAACTGCACGAGCACGCGATTGCCGGGCCGCGCCGTTGCGCCCTCTGGCAGCGAGTAGGTGAACTCGCGGCGCAGCGGCAGGTTGAGCGCGACCTGCACGTAGCGGCCGGTCGCGGCCGTCTCGAATGGCAGTGCGGGCTCGGTCATCGGTGAGGGGCGGCTGGGCAGGCCTCCGGCCAGCGGGTTCGACTAGGGCTCAGAGTGGGCACGGCTACCGATGGAGACGCTCGACGGGGGCAAGGCACGCGCTCGATTCTGCTGCAACGGCTCGCGCGCGCCGCGCCACGGCCGTTCACCAGAGCGGGATCGGCTGGTTCTGCGCCGCGTCGGCGACCGCCTTGGCGATCTCCTTGGCGCGCGCGACCGTCGCTTCCTTGCTGCGGCCTTCGGGCTGGCGCAACGTGACGCCGACGACCGCGGTCGGCTTGCCTTCGAACGGCAACACCGGAACGGTCACGTCGATCGCGCCCGGCTCCTCCAGCACCACCACTTCGCCGGTCGTCAACGCTTGCTGGTCCTCGGGGTCCGACGACGTGCCACGGCGGCCCGGGTCCGTGCTCGCGATCACGCGGCACTCGGACTCACCCTTCGGCACTGCGTGCACCGTGAGGCGCGTGATCTCCTGGTAGCGCTGCGAGAGGGCGTCCACGAGTTGCTGGGCTTCGCGGAAGTCGTCGCGACGGAAGACGCCGCAGGCGGCGACGAGAACGAACGAAAGGACGGCGAGACGGCGCATGGTCGGGTTCCTCGGGGCGGAGAGCTTAGCCCGGAAGCGCCGGACAGGCTCGGTCGGAGACAGCGAGCTTGTGGCCCGCGCCCGGCGTGCGCCTTCAGCGGCCCGTCTGCGACAGCCGGTATCGCCAGCTTGCCTCGTCGGGCGCGATGCGCTGGATCCACAGAGCCCAGGCAAGGGGCACGGACTCGTTCTCGCGCTGGCGCAGGTTGCGCGGGAGCAGCGGATCGTCGACGAGGGCGATCGGCTCCGCGCCCGTCGCCTCGCGGAGGAACCGCTGGAGTCCGAGCGCGCGTCGCGACACGGGATAGGCGCCGAGATCGCAGTCCACGAGTTCGCGAACGGCGACGACCAGCGACTCACGGCCCTCGTTCGCGAGCTGTTGCGCAGCATCGGCGTCGAACCGCTCTGCGGTCACGAGCTGACGAAGGCGCGCTTCGCACTGCGAAAGGCGGGCGCCGTCGAGCCCTTGCAGCGAATCCAGCGGCAGGAACTCAGCGACCCAGGCGCGCGTCGTCGCGGACTCGCTTGCGACCTGGTCGGCGATCTGTTGGGCCAACGCATGCCAATCGACGGACTCGGCCTGCGCCAACTCGGCGCGCAACGGCTCCACCTGGAACGAGGCATGCGGCAACGACGCGCCCGACGCATCGACGACCCACGACGGCTCGGCGCTCACGGCGCGCACAGTCCAGATCACGCTGACGAGCGCCAGCAACGTGAGCGCGACCGCCGCGCGCCGCCACAACGACGGCGGACGCGTTGCGCGCGAGGCGCTCGTGTCCTTGGCGCTGCCTGCTGGGGCGATCGCCGGCAACGGCGGCGGAACCGACGCAGGAGCAGCGGCCACCGAAGGCCGCGCGACAAACGGACGCGCGCCGCTTGCGGCGGCAGCCCCCGCGCCGATCGGCGCGCCGACCGCCGCGAGCATCTCGGCGACGCTCTGGAAGCGCTGGTCGGGGTTCTTGTGCATGCAACGGCGCACGACGTTGGCGAGCCGCGCATCGACGCCGGACGGGAACACCAACGCCGCGGTCTCGTGCTTCTTGAGCACCTCCCACTCGCTGTCGCCCTTGAACGGCACGTCGCCGCACAACGTCTCGTAGAGCATCACGCCGAGCGAATAGATGTCGCTGCGATGGTCGCCCTTCCGCTGCAGCATCTCCGGCGCCATGTAGTACGGCGTGCCGCGGCCCATCGACATGCTGCGTTGGCTGTGCGTGACGAGCTTGGACAGTCCGTAGTCGCCGACGCGCGCGACGGATCCCTTCAAGAAGACGTTCGCGGGCTTGAGGTCGAAGTGCACGAGGCTGCGTTCGTGCAAGGCGGCGACGCCGCGGCAGGCCTGGAGCAGAAGGTTGAGCAGTTCGCCGCGCGTGCTCGGTTCGCCGGGCAGCCGATCGCGCAGCGTCTCCGCGCCCGCGTAGCTCATCACGATGTAGGGGATGCCGTCGACCTCGCCCTTGTCCTCGATTGCGACGAGGTTGGGGTGGTCGACCTGCGCGAAGTAGCGGACCTGTTCCAGCTCCTGCAGCACCGCGCGGCGCACTTCGCCGTCGTCGACCTTGAGGAACTTGATCGCATACTCCTTGCCGATCGACTGCCGCACCGCCTTGAAGACGAGGCCGAACATGCCCGCCCCGAGCTTGGTCGTGATCTCGAAGCCGCGGACGTAGCCCGGTTTCCGGTAGTTGGCGTAGAACGCCTCCCAGTTGGCGGCTGCCGGAACGGGGCTTTCCTCGTGCGGTGAGGGCATGGGTTGTGACTTGGCGGCGGGGTTACGCGCGAGACGGCCAGGATTCTCGGAAAGGTCCGGTTCCGCAAGCACTCGGGCCAAGGGCCCGGGGGTTCCCTCGCGAGGTATCTTCCCCCGGTAGGCGTCTCCATTCGTATGACGACCTTACTTCCTCGCATGCACACCATCCCGCAACTCGCCAGTGGCGATCGGCTCACGCGGCGTGAGTTCCATCGGCGCTACGCGGCCATGCCGCAGTGCAAGAAGGCTGAGCTCGTCGAAGGGACTGTCTACATGCCTTCGCCTGTCAGCCAATCGCGGCACGCTCGACCGCACATGCACCTTTCCGGTTGGATCGCGGCCTACCTCGCAGCCACGCCTGGAGTCGATGCGGGCGACAACGCGACCGTCCTGCTCGACCTCGCCAACGAAGTGCAGCCCGATGCACACCTTCGCATCGCGCAGGGCGGCGCGTGCCGAGTCAACGCCGATGGATACCTCGAAGGCCCGCCGGAGCTAGTCGCCGAGATCGCCGCGAGCAGCGCGAGCTACGACCTGCACGACAAGTTCCGGGCCTACCAACGCAACGGCGTGCGCGAGTATCTGGTCTGGCGCGCCGACGACGCCGCGATCGACTGGTTCTCGCTGTGCGAAGAACGCTTCGTCGCGATGCATGCCGACGCGCACGGGGTGCTGCGCAGCGAGACGTTCCCGGGGCTCTGGCTCGACGTGCCGTCGATGCTCGCGCTCGACCTGCGCGGAGCGATCCAACGCCTGTCGCTAGGGCTCGCATCCGCAGAACATCGCGCGTTCGTGGAGCAGTTGGCGTTGCGCACAGGCGGGAGCTGACGCGCGAACGAATCTCGGCGCGTGCCTCCACGAGGCGCGCAAAGGCGGGCGATGGCCTGAGGTGGCGCCGCTCGTGCGGTCAGTTGACGGGCTTCGACGGGCTGCTAGGAACGGCTGCGTCGTCGAGAGCATGGCAGCCGGGTCGAGATCAAGGAGTGCGAACGAAGTCGAATCCATGGATTCGAC
>CAZEQF010000033.1:0-18362 GCA_964514315.1 uncultured Singulisphaera sp. | reverse complement strand
AGCTGATCGAGCCGCGATCGCCGTAGAACTTGGCGAGCTCGGCTTCGCGCTTGCTCATCTCCAGCTGGTAGAGCTTGCCCTTCAGCGTCTTCATCGCCGACTCGCGGTTCTTGTGCTGGCTGCGCTCAGCCTGGCACGCGACGACGATGCCGGTCGGGATGTGCGTGATGCGGATCGCGGACTCCGTCTTGTTGACGTGCTGGCCGCCTGCGCCCGAGCTGCGGTAGGTGTCGACCTTGAGGTCTTCCTTGCGGATGTCGACCTCGACGTCGTCCTCGAACTCCGGCACGACTTCGACCGACGCGAACGACGTCTGGCGACGCGCCTGGCCGTCGAACGGCGAGATGCGCACGAGACGGTGCACGCCCTGCTCGGCCTTGAGTCGCCCGTAGGCAAAGGGGCCCTTCACGCGAATCGTCGCGTTCTTGATGCCCGCTTCCTCGGCCGACTGGAAGTCCATCTCCTCGACCTCGTAGCCGTGCTTGGGCGCCCACTTCACGTACATGCGAAGCAGCATCTCGGCCCAGTCGTTGGCATCGACGCCGCCGGCGCCGGGCTGCAGAGAGACGATCGCGTTCTTCGAGTCGTGCTCGCCGCCGAGCATGAGCTGGAATTCGAGCGCCTCGATTGCCGCCTGGATCTTCTGCTCCGTGTCGACGAGGTCGGCCTCGACGGACTGCGGGTCGTCCTGCCCGAGCTCCACGAGGACGCCTGCGTCCTCGATCAGCTTCCGGATGCGGTCGATGGGCTCGAGCACGCCGACGCAGAGCTTCTTCTGCGCCATCAGCTTCTGGGCCGCCTCAGCGTCGTCCCAGAAACCGGGCTGGCTCATCTGGTTCTCGATGCGCGCGAGCTCGCGGTGGCGTAGCTCGTAGTCAAAGAGACACCTTGAGCTGGTCTACTCTCAGCTCTGCTCTGCGGATTGCGTGGATGTGGTCCTGGAAGCCCATTGGGCGAACCATTCAACCGCTGGCACGGCGAGTTTCCAGGACGCCCTTGCGATGGTTCGCGGCGGCGCGCGGCGGCCGCAGTTCGCGGCGGCTTGCAGAACGGGTCCGGCTGGGGGAACCGGAGGAAAGAACCTGCGACGGGCACTGCAGGCAAAGGATCGAAGTCGGCGAATCAAGGCCCGTCGCAGGTCAGTGTTCTGCGATCGCGCCTCGCGGCGCTGCACCATCATCGGCTCTCGTCGCGTGCGCATTAGCGGCGCATGGCGCGTCCGAAGCCCTCGCGTTCGCAGCACATGCGCCGTGGCGCGGTCGCACCGGCGCATCGCGCGCGGAACGCTCGCCGAAAAAATCTCGCACGACATCGCAGGCCTTCGAGGCCGGTCTCGGCGATGGCCCGCGACGGGACGCGCGCGCGTTCCGCGTGCGGGAGAACGCGACACGAGAACCACGTCGACGACAGCGTCGTCGACATTCGAGACCCGCTCCTGCGGCGACACGGCGCACCGCCGCAGGAAGAGCTCGCGCGGCGCATGGTTGCCGCGCGAGCGATGCGCGCTCGACCGAAGAACGGGAGCGCGCGGGTTCGGCTCGAGCGCGGCCGCTGCATGGTTGCAGCCGCGCTGAGCCTGCGGTCGTTCTCAGACCGCGGAGGAGACGACGCTGCCCGTCGACAGACGGCGCGCGACGACCTCGGACGACCGGTAGCTCTTCAACTTGTTGTAGAGCGTCTTGGTGTCGATGCCGAGGATGCGCGCGGCGCGCGTCTTGTTGCCGCCCGTCGAGGCGAGCACGCGCATGATGTGGCGCTTCTCGACTTCGGCGAGCGGGAGCTTCAGGGTGTCCTCGTCGCCGACGCCCGAGAACAACTTCTTCAGCGCCGAAGAAGGCTCGACCAGGACGACGTCCTGTTCGGAGCCCTCGATGCGGCCGCGAAGGTCGTCGATCGACTCGCAGGTGGTGGTGAGGCAACCCCACGCCGTCGTCGCACTCAGGAGCGACGCCGCCTTGGGATCACGAGCAGAGAACACGAGAAGACGCTTTCCGATGGCCATGTTGGTGTTGGTAAGTGAGGCGCTTCGGTGAGGACGTCGCGCCGGAGGAATGGCGCCCGTTACGAAGCTGTGCACAGAAATGACGGTGCGGAACGGCTTTGTGCGCTACGCACTTGGTGCCCCACCCCGGCAAGTCACCCAGGCACGCGTCGTGAGTTCGCGGAACTGGGCCCGCCTCCGGCAGAACGCCGGGATCGAGCACGCCGCATAGTTCGTTCTTGCCCGACCCCTTTCTCCATGCGCACCAATGCGCACGAATCGCTGCGCTAGGAGGCAGGCCGCGCGATCACTCGAACGTCTTGTGGCTCAGCGACAGGTGGCCTTTGCCCGATCGCATGACGAGTTCCGTGCGGCCGTCGCCACGTTGCCCCACCATCGTGGCGCGGTATCCGTCCTTCTCGATCGGCAGCCCAAAACCGTTCGCGGCCTTGCCCGTCTGCGTGCGTGCATCGACGCGGAACGGACTCTCCGGCGGCAACAGGCACTGCACGTTGCCCATGCCGGTCACCAACACGATCCGCTTCTGCGGCTCGCGCACGAAGATCTGCATGTCGCCGACACCGATGTCGACATCGATGTCGCCCGCGTGGTCGTCGAGGATCACGTTGCCTCGACCGGTGTGGATCTTGGCGCCGCCGCGAGTGCGCTTGCAGCGAACGTCGCCGCGCCCGCACTGCAGGTCGATCGCAGCGGACCGAGTGTCCACCGCGAGGTTGCCGCTGCCCGACACCGCGAGCGTGACCTCGATGCCATCGGGGATCTGGAGGATCGCCTCGACTGCGAGCACACCGATCGCCTGCCCTTGCGGACGAGAGGGGCCGCGCACGACGAACGTGCCCGGCGCCGCCGGATCCGACTCGCCCTTGAGCTCTGCGCCGACGGCCTCGAACGCCACGAGTTGCTCTTGGGTGTCCGCCGCGCGGCGGACCTGGCCGCGGTAGCCGAGCTTGCCCGCGTCGCCGACGCGGACCTCGAGGCTGCCGTTCTCGATCTCCACGCGGACCTTGGTCGTGCCCGCAGGCAGCGGCAGTTCGCCGAGCAGGGTCGCCATCGATCGATGCCCCATGCCCCCGGTGCAAGCGGAGAGGCATGCCAACAAGGCCAAGGGAAGGTGCCGTGCCATGGGGTGGATCGCGTGAGCTTGCGGTCGAAGGGAACGTGCGGGCCGACCGGCGGGCCGGAGTCCGCCCCGAAGAGCCGTCGGGATGCGGAGTTTTCGGCCCGGGGTCGCGTCTGCGCTGGCCTACATTCGCCCGGGTCCCGGGGCCGATGCCGCTGCAGCGGACGTCGGGCCGAGGATCATGGCGGCTCCCCCGACCCGTCTCCAGCATGGCTTCGAGAGCAGTGCAGCACGAACCCGATCCGGCGACCCTGGTCGCGTGGCACCGCGCGCTCAGCGAGCACGCGGACGGGTTGAAGTCGTTCGCCGCGCGCATGCTCGGCGACAGCACGGCGGCCGAGGACGTGGCGCAGGACAGCTTCCTCGCACTCTACCGGCATCTTGAGACGGTCCCGGTCGCAGCCTACCGCCCGTGGCTCTACCGCGTGGCGCGCAACCTGTGCCTCGACCAACTGCGTCGGCGCAAGTTCAAGATGAGCCTCTTCGGCGACCTGTCGCGCGACGACGAGCAGCCGTTCGTGCCGGGCGACGCCGACAACCAGCGGCCCGACCAGCTCGCCGAGACGCGCGAAGCCAACGAGACGATCGAACGCGCGATCGAGCAGCTGCCCGCCAAGTTCCGCGAGGCGTTCCTTCTCTGCGAGATCGAAGGCCTCAGCTACGAGGACGCGTCCGCGATCCTCGGTTGCCCCGTCAAGACGGTGTCGACGCGGCTGTTCCGCGCGCGCCAACGCTTCAAGTCGCTCGTCAGCAGGCTGATCAAGGTGTGAGACGCACGATGAACTGCCGCACCTGCCAACACGAACTGTCCGAATACCTCGACGGCCGCCTCGGCTCGGGTCGTCGGGCCCAGGTCTTGGACCACATGTCCGCGTGCGAGCCGTGCTCGCGCTTCTGGCACGAGCTCGAACGCGCGCAGCAGATCGCATCGCGGTTGCCGCGGCAGCGCACCGGCGCCGACTTCCGCGAACGGCTGTTCGCGCGCATCGAAGCCGGCGAAGGCTCGCCGCCCGCCGTGTTCCAGGAGCCGGTCTCGGTCGGCGCGCGCATTCGCTACATGCTCGTCGGCGCGGCCGCCGCTGCGGCGGCGCTGTTCGTCGCATCGATGCTGAAGGACCGCGGCGCAGAACGGCTCGCGCAACCGGCGCAGCAACCGATCGCGATCGCAGAGCCGTCGCCGGCCAGCAATGCAACCAAGCCGCGCATCGACGCGGAGCCGCGGCCGGCGCAGTTCGCGAACGATCCGCAAGAGCCCGCCTACGTCGCTTCGGCGGATGCTTCCCCGCTCGCGCCGCGCCGCCAGGACGCGATGCTGTCCGCAGTCAAGCCGCTCACGTCCGAACTGCTCGCCGTGGAGACCGCGCGCCAGTTCGAGCAACGCCACAAGTGGACCTCGCACTGCCTCGCGCTGCTCGACAGCGGCGCGGCCGACGAAGCGATGGTCGGCAAGATCTACGACGACGCAGAGTCGCTCTCGCGCCTCGGCGGCGTGTTGACCGAGCTGCGCGACGCGAAGTGCCTGAGCTTCGGCGACCCGCAAGTCGACTCGGACCTGCGCGTGTTCGTGACGCTGCTCGACCGCGACCGCATGCGCCAGAACGGCCGCGGCCTCGTGAGCGTGCGCGAAGTCGTCGGGCCCGCGCTGCGCAAGAGCAACAGCCTGAGCCGCCTCACCACCGCGCTGTCGGTCACGCCGAGCTTCGACCGCGGCGGCGAACAACAGCACGTGCTGCGCATCGCGCGTTCGTGGCCGGAACTGCTCGACCAGATCTTCTTCGTGCTGCCCAACGTGCCCGACGCCGCGCAGATGAACCCGCTCGAACTGAGCAGGACGTTCGTGTTCTCGGACGACTGCGGCCCGGTCTACGTCGCGCCGATGAGCGAGATCGAAGGCCCCGAGGCCGTGTTCCGCAGGCTGCGCGGCGTGGTCGGCGTTCGCATCGAAGCTGCCGGCAACGGCCGCTGACGCGCGCGGGCAGCGTCGTTCTGCGTCGGGCTGCTAAGCTCCGCCGCATGAACGCGTTCCTCGCGTGCCTCCTGTCGGCAACCGCCCTGCTCGCATCGCCAGCCGCCGCCAGCGCCACTGCGCTCGTCGCGCCATCGCATGCGCCGCAAGGCCAGAAGGCCGACGACAAGCCGTTGAAGGCGCTGCAGACATGGCTGCGCGCCTACCGCTCCGGCAAGGTCGACTTCCAGAGCCAGGAGCAGCTGCGCGGCGACGTGATCTCCGAGAAGTTCGGGCTCGCGCCGAAGAACGAAGGCGAACCGTTCACCGCGGCGCGCGAACTCGAACTGCTGCTGCGTCTCACCGCGGCGCTGCAGACGCCTGCGGCCGCCGAGGCGATCGTCACGGTCGCAGCCATCGGGCTCGACCACGGCAAGGTGAAGTACACCGAGGCGATGGCGCCGTCGCGCGTTCGCGCGCTCGGCGAGCGTTATGCGCAGAAGGTCACGGAAGCCTCTGCGCTCGAGCACATTCGCAAACTGGCAGCCGGCGACGATGCGGCCGACAAGGCGTTCGGCAGCGGCATCCGCGCGGCGGCCATCCGCGCGCTCGCTGCACGCAAGGACGTCTCGGCTCGCAAGCTGTGCGAAGCGCAACTGCGCGCAGCCGAGCTGCCGGTCCGGATCGCCGCGGCCGAAGCGCTCGCGCTCGTCGCCGACGCAGCGTGCGCCGACGCACTCGCTGCCGCGCTCGACGCAGAGAAGGACTCGGCTGCGCTGCTCGCGATCACGTCCGCGCTGCGCGCATGCCTTTCTGCGTGGCTCTCGCCGCAACCAGTCGAAGACGCGCCGAAGGCCGAAGGCGAAGCGAAGCCCGCGCCGCAGCGGCCCGCGAGCCTCGCGGCGGCCGCTGGCGCCGCTGTGCGAGCGATCGGCCGCGCCGACTGGCGCGCCGACATGGAGCTCGTCGCGTTCGCGCGCGACTGCGGCGAGATGGCCGCAGTGCCCGCGCTGATCACGGTGCTGCAGCGCTTCGTCGACCACCCTGAGCAAGTGCAGTCCGGCGCGCTCTCGTCGCTGCTGCTCTACCGCGCGCACGAAGCGCTCGTCTCGCTCACCGGAGCAGTCATCCCGTCGGGTGCGCCGGCGCAATGGCGGCAGTTCTGGGAGCAGGAGCAGCAGAAGCTGCTCGCGCAACCGCCGAAGCCCGCGAAGCCGTCCAAGGGCTCGGACAAGACCGCCGCGTTCTGCGGCATCCCCGCGCAGGGCAGCCGCATCCTGTTCGTCGTCGACCTGTCCGGCAGCATGGAGTTCGCGATGAAGCCGCTCGCCGGCGAGGACGCCGCGGACACGCAGGGCGGCGGCACGCGGCTCGCGTTCGCGAAGCGGCAGATGCACAAGGCGATCTCCGAGATCCCCGCTGCGTCGAAGATCAACTTCATCACGTTCAACGGCAGGCCGAAGGCGCGCGTGTGGAGCAAGGAGCTCGTCGAGGCCAACGAGAAGAACAAGAAGAAGGCGCTCGAGTTCGTCGACAGCTGGACCGCGACCTATCCGCCGCCCAACCAACGCGATGGCGGCACCAACATGTGGTCGGGCCTCGAAGAAGCGCTGACGGTGACGACGCAGATCTACGGCGAAGCGCAGGACACGGCCATCGACGAGATCTTCGTCGTCTCCGACGGCGCGCCGAGCGTCGGCGAGATCCTCGACCCGTTGGAGATCTTGCGGCTCGTCAACGAGACGAATCGCTTCACGAAGATCCGCATCAACACGATCTTCATCACGTCGTCTGACGACCGCGACCCGCGCGAACTGACGCTTTCGCCGAGCGAGCTCATGCGTCGCATGGCGCAGGAGAACGGCGGGCGGTTCGTCGAGTTCAAGAACTGACGGCGACGCAGGCAGTTCGCTCGCGTCAGCCCTTCGCCTTCGGTCGCGGCATCACCAGCGCCGCGAGCACCATCAGCGCGCCGACGATCACCAGCGTCCACGCCGCGAGGTCGGACTCGCGCAACACGTCGGGCGGGATGTCGCGCAACGCGAGCGCGACCTGCACGTCGAGCGACTGCAGGTAGACGGTCGCTTCGCCGACGAGCCGCCAGAGGAAGAACGTCTTCTCGACTTCGTCGTTGGCGACGCGGATGAACGCGATCTGGCCGTGCAGCACGAGGCCGGCGCCGAGCAGCACGCCGCCGATGAGATGGCACAGCCAACGTGCGAAGTTGGCGAGGAAGCGCTTCATGCCTGCTCCCCCTGCGCTCGCAAGTGCGGCATGGCGCGCATCGCGCTCAGCCGTCGATCGGGAACGTCTTGCACTCGCGCGCGTCGAACACCGCCTGGAAACGCGGCGCGAGCCTGCGCACGAGGTCTTCGGGCGTCTTGATCTGCTCGGCGGTGATCTTCGCGGTGACTTCGCATTCGCCCGTCTGCTCGAGGTTCGCAGTGTAGCGAAGCACCTTGCCGGGCAGCCGCAGGCGGAACGTCACGTCGAGGCCTTCGAGCTGCTGCTTGCGTCGCGCGAAGAAGTCGCTCGCGACCGCGTCGACCTTGTCCTTCATCGCCTCGGCTTTGGCGCGCGCCTCCTCCCATGCCTTCTTGCCTTGCGGGAAGAGCGTGACCTCGAAGGTGTCCGGCACGGGTCCCTTGGCGAACTGCCATTCGGCGAGCGAACCGATTAGCGGGCTCTGCCGCAGCTGCGACGGCGCGGAGAAGTCCGCCTGCATGTCGACCTTGCGCGCCGAGCCGACTTCCGACGTCTCGTGTCGCGCGAGCACGAGACCCGCGGCTGCGAGTTCGGCCTCGACCTTCTCCTTGGTGAACAGCGCCGTCGGGTCGCTGCTCGCGTTCGTCTGGTTGACGGTCGCAGCCATGCGCACCGCGTTGAGCGTCGCCTCTGGCGCGGTCATCACGAGCGTCTGCGAGCCGGACCCGTCCTTCTCGAACGTGACCGTCTGCTCGACCTCGAGGCATCCCGAGAGCAGCAACGCGAACGCCGACGCAAACGCGAATCGACCCATGCTGCCTGGATCGGCCGTTGCCATGGGCGGACTGGAGTCAGCGACGGGCTCCGAGCCAGGATTCCTTGCCGCGTGGCCTGCTACAGTCGCCCGCTCGTGCAGGAACCCGAGGTGACCGAGAACCCCACCACCGACCCGATCGCCTACGTGCGCGCCCACGCGCCGTGGCTGTGCGCGCCCGAACTCGGGGCATGCCTCGTCGGCAGCGCGGCGCTCGCGATCGCGTGCGCTCGCGAGGGCATCGCGGGACCGCGGCCGAAGGACGTCGACTTCGCATGGGCGCTCGATGTCGAAGCGGGACGTGCGCTTCTGGAGCAACACGGCTGCTTCGTGCCGACGACGACAGGCAACCTCGACCGCGGCACGATCGCGCTGCGCGTCGGCGAGCTCCGTTGCGAAGTCACGACGTTGCGCGACTCGGACGCGTCGATGCCGTTGCCCGTGCGCATCGAGCGCGACCTTCGTGCGCGCGACATGACGTGCGGCGCCGTCGCCGTCGAGCTCGCCACCGGCGCGATCCACGATCCGTGCGGTGGCGTCCAGGATTGGAAGGACCGCCGCGTGAAGGCGTGCGGCGACGCGGCGCAGCGCGTGCGCGAGCATCCGATCCGTTGGGTGCGCTACTACCGAAAGGCGCGCGAATGGGGCTTTGCCGTCGACAACGCGATCCGCAAGCTCGACCTGCCGCTGTCCGTCTTCGACGCGTTGCCGAAGGAAGCGATGGCGCTCGAACTTCGCGCCGCATTGCTGCACTGCGCGTCGCCGGGGCGGTTCTTCATGGACCTCTACGAGGCCCGGCTGCTGCAGTCGCTGATGCCCGAGCTCGCGTTGCAGTTCGACGGACGCCCTGCTGGGCCGCAGCGCTGGCATCCCGAACTGAGCCAGTCGCTGCACCTCGTGCTCGCGCTGGAATGGGCGCAGTCACGCGCGCGCGAACTCGACGAACGCGACCGACTCGCAGTCCTCATCGCCGTGCTGTGCCACGACCTCGGCAAGGGCTACACGCGCGAAGGCGACCTGCCGTCGCATCCGGGCCACGAGCAGTCGGGCTTGAAGCCGCTCGCGGCGACGCTCGATCGCTGGCCAGGTCTCGCCGACCAGCGCGCGCGCACGCTCGCCGCCAAGGTCTGCGAACTGCACCAGCTCGCGCGCCGTCTGCACGAACTGCGACCCGGCACGCTCGCCGAGCTCTACGACCGCCACTTCCGCGCCAAGGACCCTTCGATCGAACTGTTCGCGATGGCGGTCGCCGCAGACGAGGCAGGGCGGCTCGGGGAAGCACACAACGGCGAGCCGATGCTGGAGCAGGTCACGCGCGACCTGCTGCAGATCCGCGCCTGCTGCGAGTCCGTCGACGCACAAGCGCTGCGCGCGCAGTTCGCCGAACTCGACGCGTTCAAGGCCGCGCTGCACGAAGCGCGGGCGCGCGCGATCGGGGCAGGGTTTCGGCGAAGCTGATCCGCGAACGGCGACGGCAGCGCAGTGCTCCTCGTGGGTTTGCCGGGAGCAGCAACCACAACAGGCCAAGCCTGGAGTCGTTCATCCGCCACATGTCCAACCGCGCGCGCAGCGCCTTGCGGGTGTGTCAGCGTGAGCACAGACGACGGCTCAGAGATCGCGCGACGGCGAGCTCGTGGCCAGCACGTGGATCCGCGTCAGCCTTTGCCGTGCGCGAGCCAACGACCCGGTCGCGCATCCGTGCCTTCGCCGTCGCGAACGACGAACGCGCCGTTCACCAGCACGTGGCGGATGCCGGTCGGGTAGCGCTGCGGCTCCTGCCAGGTCGCTTCGTCGCGAACCGTCTGCGCGTCGAACACGACGAGGTCCGCGAACGCGCCGACTTCGATGCGGCCGCGATCGCGGATGCCCGCGCGATCCGCCGGCATCGACGTCATCTTGCGGATCGCCGTCGGCAGGTCGAACAGTCCGCGCTCGCGGCAGTAGACGGCGAGCGCGCGCGGGAACGTGCCGTACGAACGCGGATGCGGACGTTCGAGCTGACGGCCGAACGGCGCCATGCTGCGGCCGTCGGAGCCCACCATCACGAGCGGATGCGCGAGCACGCGATCGACGCCGTCGTCCGCGATGCCGTGGCCGATGAACGAGACCTCCGCGTTGCTCGCCTCGAGCAGTCGCAGGCATGCTTCGGCCGCGTCGCACGACCACGCTGCGCCGATCGCTTCGAGCGAACGGCCGACGCACGGCTCGTGCGACTTGTCCTTCACCGACGCGATCACCACGAGCTCGAAGCCACCGGGATCGCGCGCGACATGCGGCGCGAGCTCCGCGTGCATGCGCGCGCGCAGGGCGGGATCGCGCAGCCGCGCAACGATCGCCTCCGATCCGCCTTCGCGCGACCACGGCTCCAGCAGGATCGTGAGCGTCGTCGAGTAGGCGGTGTAGGGATACGCGTCCGCCATCACGTCGACGCCTTCGTTGCGGGCCCGCTCGATGCGCGCGATCGCGTCGCCGAGCAGCGGCCAGTTGGCACGGCCGCACGACTTGAGGTGCGACACCTGCACCTTCACGCCAGTCTTGCGGCCGACGTCGAGGATCTCGTCGACCGCGGCCAACAGCTGGTCCTCTTCGCTGCGCATGTGCGACGCATAGAGCCCGCCGTGGCGCTGCACGACGCGCGCAAGCCGTTCGATCTCCGACGAAGGCGCGTAGATGCCGGGCACGTATTCGAGCCCCGTCGACATGCCGATCGCGCCTTCCTGCAACGCGGCGTCGAGGATGCGTTCCATCTCGACGAGCTCCGCTTCTGTCGCCGCGCGATCCACGTTGCCAAGCACCGCGCGCCGCACCGTGCCGTGGCCGACGAGCATCGCGTGGTTGATCGCCGGACGCGCTGCGCGCCAAGCGTCCGCATACGAACGCACGCCGGTCCACTTCTGCTTCTTGCCTTCGTCGCCCGCGTCGCCGGCATCCTCGTCGTCGCCGGGCTTCTTGGGCGCAGCCGAGCCGCCACAGTTGCCGGTGATCTCCGTCGTCACGCCTTGGCGAACGCGGCTTTGCGCGCCGGGGAAGCGCAGGATCGACGCGTCGCTGTGCGTGTGCACGTCGACAAAGCCGGGTGACAGGCAGAGCCCGCCGAGATCGACGACCGAAGCTGCGTCCCCTGCGTCGTAGCTGCCGATGCCCGCGATGCGGTCCCCGACGAGCGCCACGTCGGTGGAGAACGCAGCGCCGCCGTTGCCGTCGAGCACCGAGGCGCCGCGCAGCAACACGTCGATGCGTTCGCCGCGACGAGGGCCGCGAACGCGCGGCGACCCGCACGCCGATGCCGCCGCGAACGTGGCTGCGGCCATCAAGAAACCACGACGGTCCATCGCGCTCATCCTTGCTCCAGTTCGCAGCCGAGGCCCGGCCGCAGCATCGTCGACATGCGGCCGTTGCGGATCGTGAAGCCGCCCGAGAACGGGTCCTTCGCGAGATCGAGGCTGCCGTCGAGGTCGAGGAATCGCGTCGCGTCGCACGCGAACGCCGTGTGCAGCGCCGCGGCGATGCCGAGCGCGCTCTCGTCGTTGCAGCCCCACATGATGCCGAGGCCGTGTTCGTGGCAGATGCGCGCGAGCCGCAACGCCGCGCGCGGTCCGCCGCACTTCTGCAGCTTCACGTTGACGATCCCGTAGGGGCAACCTTCGGCCACGAGGCGAAGGAGCGCCGCTTCGTCGTGCACGCTCTCGTCGGCGCACAGGAGTCGCTGCGCGGCGACAGGCAACGTGCGCAAGAAGCCCTCGTGCCCAGGCGGCAGCGGCTGCTCGATCATCTCGATGCCGAGGTCCTGCGTCTCGTCGAGGAACTCGACGAGGTCGCGTTCGGAGTAGCCCTGGTTGGCGTCGGCTCGCAACGTGACCGAGTCGCCGAACTCGATGCGCAAGAACGTGAACCGGTCGATGTCCTCTTCGAGCGATGCGCCGACCTTGACCTTGAGCGCCGTGAACCCGCGCTCCACGTACTCGCGCGCCTCGGCGAGCGTCTCGACCACGGGCTTCACGCCGATGGTCACCGACGTCGGCATCCACGAGTGCTTGCGCGAGAACAACTCCACGAGCGGCACCTTCTGCTTCTTCGCGATCAGGTCGCACAACGCCATGTCGAGCGCTGCGCGCGCTGCAGGCCCTCGAACGCGCGACTCGAGATCCGCGAGCAACGCGGTGTCGCCAGCATCGCGCGACGCGAGCCAACCAGCGCCTTCGAGCTCGCGCAGCGAATCCGCGCGCGTCTCGCCCGTGACCTCCGTGGCAGGCGAAGCCATGCCGAACCCCTCGACGCCCGCGTCGGTCCGCAGCGCGACGAACGCCATCTCGACGGAGTCCCAGCTCCCGCCGGAGATGGCGTAGGGCCGCGTGAGCGGCGCGTCGAACGCCCACGCGCGGATCGCGTCGATCCTCATCGCGCGCGCTCGTTCTCCATGTAGCCGAGCACCGCGTCCATCGCGCGTTCGCAGCCGTCGAGGAGCGGATAGAACGCGACGAGCCCCGTCTCCTTCTCGATGCGCTTCCTGTGCTGCTCTCGCTGCTTGCCGTCGAGGTTCTCGTGGTTGAGCGAGATCGCCAGCACTTCGGATCCGTACATGCGGATCAACGCGATCTCCGACGTCAGCGACGGGATCTCGTGGTGCAGGTGCTCCTGGTCGTCGAAGTACTTGCGCGCCGGCGCGTGCTGCAGGATCACGCCGCGCGCTCCGCCCGACAGCATCAACTCTGCGCCGCACGGTCCCGACGGGTTGCGCAACGCCGACTGGCCTTCGAGCAGGATGAGGTCCGGCTTCAGCTCCTTGTCACACGAGACGATCGCGTGCTCGAGCTCGCCGCTGACGAAGTCGTTTGCGGTCGAGTCGAGCACGAAGCCGAACTTCGATCCCTGCAGCCAGCCCGTCTGTCCCGTGTAGACCATCTCGCACGACAGGCCGCGGCGACGCAGCGCGGCGGCGAGCGTCTGGCACGTCGTGCGCTTGCCGAGCGCGCAGTCGGTGCCGAGCACCGCGATGCGCGGAGCCTTCACCTGATGGATCGCGCCGCTCCAGAAGTGGATCTCGCTGCGCCGCTTCGGCCTGCGGATGTCGACGATCGCCGCGCCGCCCTGCGCAGCAGCCGCGGCGAGCGCAGGGTCGTCGCCGACGAAGTCGTGCAAGCCGTTCGCGACGCTGATGCCGCGCGACAGCGCCTGCTGCAGCACGGGCTTCATGTCGTCTGGCAGCACGCCGCCTGGAGTCGCGACGCCGACCACGAGCCACTTCGGCGCTTCGCCACCGCGCAGCAATTCGTCGAGGCTCGCGACGATCGGAATGTCGCGGTGCGTTCCGTCGAGCAGTTCGCCAGCATCCTTGCCCGCGCTCACGGGGTCGATCAGCGCGACGATGCGGAACCGGCTCGGACCGCGCACGAGCCCGTGCGCCGTCTTGGCGTTGGACGTCGTGTATTGGCCCTGCGTGAGAATCGCGGCGGTGTCGACCATGGAGCCGCCCGTCTTACCACGGCGCGCGCGCCGAGGCGACGCGGCGCGGCGTCAGCGCCCGCCAGCCGCCGTCGCGAACTCGACCGCGACCGGAGCGAGCGGGGTCCCGTCTTCGCCCTGGAACCCGCGCTTCTGCTCGCTGTTGAGCGAGAAGCGGTAGCTGCGTCCGGGCTCGAGTTGCACCGGGATCGTCAGGACCTTGCGAGCCGCGTCGTAGCTCGGCGAGCCGGTGATCTTCGGCGTGTCGGCTGGCTTGCCCACGACCGACCACGACTGGTCGCGCATCGCGCGGTCGAACGTGATCGTGATCGTCGTCGTCGCTGCGTCGACGTCGTTGCTGCCGTTCGCGGGCGTCATTGCCACGATCTTGGGAGCAAGCTCTGCCTGCGCGGCCGCCTTGGCGGCGATCGCATCCAACGCTTCGGCGATGCGCGGCACGAACGCGTTGAAGTCCGCGTAGCGGTCGCGAGCTGCCTGGTACTCGCGCAGCAAAGCCGCGATGTCCTGCGCCCACACGAAGTGGTCCTTCGCTTCGGCTGCCGCCTGCTTCTTGCCGGCGGCCTCGCCCTCGGTGTCTTCGACGCAACGGATCACGCACGCGCGCACGAGCGTCTCGCACAGCACCGTGCGGCCGTTGCTGTAGGCCTGCCGCCGCATCACGCGCGCATTCGCTGCGAACAGTGCAAAGCCCGCCTTCTGCAGGCGCTCGTAGTGACGGTCGACGATCGGGTTCGTGTAGCTGTGGCAGAGTTCGTGGACGAACAGCGGCAGCAGCTCCTCGCCGTAGTAAGGCTTGCCCTCGTTGTCGAATCGCCAGAGGCCAAACACCGGCCGCAGCTCGTCGGGCTTTCCGTCCGTGTGCTGCACGCTGACGCCGTAGTTGTGTCCGCCGCACAGGAGCCCGACGACCGGGACGCACAGCGCGCCGTCGCGCTTGCCGAAGAACGCGTCGAACCACGGCAACGCCTTGCTCTGCGACAGTCGCGCGGAGAGGCGCGACTCCGCCTCGCGGTACAGCGCCGCGTGCGCGGCGAAGAACTTCGCAGCGTCACTTGCCTTGGCGAAGTCGCGCAACAACGTGACGAAGCCTTCGACGTCCGCGCCGTCCCAACGCGCATCGAGCATCGGCGGCCGCGGCGACAGCGGCGTGCGCGGCGCGAGGTCCGGCAGCGGGCCGAGATGCACTGCGAGCCCCGCGATCGCGTCGTAGCTGATGCCGTGGCTCTGCCGCAGTTCGCGCAGACGCTGCACCACGGCGTGCTCCTTCTGGCCTTCGAAGTGCGACTCCGCCTCGCGGCCGTAGGCGGGATCGCTGCGGTGACGTTGGTACTCGGGATTGCCGGCAAAGCGCGCGACGACGCAGAGCAACTCCAACGGCTCGTGCACTTCGACGCGGACCGTCGGCGACTGCGCCGACGCGACCGCGGTGGACACGAGCAAGGACATCGCGGCGAACGCTGCGCGCAGGACCGTGTGCATGCGCGCCAATCTAGCGAAGCAGGCCTCGGCGCGGACAGCAGACGAGGCACCGCATCCTTCCCTGCCTCAACGCGGCGGCAAACGAACTTCGACGTCAGAAGCCGTCTTGCCCGCCTGCACCTCGACCGTGACCGGATCGCCGTCCGCGCCGCCGTCGCCGGACAACGCGCGCGCCGTCACTTCGTAGCGACCTGCCGCGAGGCCGGTGAACGTGAACGACCCGTTCATCACCGGCTTGCGCTCCGGTTCGCCCACTGCGTCTCCCGCCTTGCGGCAGGTGACGAGTGCCATCTGCGCAGGCTTGCCGTCGGCGCCGACGATGCGACCGCGGATGCGCCCGGCGGCGTCGAGCTGCACGCGGCCGCAATCAGTCTGCGCGTTCTCGACCACGTCTTGCGCCGGCAGTTCGCGCTTCGCGAACCGAGGATGCGTGATGCGCACGACGTAGCGGCCCGGCGGCACGTTCTCGACGACCGCCTCGCCGTCGACGTCGGTGCGCACGGTCTCCGCGCCCATCGTCATCGACGACGAGGATCCGCCACCGCCTTCGTCGCCGACCGTCATTTGGACCATCACCATGCGCGGACGCGGCTTTGGCGACGAGTCACTGGCGCCCGCCGCGAACACTTCGACCTCCGCGCCTTCGAGCGGCTCGCCGTCGCCGATCACGACGACGCGCACCGAACCGTGGCGCAGACGCAGGTCCTTCACGACGTCGGTCTCGCCGTCGGCGATCGTGATCTCCATGCGGTCCTTCACGGGTTGGCCAGGCATGCCCCACGACAGCGAGTAACGGCCAGGAACGACTTCGTCGATGCCATAGCCGCCGTTGCTGTCGGTCTTCGAGGATTGCTGCGAGAAGCCAGGAAGGTCCATGTCGCCGAAGTCGATGCCATCGCGCGACATGTCGAGTTGCTGCGTCGGCTCCTGCATCCGCTCGAGTTCGACTTCGACGTCGGCCGTCGGACCCTTCGTGCCCGTGACGACGCCGCGAACGGTCGCGAGCGTCGGCATGCGCAACGCCACATCGACTTCTGCGCCGCCCACCACTTCGAATGCAACGCGCGTCTGCGACAACGAACGGCCACCGCCGCCAGCCATCACGATGCGCATGCCCGAGCCGACCTCCGTTGCGCGCGCCTTCGTGCGCAACGTTGCTTCGTAGCGACCCTTCGCCAACGTCTCCACGCGCGCAGTGCCGTTCGCGTCCGTGCTGCCGTCGCGGCGCGACGAAGGCTCGTCGGAGCCGATAGGCCCGCGCACGACGAAGTCGCATGACACCGGCATGCCGCGCGCGTCGGTGACGAGCAGTCGCGCGACGCCGGGCGTGCGCAACACGAGCTCAGCCTTCGTCTCGCCTTGCGCCGGCAACGACACGTCGGCCGCCAACGACGACGCGTAGTCCGCATGCGTGCAGCGCGCGACCGCGGCTCCGGCGGACAGGCCTTGGATGCGCGCGATGCCGTCCTCGCCGGTGACACCGCGGCCCAACACCTTGGCGTCGTCGCCGAAGCTCACGACGTTGCCGTCGCCACCGCCAATGCGCACAGCACGCGAGATCGACATCCCGTTGCCGCCCTGCGGCGCGCGACGCGGCGCCTCGAGCACGACCTTGGCATCGCGCACCGGCTTGCCCTGCTCGTCGACGACCGTGACGACCGCGGTGGATCCGACGTCGGCAACGAGCGCGAGGTTCTCCAGCTTCTGCGCCGGCGCGAGCTGCAGCCCCGTGCGTTCGACGGGACGATGCGCGCCGTTCGCGCGCACGACGACGGCGCCGGGGCGCACGCCTTCGATCACGAACGCGCCATTCTCGTCGGTGATCGCGAGGCCTGGGCGCGGCTGCGAGTCGAACTCGGCATCGACGCCGAGCGGCAGGTCCCCGGCGATGTCGACCTGGTCGAAGTCGCCGACGGGCGCAAGCATCATGCCCGCTGCCACGTCGTCTTCGACCTCGGCCGGGACGGGCCGCGCGTTCGCTTGCGGCGCGCGTCGCGCCGTCACGCGGCTCTTCGCGATCGGCTTGCCGTTGCTGTCGCGCAACGTGCCCGAGATCGAGGCGAGCCGCTCCATCTGCAGCACCACGTTGCCGCTGCCGACGCGCACCGACGCGAGGTCCGCGCTCCTGTGGCCCTTGTGCGTCGCGCGAACCGTTGCCGTCTCGCCTTCGAGGCCCGCGATGGTGAAGAACCCACGATCGTCCGTGGTCGTCGCCTCTTCGTCGTCGAAGCGCTGGATCTGCATGCCTTCGAGCTTCTCGCTGCGCATGCAGCCGACCTTCGCGCCGGCGACGCCGACGCCGCGGTCGTCGACGACTTGCCCCGCGATCGCATTGCCGCGCGCGAGCCGCAGCGTCACACCGCGCTTCTGCTCTTCGTCGGCGAGCGCGACATCGAGCGTCGCAGGCAGGTAGTTGGGCGACAGCGTGCGCAGCTTCCAACCACCGGCATGCAGCGCACCGACCTCGAATGCGCCCGCCGCGTCCGTCTTGGTCTCCGACCGCAGTCCGAAGCCCAGTCCCGACGTGTCAGCGCCGACGCGAACGCCTTCGACCGGCTTTCCGGCTTCATCGACGACGATGCCCGCGATGCGCGACGGCACGAATGCGCGCACGTCGCCGAAGTCGTGGTCGCCGTTCTTCGTCGAGAAGCGGTCTTTGCCTTGCTCGAGCACGAACTGCGCGACGTCGACCTCGATCTCGCCCGCGCGACCGCGGGCCATGGCAAAGCGGAACTTGCCGTCCGCGTCGGTGCGCACAGGGCCTTCCTTCTTCGGACCGCCATCGTTCGACGGCCAGTCGCCGACGATCTCGTAGTTGCCCGAGTCCCGCCAAGACCGCCACGACACGTCGAGGCCCGCGCGCGGCGCGCCATCCTTGTCGACCAGTCGACCGGTCACGACCGCGAGCGCGCTCGCGTCCTCTACCGGCGCCACCTCGGTGCGCGCTGCTCCCTGGGCCGCAGCGCGGGCCTGCGCGTCGGCCTCGCCCTTCGCGACCGTGCCGCCTGCGACCTCGGCAGGAGCCTCCATGCCAGTGCGGGGCGCGTCCGACTGAGCGACCGGCGCAGGAGCAGCAGGCTCCGCACCCGCAGCGAAGGCGCGCCAAAGGAACAAGCCAGCGAGGAGTGCGAAGACGAAGAGCAGCGTGGTGCGCATGGAGCAGTCGAGCGAGTTGGCGACGCCCGACGAAGGCGCGCCGCGATTCCTCCCAAGACGCAGCAATCGCCGCAGGCAGTCTGCCCAGGCATCGCATCGACGCCGCAGAACAGCCCGCCGCACGGTGGCAGGAGGTCGCATTGGGCAGCATGCCGGAGCACGGCTACTCTGCGCCACC
>CAZEQF010000032.1:15814-18842 GCA_964514315.1 uncultured Singulisphaera sp. | reverse complement strand
TCCAGGGCCTCGAACAGATGCCCGAACTGCTCGTCGACCCGAAGTCGCTGCGCGCCGCCTACCTCGCCGAGATCGAGTCGATCCGCGAACAGATCAAGAAGGGCTGCCTGCAGAACCGCATCGACTACGTGCGCGTCGTCAACAGCCAGCCGCTCGACGTCGTGCTCACGTCCTACCTCTCGGCGCGCGCCGCGCGCCGCAAGCGCCGGAAGTAACGCGTGCAGTTCCTGAACCCAGGCCTGGTCGCGGGCGCGCTGCTGTTCGCAGTCCCGCTCGTCATCCACTTGCTCAACCGGCAGCGGCACAAGCGCCGCGACTGGGCGGCGATGGAGTTCTTGCTGCGCGCCTACCAGAAGACGCGCAACCGGCTCCGCAACGAGAACCTGCTGCTCCTGTTGCTGCGCTGCCTGATCCCGATCGTGCTCGCGCTCGCGATCGCGCGTCCGGTGCTGCAGAGCGGCGCGGGCCTGCTGTCCGGCGGCGGCTCGACGCACCACGTCGTCGTGCTCGACCAGAGCTACAGCATGGGCACCTCGCGCGACGGCGCGCAGAGCCCGTTCGAACGCGGCCGCGCGATGGTCACGCGCATGCTGGAGTCGCTGCAGGCACAGCCCGAGCGCAGCGACAAGGTCACGCTCGTGCTCGCCGGCGTGCGCCCGCGCTTCCTCGTGCAGCGCGAACTCAACCTCGCGTCCGCGAAGGCCCTGTGGCAGGAAGTGCAGCGCCCCGAAGACGCGGCGACGGACCTCGCGCCCGCGCTGATCCAAGTCGCGCAAGCGCTCGAGGAAGGCGCCGACGCCGACGTGCAGGTCCACGTGCTCTCCGACCTGCAGGTGCGCTCGTTCGGCCAACTGCTCGCGACGCAGGGCAACCTGGAACAGAAGGCCACGCAAGAGACAGCACAGGACGGCGAGAAGTTCGCGGACACGCTGCGCGACACCGTCGACCGCCTGCGCGCGCGCGAAGGCACGCAGGTGCACTGGATCGATGTCGGCCCGCTCGCCGAGGAGCGACAGGGCGGCACCGTCGACAACGTGCAGATCACCGGCCTCGTCTGCGAACAACCGGTCGCGCTCGCGCGCGCGCCGCTCACGGTGACGGTCCGGCTGCAAAACCGTTCGGCCGCGCGCGCCGACGTGCAGGTCGCGCTCGAAGTCGACGGCGCCGAGCCGGTGCGCAAGCAAGTGCAGCTGGAGCCGCTCGCCGAAGGCGAAGCCGAGTTCCCGATCGTGCTGCGCGAACCCGGCAAGCGCCGCCTGCGCGCATCGATCGACCAGGACGCGCTCGAGGCCGACAACGAACGCTGCGCGATCCTCGACGTGAAGGATCGCATGCGCGTGCTCGTCGTCGACGGCGCCGCCGACGACGATCCGCTGAAGACCTACGGCTGGTTCTACAAGGGCATGCTCGACCCCGCCGACTTCGGCGCGCGCACGGCGGAGCGCGAGGCAGCAGGCGAGCTCGGCCGCTTCGACGTGACCACCTCGGACACGCTGTCGCTGCTCTCAGGCCAACGCGATCCGGCCGAGTTCGACGTGACGATCCTCGCCGACGTCGACCGCCTCAACGAACGCGCCGCCGCCGCGATCGAACGCGCGCTGCGCGCGGGCAAGGGCCTGCTCGTCGCGTTCGGGCGCCGCGCCGACGCCGCGAGCTACGACCTGCAACTGCACGCCGCCGGCGAGGGCCCGATGCCGTTCCGGCTCGGCCCGCCCGCGGGCGGCGCGGCCGGCAGCGCGCAAGCGCGCGCCGCGACGATCGCGCTGCCGCAGCACGGCACGCTCTCGGAGTTCGACGAAGACGTCTACCGCGAGATCCTGCAGGCCGTGCCCGTCTACCAGTGGCTCACGACGCCCGCGGACTCGCGCGACGAGAAGGCCGAAGTCGTGCTGCGCCTCACGGACCCGGACCAGTCGCCGCTGCTCGTCGCGAGCACGTTCGACGAAGGCCGCGCGGCGTTCCTGTTGAGCGCGCCGGGATCCGAATACGACGGCCAGCGCTGGAACCGCCTCGACGACCCGTTCGTGGTGTTCCCGCTGCTGCACGGCGTCGTGCAGTGGCTCGCGAAGCCCGCGCGCGACGTGTTCCAGGTCGAAGTCGGCGGCGAGTTGTCCGCGACCGTGCCTGCGCGCCCCGTCGACATCGAAGTCGTGATGCCCGAACGCGCCGGCGGCAAGAAGCTGCCGCTCGCCGACGAGCCGCGCGCGCTGCCCGGCGGACGCTTCGCGCTGCCGCCGTGGTCAGGCGCGGTGATGGCGGGCTTCTACACCGTCGAGATGGAGCTGCAGCGCGAGACCGGCAAGGAGCCGCTGAGCCAGACGTTCGCGGTGCGCGTCGATCCCGAGGAAGGCGCGCTGCAGTA
Organism: uncultured Singulisphaera sp.; assembly: GCA_964514315.1. Lineage (GTDB taxonomy): Bacteria > Planctomycetota > UBA1135 > UBA1135 > UBA2386 > SXPK01. The sequence continues at coordinate 16,480 of CAZEQF010000032.1, read as the reverse complement.
CGCGCCCCACCAGGATGTGCAGTCGGCGCTCGGCCTCGAGCGCGTGCTGACGCAGTTGCCGACGGACACGGAACGCGCCGACAGCGCGTCGGACGACGAACTCGCGCCGTCGCTGCTGCTGCTCACGCTGCTGCTCGTTCTCGGCGAGGCCGCGATGGCCCGCTACGTCTCGGTGAGGAGGACGTGACGATGACGGCGACGCTGCACACGGTCCTGTTCGCGCTCGCGCCTTCGTTCCAAGGCGACACGACGCACACCGAAGAGACCTTCCGTTTCCTCTGGCTGCCGCCCTACTGGGTGCTCGCGCTCGTCGTGGCCCCGGCCATCGCGATCGCGGCCTTCTGGTCCTACACGGGCCTCAACCGGCTCGAACGCAACACGCGCGTCGTGCTGTCGTCGCTGCGGTTCTTGGCGCTCGCGTTCTGCTGCGTGCTGCTGTTCCAGCCCGCGTGGGAGACGACCGTCTACCGCAAGACGCAGAACCAGATCCACGTGCTCGTCGACGACAGCGCGAGCATGTCGCGCAAGGACGCGTATCCCGACGGCGACCAGCGCCAGCAACTCGAAGCGCTCGCGCCCGGCACCGAACTCGACCAGACGACGCGCGCGGAGCTCGTGGGCAAGGTCCTGCTGCGCGCAGGCGGCCTGCTCGAGCAACTCGGCAAG
>CAZEQF010000032.1:0-15804 GCA_964514315.1 uncultured Singulisphaera sp. | reverse complement strand
AAGGTCGGCGATCACATGCCCTTGGAGATCGGCGGCAAGGAGCACGACGTGCGCTTGTTCCGCGTGCAACGCAAGCCGTTGCCGATCCGCGAACTCGGCGAACTGACGGCGCGCGGCAACCGCACGCAGCTCGGCGACGCGCTCGACGTGCACCTCGCAACTGCGGCGAGCAGCAACCTCGACGCCGTCATCCTCGTGTCCGACGGCCGCAACAACTCGGGCCAGGACCCGGCCGAGGTCGCGGCCCGCTTCGGCGCGCGCGGCGTGCCGATCCACACGATCGGCGTCGGCGACGAGAACCCGCCGAAGAACGCCTGGATCGTCGGCCCGCCCGGCCCGAAGGAAGCGCTGCGCCAGGAGACGGTCGCGTTCGATGCGTCAGTGCGCGCGATCGGACTCGCCGGCAAGCCCGCCCGCGTCGAACTGCACGGCACGCGCGAAGGCCAGCAAGAGCGCGTGCTGACGAGCGCGACGGTCGACCTGCCCGAGGACGGCGCGGCTGCGCCCGTTCGCCTGAGCCACGCGTTCGAAGAGGCCGGCGACTGGACGTTGCGCTTCTCGCTCGCGCCGCTGCCGGAGGAGAGCCAGCTCGACGACAACCAGGACGTGCGCTTCCTGCGCGTCAACGACGAGCGCATCCGCGTCCTCTACATCGAGGACCTGCCGCGCTGGGAATACCGCTACGTGCACAACGCGCTGCAGCGCGTCGACCCGTCGATCCAGATGCAGGCGGTGCTGTTCGACGCGAGCCCCAAGTTCGTGCAGGAGCACAGCGACGAACTGCCGCCGCTCAAGGACATCCCGCGCACCGAGAAGGAGCTGCTGCAGTACCACGTCGTGCTGATCGGCGACCTCGCGCCCGAACGCATCGCGCCGACCGAGGAAGGCGTGCGCAGCTGGCTCGAGATGCTCGTGCGCTTCGTCGAGTTCGGCGGCGGCGCAGGCTTCCTCTACGGCCCGCAGGCGATGCCGGAGCGCTACCGCAACACGCCGCTGCAGGACCTGCTGCCCGTCGTCCTCGAAGACCCGGTCTGGCTGTCGAACCCGCGCAACAAGATCGACACCAGCGTCGCGTTCCGCGCGCGCCTCGAGAACCCGCTGCAGCCGCACGAGATCCTCATGCTGCAGCGCGATCCCGCGCTGAACCGCCGACTGTGGGAAGAGGGCCTGCCCGGCTTCCGCGTCTACTACCCGACGTTGCGCAGCAAGCCCGGCGCGACCGTTCTGCTGCGCCACCCCACCGACGAGAGCCGCTACGGCAAGCGCCCGCTGGCCGTCGTGTCCCCGCACCCGCGCGGCTCGACGTTCTTCATCGCGACCGACGAGACCTGGATCTGGCGCTATCCCTACGGCGAGCTCTACCAGGACGCGTTCTGGCGCAACGTCGTGCGCCACCTCGCGCAGGGCCGCCTGCAACGTCGCAACGACCTGCTCGAGCTGACCCTCGACAAGCTCGTGCTCGAGACCGGCGACTCGGTGCGCGTGCAACTGCGCGTGCAGGACGGCGAGCTGCAGCCGGCCGCGGAGCAGGAGCAGGCCGTGTTCTTGCGCGACCAGAAGGGCGCGGTCGAACGCAGGTCGCTGCGACCCGTTCCCGGCGAGCCGGGCGTCTACCAGGGCACGTTCACGATGAACGACCCCGGCGCGTTCAGCTTCCTCGTGTTCCAGAACCAGAATCCGGCCGACACGGTGCAGGCGCGCGAGGACGTTCTCGTGCAGCTGCCCGACCGCGAACTCGCCGACAGCAGCCAGGACGCGGAAGCGCTGCGCAAGATCGCCGAGAACTCGTCGGACAAGGACAGCCGCGCGCGTTCGGTGCCGCTTGCGGAGGCGGATTCGATCGCGCAGGAGTTCAAGAACCGCAAGGCCTACGAGAGCCGCGAGGAGACGCGCACGCGTCCCGCGTGGGACCGGATGGCCTCGCTGCTCGTGCTGCTCGCCCTGCTCGGGGCGGAGTGGATCCTGCGCAAACGCGCGCGCTTGATCTGAGTCCCGACCAAGGTCCCTGTCGAAGAACGCCGCATGTCCAACCTCGCGACGACAGCCCGGCGAGAAACCCCGGCCCGCTCCCGGGGTATCGACAGCAGCGCGAGCCCGCGTCCTTCCGATCAACCCCTGGCACGGAACCGTCGCGCATCGGCGCGCCCCGACAAGACCGTCGTCCAACACCCCCGCCCGTGAACCGCACCCGCACGCTGCTGCCCCTGATGGTGTCGACTGCGCTGCTGCCGCTCTGCGCGCAGACGCGCCGCGCCATGCCGACGCCGCAGGAGTTCGTCACCACGCAGGACGACAGCCTGTTCAGCCTCACGCGTTCGCAGGACGACGTGCACGAATGGGAGCAGGCGCGCAAGGAACTCGAAGAGGGCGCGTTCGAGACCGCGGTCGAACGACTGCACCGCGCGTTGTCCGCTGAAGCGGGCGGCATGGTGTCGATCGGGCCCAACCGGTTCGTCGGCCTCCGCCACGCGCTCGTGATGGAGCTCGCGAACATGCCCGCCGCCGCGCGCCGCGCCTACGAAGTGCTCGTGCGCCGCGAAGCCGGCGCGCTGCACGACAAGCCGCTCGCGACGCTGCGCGACGAGCAGCTGCGGTTGCTCGCCGACCGGTTCCCCGCCTCGGATCAAGGCCGCAACGCGCGGCTTCGCCTCGGCGACCTCGCGCTCGAGCGCGGCAACGGCCACGAGGCGGCGATGCACTTCGCGCACGCGCTCGCCGCGGCGCCGATCGGCAGCGACCTCGAACGTTCGGTGTTCCGCCGGCAGGCGAGCGCCGACGCGCTCGTGCGCTCGTCCTCGCTGCGCTCCGTGGATGGCCTTCCCGAAGAAGTCCAGCAGACGCTGCGCGCGTTGCCCGCTTCGCAAGACCTCGCGGACTGGACGGCGATCGGCGGCGGTGGCGACGGCGCACGGCCGATGGTCGAGCCCGTGGGCGCGCTGAAGACGACGTTCGCGGACTCCGTGCAGGCGACCAACTTCGACTACGGCGCCGGCGCGAGCTTCTCGATGCACGCGACCGGAGGCCTCGACGGCGTGTTCGTGAACACGGGCATGGAGTTGCTCGCGTTCGACCCGCTGCGCGGCGAACTGCTGTGGGCCTCGCAGTCGCCGCTGCGCGAAGCGAGCGATGCGCGTTCGGTGCGCGAATACGCGAACTCCGTCAACCCCAACATGGCGTTGAGCGCGGCGCTGTCCGACGACGTCGTCGTCGCGGCGCTGCAAGTGCCCGACCGCACCGCGTCGGTGCGCTACCAGGGCGCGATCACGATCATGCAGCGCATCCCCGAGCGCCGCTTGTTCGCGTTCGAGCGCGCGACGGGCAAGTTGCTGTGGTCGCACTTCGACTCGATCGAAGGCCCCGTGGCGCAGCGCTACTCGGGGCACGCGGTGAGCGGCACGCCGATCATCGTCGGCGACACGGTCTACACGCCGGTGCACGACCGTTCGGGCGCGATCGCGTTCTACGTCGGCGCCTACGACCTGCGCACCGGCCAACCGCGTTGGCGCAAGCTCGTCTGCAGCAGCCAGCAGGAAGTGAACATGTTCGGCAACGCGCGGCAGGAGTTCGCCGCGTCGCCGCTGTGCGAGTCGAACGGGCTCGTCTACGGCGCGTCGAACCTCGGCGTCTGCTACGCGCTCGAACGCGACACCGGCCGCATCCGTTGGATCACTTCGTACGACGTGATCCGCATGCCGCCGACGCAGATGCAAGGGCAGGACGCGCGGCCCGTGTTCTTCCACAACAGCCCGCCCGCGGTGTGCGACGGCGTGGTCGCGTTCACGCCACTCGACTCCGAGTTCGCGCTCGGCATCGACGCGTTGACCGGCGAGCTGCTCTGGCGCGTTCCGCACGAAGCGAAGGCATCTGGCAACAACGACGTGCGCTGGCTGTGCGGCGCGCTCGGCAACGAGTTCGTGTTCGCGGGCGCCGGCCTCGTCGCCGTGCCCGCGCGGCCTTCGGCGCCGCTCGAACGCCCGGCAACCGTGCGCTTGATCCGCTCGCGCGACGCGCTGTTCGACGACGCGCAGGACGAGTTCCCGCGCCCCGCGATCACGAAGAACCGCATCTACCTGCCGCGACAGGACCTCGTCCGCGTGCTCGACCGCGACGGCGCGGTCGTCGAGGACGCGCCGAAGCTCACGTTCGCGGCGCCGGGCAACCTGTTGCTCGTCGACGGCATCGCCGTGTCGGTGCGCAACGGCGCGCTGGAGACGCTTGCGGATGCTGGCGCGCTGCGCGAGCGCGCGAAGAAGGCGATGGAAGCCTCGCCTGACGATCCCGCTGCGATCCTTCGCGTGTGCACGCTCACTGCCGCTGCCGGCGCGCGCGGCGACGCGGAGCTCGAAGCGCTGTGCCGTCGCGGCGTCGAGGCTGCGCGCGCCCAAGGCCTGCCGCGCGAGCATCCGCTGCACGCGACGTTCCTTCGCCGCTTGTTCGACGCCGCGATCGCGCGCGCCGAACGCGAAGGCGGATCGGCCGCGCTCGCGCGCCTCGTCGAAGCGCGCGACATCGCGCCGGACCAGGCTGCGTTCCTGCGCGCACAGTCGCTCGTGCTGGAACGCGTGGCCGACGACGCCGACGCGATGCGAAGGGAGCTCGCGACGCTCGTGCAGCGATGCCCGGGCGCGCAACATCCGTTGCCCGAGGCGCTCGGCCCCGTCGCCGTCGAGGTCTACGCGCGCTGGCGCCTCGCGCGCCTCGCGACCGAACCCAAGGAACGGCTCGCCGCGTGGCAGGACCTGCTCGAACGCGACGGCGAGCGCACGCTGCAACGCCGCACCGTTCGCGAGATCGCGCACGCGGAGATCCAGGCGCTGCTCGACCGCCACGGCCGCGGCGTCTACGCCGAGATCGAGAAGGTCGCGGCCGAGCGCCTTGCGGCAGCGGGCTCCGACCCGCGTCTGCTGCGCGACGTGTGCGCGCACTTCCCGCACAGCGAGGCCGGCCGCGCAGCCGAACTGCGATTGCTCGACCGCGCAGTCGAGAACGGCGACCTCGCGACGGCGATCGACGTCTGGTCTGCGTCGATGCGATCCGGCGCCGGGGCACCGGGCACGGTGCGCCGCGCAGCCGAAGCGGCACGCGTGCGCGGCAACCGCGCGCTCGCATTGCGCCTGCTCGACTCGTTGCGCAACGACACGTCCGCGTCCGACTGGCCCGCCGACCAGGGCGCGCCCTACGCCGAGGTCGCTGCGAAGTTGTTGCTCGCGTGGTCCGAGGCCCCTGCAAGTGCGCGCATGTCGACGCCGGGCGCCATCGTGAAGGAACTCACGAACCCCGCTCCGCCTGCGCCGCTGCGCGCGCTGCCGACGCGCGCGGCGCATGGATTCGACGACGGCGGCGCAGCGATGCTCTACCTCGGCGTCGAGGACCAGCTGCGCGCGGTCGACCTCTCCGACCCAACTGCGCCGACGCGCTTCTCGCATCGCACCGGCGGCGTCGATCGTCTGTGGCTCTGCGGGACGGCCTTGGTCGTGCCGACGCTCGAACGCGTGGACGCGCTCGATGCGCGCACCGGCAAGACGCTGTGGACGATCGCGCGCGAAGAATCGCTGCACGTGTGCCACGGCGTCGTCGATGGCGTGTTGCTCATCACGCAACGCCACGACGACGACCGCGTGACGTTGCTCGGCATCGAGCCGCTGACGGGCCGCGAACTGTTCGCGCGCGACTTGTCCGGCGCCGAGTTCGCGCCGCAGCCGCGTCCGGCGGCGACGGACCTCCTCATCACGCGCGCGCCCGAAGGCCAGCCGGCGAAGCTGCTGCGCATCGACGCGCTCTCCGGCCGCACGACGCACGAGATCGAACTCGGCGCGACGGTCCAGCAAGCGTCGAAGGCTTCGCCCGAAGTGCTGCAGTCGCCGCTGCTGCTGCAGCGCTTCTTCGCCGACGCAGAACGCGTCTACATGCCGCTCGACGGCGCACTGCGCGCCGATGGCGCGCCGCAGCTGCTGGCGCTGCACAACGACGGCAAGGTCGCGTGGGAATGGACCGGCACGCCGGGCCAGACGCTGCTGATGGAAGCGCTGCACGACGGCCGCATCGTCGTCGTCGCCGGCGGCGCCGGCGCGCGCGGCGGCCGAGCGGCCGCCGAAGCCACGGCAGTCGTGCTCGACGCGAAGACCGGCGCCGAAGCCCGCCGCATCGGCCTCGGCAGCGACCTCCAGGTCCTGAACTGGCGCCGATTGCGCACCGAGACGCCGGCTCCGCCGCGCGTGCTGCTGTCGGACCTCGACCCCGACACCGGCGACCGCCGCCTCGTCTGCCTGCCGCTCGCGGACGGCGAAGAGCCGTTCCAGACGCTGGCCGGCAGCTCGAACGAAGACGTCCTGCGCACCCCGTGGTGCCGCGACGGCCTCGTCGTGTTCGCGACGCATTCGCGACGTTCGACGGGTCCGGTGCGGCTCTACGCGCTGCGCACGAACGACCGCTCCTCCGCATTGCCGGGCGGCAAGACGAACCTCGTCCTGGCCACGCCGCCTCGCTCGGCCCATGAGTTGGTCGACGTCCCGTCCTACACTGTGCTCGTGACCGACACGCGCGTGTTCCTGTTCGGAGCAGGCGAAGAACCCAAATGACCCGCTTCCGCACTTCGATCCCGGCTCTCGCATTCTTGTGCGCGCTCGCGGCCCCGGCGGGCCTCGCGGGGCGGGCCACGGCGCAAGAGCAGCGCATCCGCAGCTCGGTCGACGACCACCTCGTCGACGCGGAGACGAAGGCAGCGATCGAACGCGGCCTCGACTACCTGCAGAAGACGCAGACCAAGACCGGGAGCTGGGACCAGCTCGTCGGCTACAAGCTCAACAGCGACTACGAGACGGTCGACAACCGGCCGCTCCCCCACGTCGGCGTCACCGCGCTGGCGGGCATCGCGTTCCTCGCCGGCGGCCACCTGCCGGACCGCGGCAAGTACGGCGACACGATCACGCGCGCGCTCGAGCACGTGATCTCGTGCTCGCAGGACGACGGCCAGATCACCGAGCACGGCACGCGCATGTACAGCCATGCGTTCGCGACGTTGTTCCTCGCCGAGATCTACGGCATGTCGAGCAACCCGCGCGTGAAGAGCGTGCTGCAGCGTTCGGTCAACCTGATCGTCGACTCGCAGAACGCGGAAGGCGGCTGGCGCTACCGCCCGTTCGCGCGCGAGTCCGACATGTCGATCACCGTCTGCCAGGTGCTCGCGCTGCGCTCCGCGCGCAACGTCGGCATCCACGTTCCGGCAACGACGATCCGCAACGCGCAGAACTACGTCTACCGCAGCGCCGTCCGCAGCAACGAACGCACGCGCCGTCCGTGGCGCGGCCAGGGCGGCTACGGCGACGACGGCGGCTCGTTCCGCTACCAGCTCAAGACGCCGACGCGCGCGACGTTCCCGCTGACCGCGGCCGGCGTCACGACGCTCTACGCGGCCGGCGAGTACGAGAGCCCGGTCATCAAGGACGCGCTCGACTACATGGACCGCGAGTTGTTCTCGTTCGACGACCAGAACGACCACGGCCACTACTTCTTCTACTACGGCCACTACTACGCCGTGCAGGCCTACTACATCACCGGCGGCCCGCAGTGGCGGCGCTACTTCGGCGAAGTGAAGGGCCGGCTCCTGCGCATGCAGCGTCCTGACGGCAGCTGGCCCAACGAAGTCGGCCCCGGGCCCGCGTTCGGAACCGCAGTCGCGACGCTGATCCTGCAGATCCCCCTCCAGTACCTGCCCATCTTCCAACGCTGAACGTGACCGACCCCGCTGGCCCATCGCGCGACCTCCCCTTGCAACCGCTCGACCCCGCGGCGCGTGACGCGCTCGCGCGTTCGATCGACGCGCTGCTAGGCGAACAGCTCGCGCGCGTGCGCAAGCGCTACGTCGTGCACGGCCTCGCGACGACGCTGCTGCTGCCGTTCCTCGTCGTGCTCGCTGCGTTCGCGCTCGACCACGTGCTGCGCCTGCCGACGCCGATCCGCGTGTTCCACACGCTGCTCACGTTGTCGGCGCTCGGCTTCGCGGGCTATCGGTTCCTGTGGTATCCGGCCACGCGCAAGTTCTCGGCCGACGACGCCGCCGTGATGCTGGAGCGCGCGTTCCCGCAGTTGCACGAACGGCTCATCTCCGCGGTGCAGCTGAAGGCCGCGCTGCAGCGCGGCGACGACTCTGCGTTGCGCAACCAGTCGCCGGCGATGATCGAGGGGCTCGTCGCCGACGCCGCCGCGGCCGCGCGCGCGCTGCCGCTCGAACAGCTGTTCTTGCCGACGCGCACGCGGCAGCTGTGGACGGCGGCCGCATCGCTCGCAGTGTTGCTCGCGACGGGCGCAGCGCTGTCGCCGGAGACCGCGAGCGCGTTCTTCTGGCGCCACCTCGGCCTCGACGTCAGCTACCCGCGCGAGACGCGGCTCACCGTCGAGCTGCCGGAAGCGAGCGCGTCGATGCAGCGCACCGACAGCGGATCGACGACGACGCTCGTCGTGCCCGCGGGCGCGGACCTTCCGGTGATGGTGCTCGCCGAAGGCGTCGTGCCGAAGGAGGTCTTCCTCGACCTCACGCCGCAGAACGGGCCGATGCGCAGCATCGCGACCGCGCCGCGTCCCGGCGACCGCTTCCGCCACGTGTTCCGTCGCGTGAACGGCGGCTTCACGTTCCGCGCGCGCGGCGGCGACGACGACCGCGGCGACCGCGAGGTCACGGTCGTCACGATCCACCCGCCGCTCGTCGCCGACGTGAAGGTCGAGCTCACGCCCCCCGCCTACACGCGCAAGCCGATCGAAGTGCAGACCGGCGGCTCGATCGAGGCGCTGCTCGGAACGCAGGCGCAGATCGCGGTGCGCGCGACGCAGAAGGTCGCGAGCGCGGAGCTCGAGTTCTTGGAGAGCAACAAGCGGCTGCCGCTCGTCGCGCGCGAAGTGACCGACGACTCGGGCACGACGACCGTGCTCGTCGGCGCGTTCGCGGTCGAGCAGAGCGATCGCTACCGCGTGCTGCTGACCGGCGACGGCGGACTGCAGAACCCCAACCCCGGCGCCTATCCGATCAGCGCGCTGCAGGACTACGCCCCCGTCGGCCGCTGGCTGTGCCCCGACGACGAGGCGAACACGCCGCTGCTGCCCGAAGGCATCCTCTGCGTGCGCGCCGAGGCGCGCGACGACTTCGGCCTGCAGACGGGCCAACTGCAGATCGACGCCGGACAGGACCGCGTGACGAAGAAGGACCTGCTCGCTGCGCCTGCCGCTGGCGACGAGCCTCGCCTGTCGCGCCTGTTCCTGCAGCTGCTCGAGCTCAAGGACCTGTTGCCGCAGCAAGGCACGACCGACGGCCTCGCGCTGCAAGTCGAGTTCGTCGACAACAAGGACCCGCAGGCGAACGCGACGCAACTGCCGCGGCGCCAGGTGCAGATCGTCGACCAGGCGCAGCTGTCGGCTGCGATCGCGCGCCACTTCCGTTCGCTGCGCGAGGAAGCCGAGCAGGCGCTCGACCTGCAGAACGACCGCCGCGCGCGGCTCACGGACCTGATCGCGTCGCAGCCGCGGCCGTCGGCCGCCGTCGCGCAGGAGATCACCGCCGTCGAAGTCGGCCAGGGCCGCATCCAGTCCGCGTCGGAACGTCTGCTGCGCGGCACGATGCGCGCGTTCGACCTCCACCTGTGGAACCGTCTCGACCCGAGCCCGGCAGCGCCGGCAGCCGTCGCGTTCTACCAGACGTGGCACGAGCAGAACGGCGAGGCGCAGTCCTACCAGCCGGCCTTCTACCGTGCGCTGCAAGAGGAGCGGAAGAAGGGCTCGATCGGCGCGATGGAACAGAGCCTCGACCCGATCCTCCGCATGGTGATGCTCGCCGACGGCCTCGCCGCCGAGCTGTCGCCGCCGCTGCTCCGCGAACTGCAGAAGGCGCAGGTCGCGCCCGACGCCGCGGCGTTGAAGGCGGGCCTCGAACTCGCGCTCGCCATGCAGGACCGCGTCACCGCGAGCCTGCAGGAGATGCTGTCGAAGCTCGACGAGTGGAACGACTACCAAGACCTCGTGCAGGAAGCGCGCTCCCTCATCGAGAAGCAGCGCGACGTGCAGAGCCGCACCCAACAGACGCAAGGACGCAAATGAAGGCGCCGTTCCATCGCTCGGTCCAGCAGCTCCTCGGCGTCCGCGTTCGCGCACAGCGCGGAATGGCAAACGCCCTGTTCGCGACGTTCGCGGCCCTGGCGCTCGGCTCCGCATCGCCGACGCTCGCGCAGCAGGAACCCGCGTCGCCCGCGACGCAGCAGGATCCCGCGCAGGACCCGCAGCAACAGCTCGAACGCCTCCGCCGCGACCAGGACGAGATCCTTCGCAAGGCGGGGCGCTTGCGCGACCTGATGGACCGCTTGCAGCAGCGCTACACGCGCGAAGGCAAGCCGGAGCAGGTGCAACTGCTGCAGCAAGGCCTCGAGCACCTGAAGCGCTCGGGCTTGCTCGAAGACGTCGCCTCGATCCGCGACAACCTCGCGGCCAACGCACTCTCCGACGCGCTGCGCAAGCAGCAGGAAGTGATCGCCGACATCGAACGACTGCTCAACATCCTGTTGCAGCGCCGCTCCACGGAGAACATGGAGCAGGAGATCGAGAAGCTCGCCGAGCTGTCGGACCGCATCCGCCAAGCCGAGGAGCGGCAGCGGCAACTGCAGCAGGAGACGCAGCGCGCCGCCGAGCGCGAGGCCAACGAAGACGAGAAGGCGCTCGACGCGCAGCTGCAGCAGCTCGCGCGCGAGCAGGCGAACGAAGCGCAGCGCAACGCGCGCGCGGCGGGCACGCGGCGGCCGTTCCTGGAGGATGCGCTGAAGCGCGTCGACCAGTTGCTGAAGCAGCAGGACACGCTCGAACAACGCGCGAAGGCCGAGAACGACGGCCGCGCCGACGCGACGCGGCAGCAGCAGTTCGACCTCGGCTCGCTGATCGACCGCGCGCGCGAGCTGTCGACCGACGTGCGCGACCAGGGCCGCAAGCAAGACGTGCGGCAGGCTGCGGACCGTCTCGACCAGGCGGCGCAGGCGGGCGACCAGAAGGCGATGCAGGAGGCGAAGGACAAGCTGCAGGCAGAGCTGCAGCGCGCGCCCGTCCGCCCCGACCGCCCCGGCGCGAAGGAGTCGTCGCAAGCATGGCAGCAGCTGCGCGAACAGCTCGCGGCAGCTCCGCAAGGGTCGACGCCAGAGCAACGCGACGCGCTGCGCGCGCTCGCGCAACAAGCGAAGGACGCTGCACAGGCGAGCGAGCAGCGCGAACGCGAGCAGAACGGCACAGCAGCCGGACAGCTCGCGGAAGCGACCAAGCCGCTGCAGCAGCAGTTCGAAGCCGCGGACACGCGGCCGCAGCAGGATCGCAAGCCCGACGACGCGACCGCTGCCAACGCGATGCAGAAGGCGGCGCAGAGCCTGCAGCAAGCCGGCGACGAAGCGAAGGCCGGCGACGCGAAGAAGGCGCAGGAGACGCTGCAGTCCGCGATGCGTGCGCTCGAAGACGCGCGCGCCCGGCTCACCGAGCAGAACCCCGACAGCAAGCGCGTGGCGGACCGCATGGCCGCCGACGCCGACGCCGCCGAGCGCGAACTGCGCAACGCGCCGTCCGCCGAGCAGGCGGAGCAGTCCGCCGCGGACGCGCTCGCGAAAGCCGAAGCCGCCCTTCGCGAAGCCAGCGAGAGCCTCGAACGCCAGCGCGACGCGCGCGAACGCGGCGATGCGCAGCCGCAGCAAGGCGGCCAGCGCCAGCAAGGTGGCGATCGGCAGCAGCAAGGGAACCAACGCCAGCAGGGAGGTTCCCAGCAGCAGCAGGGTTCCCAGCAGCAGCAGGGCGGCGAGCAACCGCAACAGGGCGCGCAGCAGCAACAACAAGGCAACCCGTCGCAGCAGCAGAACCAACCGCAGCAAGGCGGCAACCAGCGCCAGCAGCAGCAGGGCTCGCAGCAACAGCAGGGTTCCCAACCCCAGCAAGGCGCCAACCAGCAACCGCAGCAGCAAGACGCCGCCGCGTTGCCCGAGCAGCTGCAGGATTCGCGCGAGCAACTCGAAGCCGCCAAGCAGACGCTCGAAGAGGCATTGCGCGAATCCGGCGCCGATCGCCAGAACGAGATGACGGCCGCTGCCGAACGTCAGCAGGAGCTTCGCCAGCGCGCCGAGCAGGCGAAGCAGGCGATGCAGCAGGCGCAGCAGCGCGGCTCGCTCAACGACAAGCAGCAGCAGAAGGCCGGCGAACAGATGCAGCGCGCACAGGACGCGATGCAACGCGCCGAGCAGTCGCTGAGCCAGGGCCAGCAATCGAGCGCGAGCCAGCAGCAGCGCGAGGCCACGCAAGCGCTTCAAGAAGCGCAGCAGGAGCTGCAGAAGAACCGCGAGCCCGGCGCCGAGCAGAAGGAGGCGATGCAGAAGCTCGCCGCCCAGCAGAAGGAGCTCGAGGACGAGATCCTGCGCCTCGCCGAGGAGGCGAAGAAGCGCAAGAACCCCGAGGCGCGCCGCGCCCTCGAGGATGCCGCCGAGAGCGCGCGCAAAGCCCAGCAATCGATGCAGCAGGGCGAGGAAGAAGAAGCCCAGCAGCAACAGGAACAGACGAAGCAGAAGCTCGAAGAGGCGCGCGAGCAGTTCGAGGAGGAGCGCGACAGCTACCTCGACCAGCGCCAGGAAGAGCTGCTCTTCCGCATGAAGGAGGAGCTGACGTCGTTCCTCGAGAAGCAGCAGCCGATCACGAAGGAGACCGAGGCGCTGCAGCAGGAAGCCGACAAGGGCTCCCTCTCGCGTCCGTCACGGCGCAAGCTCAACCAGTTCGCCGAAGAGGAGCAGTCGCTCGCGGCGCGCCTGCAGACGATGGTCTCCGCGCTCTCCGAGGAAGGGAACCTCGTCTACCGCACCGTGCTGCAGGCGAACCAGGACGACCTCGTCGAGATCGCCCGCCGCCTCGCCGGCCGCAACCCGGACGCGAGCCGCTTCACGACGATGATGCAGAACGACGTCGAGCGCCGCAGCCGCGACCTGCTCGCCGCGCTCGATCGCGAGCAGAAGCGCCGCGACGAGGAGAAGAAGGAAGAGCAGGAGCAGCAGCAACAGCAGCAAGAAGGGCAGAACCGCTTCAACCAGCAGCGGCAGAAGCTCGTCTCGCTGATCGCCGAACTCGAGATGCTGAAGCAACTCGAGTCCGACACGCGCCGCTCGACCGAAGACCTTCAGGCCCTCGTCGAACTGCGCCAAGGCGACGACGTGAGCCCCGCGGAACTCGCGCTCGTCGAACGTCTCCTGCATCGCCACGGCGAGGTCACCAAGCTGTTCCAGCAGATCAAGCAAGGCGTCGAGGAGACGATGCAAGGCATGCAGCAGCAGGAAGGCGAAGAGCAACAACCGCCGCAGGAGGGCAAGAACAAGTGAACGGGCTACGCATCCCCGCGCGCCTTCTGGCCGCGCTGTCGCTCGCGTTCGCCGCGGGCATGTTCGTGTCGCCGATCCGCGCCCAGGACCCCGAGGCTGCGCGTGCGATCCAAGAGCTCGCCCGCAAGATCGACGAGCAGATGAAGGAGATCGACCGCCTGCTGCTGGAGACCAGCAAGCAGAAGGGCGGCGAAGCGAAGGCGCCGCCCAAGGAGTCGCTGTCGCGCACGCGCGAGCAGAGCCAGATCGTCGAGAAGTCGATCGACGAGCTGATCCAGAAGCTCAACCAGATGAAGCAGCAGAGCTCCAGCTCGAGCTCCAGCGACAGCCAGGACCAGCAGCAGAAGCAACAACAGCAACAGCAGCAGGATCAGCAGCAACAACAGCAGCAGAACCAGCAGCAGCAAGGACAGCAGAAGCGTCAAGAGAACCAGACGCCTGAGTTCCAGCAGCAGCAGGATCCGCAGCAAGGCCAGAACCGCCAAGGCGAGCAGCAGCAACAACAGCAGCAGCAAGGCGAGCAACCCAAGCCCGAGCCGCAGCAGGGCCAGCCGCAGGGCGGCCAGGAGACGCCGCAGGACGGCCAGATGCGGCAAGGCCAGACGCCGAACGACGGCGGAACAGGGCCGGGCCAGCCGGGCACGGGCGAGGAGGAGTGGGGCAAGCTGCAGAGCTACACGAACTTCCTCAAGAACCGCGGCTCGCCGCCCAAGATGCAGGAGAAGTATCGCAAGTTCTGGGAGGCCTACCTCAAGGCCCGCAACACCGACGGGAAGCGCTGACGCGCAGCCAGCGCCCGCGGGCGCCTCGTGGCGCGCGAGGCGTTCGGCGAGCGCTCCCCGTTCGGCATCCGCGGCAACCGCGGCGACGGCACCCACTGCCTCGCGCCACCACGAGCGCATGCCGCGCTGGCTGCACAGGGATCCTCGGGCAGGCGAGCCCTGCACGGACGTGGCCTGGCGCAGCAGGTCCAAGGGCAGAACACGCCGCAGCTCGCGCTCGCGCCCGCCGTGCCCCACCGCACTACGAACGACGGCTAGCGTGATGCGGCGCGCCCATCGGGCCTAATCGCCACGGTGGAAGCGCACGAGCAACGGCCGGTCTTCGCGCTCGACGCAGACGAGGTCGCAACACGCCTCGACGTCGATCCGCAGCGCGGGCTGTCCTCGAGCGAGGCGCAGCGTCGCCTTCGCGAACACGGCGACAACGCGCTGCGCGAACCGCCGCCGCGCCCCGTCCTCGGCGCGCTGCTGGGCCAGTTCCGCGACCCGCTCGTGATCGTGCTGCTCGCAGCAGCAGCGCTCGCTTCGGCCACCGGCGACGCAGCCGACGCCATGTTGATCCTTGCGATCGTCGCGATCGACGCGGCCATCGGCTGCACGCAGGAACTGCGCGCCGACCGCGCGGTGCGTTCGCTGCGCGCGTTGCTGCCCGCATCCGCGCTCGTGCGACGCGACGGCGAGGCGGTGCGCGTGCCACAACGCGAAGTCGTTCCTGGCGACATCGCGTTGCTCGAAGCGGGCGCGGTCGTGCCCGCCGACGCGCGCCTCGTCGCCGCGCATGCGCTGGCGACGCAGGAAGCCGCGCTGACGGGCGAGTCGTTGCCGTGCGAGAAGACGGTGGCCGCGCTCGCCGACGTCCACGCGCCACTCGCCGAACGCGCATGCATGGCATGGAAGGGCACGCTCGTCGTGCGCGGGCGCGGCGAGGCCATCGTCACGGCGACGGGCATGCGCACCGAACTCGGCCGCATCGCGTCGTTGCTGCGCGACGAGCCCGAGGCGCCGACGCCGCTGCAGCGCCGGCTCGCCGCGTTCGGACGCAACGTGTCGCTGCTCGTCGTGTTCGCAGCTGTGACATTGTTCGTGCTCGGAGTGCTGCGCGGCGAGCCCACGGCCGACGTGCTGCTGCTCGCGATCAGCCTCGCCGTCGCGGCGATCCCGGAAGCCCTGCCCGCCGTGATCACGATCGGCCTCGCGCTCGCCGCGCGTCGCATGGCCGGGCGCAACGCGCTCGTGCGCAAGCTCCCCGCAGTCGAGACGCTCGGCTCGGTCACGTTCGTGTGCACCGACAAGACGGGCACGCTGACCGAGAACCGCATGCGCGTGCGCTCCGTGTTCGTCGACGGCAACGTGCAGGACGAACGCGCGTTCGCAGCGCGCGGCGAAGGCGCGGCCGCGAGCCTCGTTCGCGCCTTCTGCGTTTCCAACGACGTCGCCCGCGACGGCGACTCCTTGTGCGGCGACCCCACCGAAGTCGCGCTCGCCGAGGCCGCGCGCGAAGCGGCCGACGACGCAGAGGCCGCGCTCACGGCATGGCCGCGCGCGGCCGAGATCCCGTTCGACGCAGGCGCGCAGCGAATGACCACCGTGCACACGCAGCGCGACACACGGCGCTGGCTCGCGATCACGAAAGGCTCGCCCGAAGCCGTGCTGCCGTT
>CAZEQF010000031.1:0-18936 GCA_964514315.1 uncultured Singulisphaera sp. | reverse complement strand
CAGCGCGAGGACATGCGCGCCCGCGAGGAGAGCCTCGCGCGGCAGCAGGAGCGGTTGGACGGCATCGAGCGGGACATCGCGACCGCGGAACAGAAGATCGCGATCGCACAACGGAACCTCGCGGCGACGCCGCGCGAACTCGACGCCGAGTCGACCGATCTCGCGACGCGGTTCCCGCCGGATTCGCAAGAGGGGCGTTGGTTCGCCGAGTTGCGCCTGCGCAAGCAGAGTCGCGAGGTGATGGGCGAATCGCACCCGTACCGCGCCAGCACCGACCGCCGCGTGGCATGGCTGGAGGCGCAGTTGCGCAACCGGTTGACCGGCGGCAACAGCTCCGACAACCCGCGCATCCTGGAGTTGCGCAACGAGATCGCCGGCCTTCAGTCGAGCCTTGCGGGGCTCGCTGCTTCTCGAGCCAGCCTGCAGAAGGCGCTCGTCGATGCCCGCGCAGAACAGAAGCGTCGGGCGGATGCGGCAGAGACCTACTTCTCGAAGCAGCGGGCGCTGCAAGAGGCGCAGGTCGTGCGCGACGAAGCGCGTCGCAAGCTCGACACGGCGCTCGACCTGCAGCAGCAATTGGACTCCAAGCCGCCGGTCAAGCAGGTGGCGGAGGCCTACGTTCCGAAGAAGCCCACGGAACCCAACATCTTCCTGGTGGCCGGTCTCGGCTGCGTCTTGGGTCTCGGCGGCGCGATCCTCTTGATCCTCGTCCTGGACATGCTGCGCGGCACGTTCAAGACCGTGGACGATGCGCAGCGGGAGCTGGCTGTCCCGATGCTCGGCGGCGTGAGCTACCTCGAGACCGACGAGCAGCGCATCCGCACGGCGGCCGGCCGCCGGCGCGTGTCGTTGCTGGCGGGCAGCATCCTCTTCGGCATGGTCGTGGTGGTGACCACCTACTACGTGGCTCCGCACCGCCTGCCGCCGTTCGCGCGCGAAGTGCTGGCGATCGTCCTGGGCGGCTAGAGTGGGCTCGCTTCGCGATCTCCTGGTCTTCGGGATCGTGCTGCTGTCCTTGCCGGCCAGCTTCCGCCGGCCCTTCGTCGGGCTGCTGGTCTTCAGCTGGCTCGCCTACATGCGGCCGCAGGACCTTTGCTGGTCGTTCGCGCGCGACATGCGTCTGTCGTTCTACGTGGCGATGACGATGATCGTCGGCTGGTGGGCCAACGAACGTGGCCGCCGCGCCTTCGCGACCTGGGATGTGCGAACGTGGCTCATGGTGACCTTGGGCGCCTTGGTCCTGGTCAGCTACTCGCAAGCCAACGACCGCGCCGAGTACGTCACTCGCTACCTCTTCGAGTTCCTCAAGATCATCGTCATCGCCCTGTTCACGAGCGGGCAGATCGACTCGCGCCAACGGTTCCGCACCATGGTTGGCATGATCGCCGTGTGCCTTGCCTTCTTCGGCGTGAAGGGCGGCGTGTTCGGCGTGCTGACGGGTGGCGCGACGATTCTTCGTGGTCCGGGCGGAATGCTCGAGGACAACAACGACTTCGCGTTGGCCCTCGTGATGAACATCCCGCTGCTCTGGTACATGGGTTCCAGCGAGCGGGCTCTCCCGTTCGTCTACAAGGCGTCGCGCATCGGCATCGTGTTGTCAGTGTTGACGATCTTGCTGACGCACAGCCGCGGCGCGTTCCTGGCGCTCGTGGGCACTGCGGTCTGGATGGCGTGGCGCACGGGCAATCTGGTGCGCGCGATCGGCGGCCTCATGGTCAGTGCGATGGCCTTCTTCGTCTTCGCGCCCCGGTCGGTGATCGAGCGCATGGCGACGATCGGCGACACGACGGACTCCTCGGCCATGGCGCGTCTCCAGTCATGGAGCGTCGCGTTGCGCATGATCGAGGCGAACCCGGTGTTCGGCGTCGGGGTGCGCAACTTCCAGTCCAGCTACCTCGGCTACGCATCGGTGGCGAGGGTCGATGCGAAGACGACCTACGTGGCGCACAACTCCTACCTGCAGATCTGGGCGGAGAGCGGGAGCATCGCGTTCGTCGCGTATCTCGTGCTGTTGCTGTCTGTGTTCGTGACCTGCCGCCGCATCTACCGGATGGGCCTGATGCGTCCGGACCTTCGCTGGGCGATGGACTATGCGCGCATGATGGAGGCGACCACGGTCGGCTTCATGATCGGCGCCGTCTTCCTCAACCGCGGCCACTTCGACCTCGTCTACCACTGGATTGCGTTGGTCACGAGCCTGTCCGCGATCGCCGGCTACCACTGGCTACGGCGTCCTGAGGCCGAGCAACGCCGCGGCGGAGTCCCGAAGGTCACGGTCCGCGAGCGTCCGTCGTTCGGCGCTTCGCCCGCGCTGGGGATGGGCGGTCCCGCACGCTGGGGCCGCTGACCATGTGTGGCATCGCCGGGGTCTGGTTTGCGGATCGCGCCCACGCGGTCGACGAGGCCGTGCTTGCCGCCATGGCGGATGCGATCGCGCATCGCGGTCCGGACGGCGCCGGTCTCCATCTCCGCCCGGGCTTCGGGTTCGCGCATCGCCGGTTGTCGATCGTCGACATCGCGAGCGGCAAGCAGCCGATGGCCACCGAGGACGGCGAACTTGTCGTCGCCTTCAACGGCGAGATCTACAACTACCTCGACCTGCGCGCCGAACTCGAGCGCGAGGGGCATCGCTTCCGCACCAACAGCGACACGGAAGTGCTGTTGCACGGGTATCGAGCCTGGGGAACGGGGCTGCCCGCCCGCCTGCGCGGGATGTTTGCGTTCGCGATTGCAGATGTGCGCCGGCACGAGCTGTTCTGTGCGCGCGATCGCGTCGGCAAGAAGCCGTTCTACTGGACCGAGTCGAACGGTCGGTTCGCGTTCGCGTCCGAGATCAAGGCGCTCCACGCGTTGCGCATCGATCGTGCGTTGCGACCCGACGCCGTGGCCCAGTTCTTCGCGCTTCGCTATGTGCCGGACCCGCTGACCATCTTCCAGGGCGTGCACAAGTTGGCGCCGGCGCATTGGTGCCTCCTCGGCGAGAAGGGGATGCAGACGAAGCGCTACTGGCAGCCTCCGTTCGACGAGCGGGACGAGATGTCCGAGCAAGAGCGCGAACATCGCGTGCTCGAACTGCTCGACGAGGCGACACGGGTGCGGCTCATGGGCGAAGTGCCGCTCGCGCCGTTCCTGTCCGGCGGCATCGACAGCTATGCGATCGTGGACTCGATGACTCGCATCCAAGGGCGCGGAGTCACTGCGTGCACGATCGGCTTCGAGGATCCCCGGTTCGACGAACGCGAAGGCGCGCGCAAGTCCGCTGCGGCATGCGGCGCGCGATTGCTCGAAGAGACGCTGGGCGAGGGCGACATGTCCGACGTCGATTGGCTCGTCGACACGTTCGACGAACCGTTCGCGGACAGCAGCGCAGTGCCGACCTACCACGTGTGCAAGCTCGCGCGCAAGCACGTCACCGTCGCGCTCGCGGGCGACGGCGGCGACGAGAACTTCTGCGGCTACCGCCGCTACGTGTTCGACTGGCGCGAGAACCAGGTTCGCGGATCGCTTCCGTCGGTGGTCTGGGGCGGCTTGTCCAAGCTGGTCCCGAAGGGCGACTGGCTGCCCCGGCCGTTCCGTTGGAGGCGCACGCTGGAGAACCTCGCGCGCCGTCCTTCGCTCGCATACGCGCGCTCGGTCAGCGCGAGCCTGCCGGAGGAGGTGTTCGCATTGCTGCAGCCGGATCGTTGCGCCGATGCAGGAGACCCGCTTGCGCCGGTCGTGCACGCCTACGAGGAAGGCAGTGGCCGCGACCCGTTGCAACGCGCTGTCGCCGCCGACTTCGCCACGTGGCTCCCCGGCGACATCCTGGTCAAGGCCGACCGCGCTTCGATGGCCACGGCCTTGGAGGTGCGCGCGCCGTTCCTCGACCAGAAGATGGTCGAGTTCGCGGCCCGCATCCCGAGCAGCAGCAAGATCGACGGGATGAAGACGAAGGCGTTCTTGCGCCGTGCGCTCGCGACGCGTTTGTCCAGTGAGGCCCTGGCGCGGAAGAAGCAGGGATTCTCCGTCCCGTTGCGCGCATGGATGGCCGGCCGCCTCGGCGAACAGCTCGAGCGAGAGTCGCAGGATCCCATCGTGCGATCCTGGATCCAGCCGCAACGCGTCCGCGAACTCCTGGAGCGGCATCGCAGCGGCGTGGGCGACCACTCGGAACTCTTGTGGGCGAGCTTCGTCTTTGCGCGCTTCCTGCGGCGGTGGTGCGCATGAAGCCCCTGCTGCTCACGTTCACCAACCTGTTCCCGTCGTCGGTGATGCCGACACACGGGATCTTCGTCTACGAACGGATGCGCCGCGTCGCCGCGACGATGCCCGAGGTCGACTGGCAAGTCGTGGCCCCGGTTCCGCATGTGCCGTGGTTCCTGCGCAATGCCACGTATCGCAGGTGGAGCCAGGTCCCCGAACGGGAGACGTGGGGTGGCGTCGTGGTGCACCACCCGCGCTTCCGGCACTGGCCTGGCCTCTCCTTGCGGCGGCAAGCCGATGCCGTTCGCGACGGTTCGCGCCACCTCGTGCGCGAACTCTGCGCCGGACGACCCGCGGTTCTCGACGCGCACTATGTCTGGCCGGCCGGCGTCGCCGCGGCAGACCTTGCCCGGGACCTCGGGATCCCGTTCACGGTCACTGCGCGTGGCACGGACGTGAACGTCATCGGCGAGGATCCCGTGATCCGCACACGCATCGCCGCGATGGCGCCGCACGCACACCGCCTCTGGGCCGTGAGCCGAGCGTTGGCGGATCGATTCGCGCAGGTGGCGGGCCTCGATTCCGCGCGCGTCGACGTTGCGCGGAACGGCGTCGACACCGTGCGGTTCCGGCCCGGGGACAAAGCCGATGCGCGCGCGGCCCTCGGCCTGCCGCAGGGCGCCCGGTTGCTGCTCGGAGTGGGTCGACTCGTTCCGAGCAAGGGCTTCGCGGCGGCCGTGGACGCGCTGCAGCGTTTGCCTTCGGACGTCCAACTCGTGTTGGTCGGGGAAGGGCCAGAGCGTTCGGAGCTCGAGGCGCGGTCGGGCGGCAGGGTCCGGTTCCTCGGGCCATTGCCTCCGGACAAGGTCGCCGAGGCGTGCCGTGCCTGTGACGTGTTCGTGCTGCCGAGCGAACGAGAAGGCTGGCCGAACGTGGTCACCGAGGCGCTGGCCTCTGGCTTGCCGGTGGTCGCGACTCGCGTCGGCGGCGTGCCGGAGATCCTCGGCGACCCGCCGCCAGCCGATGGGTCGCGCGGCGCGCTGGTTCCGTTTGGCGATCAAGACGCGCTGGTGCGCGCACTCGAACGATCGCTTGCCTGCCGCATCGATCCGCTGCGGATCCGGGCGCATGCCGAGCAGTTCGGTTGGGATCCGCCGGTCCAGCAACTTGCGGCGACGTTCCGCGCAGCGTTGCAACGCGCCGACGCAGCGCTCACGGAGGCGGTTCGATGAGCCTTCGCATCCTCTACCATCACCGGATCCGCGCCGACGACGGACAGGCGGTGCACGTGCGCGAACTGATCGGCGCGCTGCGGCGTCGCGGGCACGAAGTCCGCGAGTGCGCACTCGTGCCGAAGACGGAGCCGCAGGGCATTCCGTCTTCGTCTGCTGCGCGCGCAAAGGGCTCGTTCTGGCAACGCCTGCAGTTGCCCAGGGCCGCAGTGGAGGCGCTCGAGATCGTCTACAACCGGCGCGCTCGCAGCATGCTGATGCGCGCGGCATCGGGGTGGAAGCCCGACGTGGTCTACGAACGGCACGCGCTGCACTGTCGCGCCGGCCTCGATGTGGCCCGCGCGTTGGGCGTGCCGCTGTTGCTCGAAGTCAACTCGCCGATGACGGACGAGATGGAGCGTCTCGGGCTGCTTCGCTTTCCGCGTCGCGCGCGGGCGACCGAGCGCCTGGTGCTTGCTGGCGCCGACCGCGTGCTCGCGGTGACGCAAGCTCTCGGCGACAGGTTGGTCGAGCTCGGAGCGCGGCGGGACTCGATCGTCGTGATCGGCAACGGCGCGCAGCCCGACCGCTACCGCGAGGACGCTCGCGCCGCCGCACGCGAGATTCGGGCCCGGTGGGGCCTGCCCGCGGGGTCTGTGGCGATGGGGTTCGTGGGCTTCATGCGCGACTGGCACCGGCTCGACATGGCGGTCGACGCGCTCGCGCGCCCGGAGTTCCGCTCCGCGCATCTGGTGCTCGTCGGCGAAGGCCCGGCGCTCGAAGGGCTGCAGTCACGCGCGGCCGCCTGTGGCGTGCGGGATCGTCTGCATGTCGTGGGCCGCGTGCCGTCACAGCTCGTTCCCGCGCATGTCTGCGCCTTCGACATCGCGTTGATCCCGGCGATCAACGCCTATGCGTCCCCATTGAAGCTCTTCGATTCCATGGCCGCTGGCGTCGCAACGCTCGCGCCGGACCAGCCGAACCTCCGCGAGACGGTGGAGGACGGCGTGCATGCAGCGCTGTTCGAGCCCGACTCGTCGGAAGCGTTCGCGCGGCGGCTCGGCGCGTTGGTCGCGGATGCCGGGCTGCGCGGCCGGATCGGCGCCGCTGGCGCGCTTCGCCTGCAGGAACGCTCGCTGACCTGGGATGGCAACGCTGCGCGCGTCGAGGCGGTTGCGTCGGGTCTCGTCGGAAGGAGCAAGGCATGACCTCGCTGTTGTGGGTCTTCCTGCCGCTGCTGCTCGCGTATGCCTCGCCGTTGTGGTGGTGCGTCGAACTCTGGTCCTTGCCGGACGGGTACTTCGCACACGGGCCGCTCGTGCCGGCGGTGATGGCGATCATGTTCTGGTCCCGCAAGGCGAAGTGGAGCGCCACGCCTGCGCAGCCGGATCTGCGTGCATTCGTGTTGCTGGGTCCGGGCCTGCTGGTCCACGCATGCGGCGCCGCGTTGTCGATCGACTCGTTGTCGGCTGCGAGTCTCGTGCTGGCCGTTCCGGGCGCCGCATGGCTCGCGTTCGGTCGTGCGCGCCTTGCCGGCATGTGGCCAGTCCTGTGGCTCGTGGCATTCGCGGTGCCGATGCCGATCTACCTCACGGACCGGGTCGCATTCGAACTCAAGGAGATCGCGGTCCGTGGCGGCGTCTGGCTGGCGCAGGCAACAGGACTGGGGATCGAGCGCAACGGGGCATCGCTGCTGGTCGAGGGGCAAAGCCAGGCCCTCGACGTCGCCGACCCGTGCGGCGGCCTGCGGTCGCTGCTGGCGATGATCACCCTCGTCTACTGCATCGCGTTCTTCGTCGGCCCGGCGACGTTCTGGAGGCGCACGCTGTTGCTCCTCGCGGCTGCGCCCGTCGCCGTGTTCGTCAACCTCGTCCGCATCGCGGCGATCTGTTGGCTCGCGCGTTACGAAGGGGTGGAGTTCGCCAGCGGCACAGGCCACGACTTCTTGAACGGCGTCGCATGGGTCCTCGACCTCGGGATCGTCATGTCGTTCGACTCGCTGCTCTCGCGCAGTCGCGCGGCATCGGAGATGGACGCCATGACGGCGGACGTCCCGAGCGCATCGCACGCCATGCCTGCGAGGCCCATGCACAAGGTGGGCGCGTGGCTGTGGGTGGTTGCCGTTGCGCTCGCCGCGCTGTCGTTCACGCGGGCCGAGCCGTCGATGACGGGGCGGGCGAAGGCGCTTCCGGCGCAGCTCGCGCCGTTCACGCAGTCGCAGTGGTTCGACGTGACGCCGCGCATGCACCAATTGCTCGGCACCGACGACGCGACATGGCGGAGCTATGACGACGAGACGGGGCGACGGCTCTTCGTCGTGGCGGTGTTCCACGGCAGCAACTGGAAGAGCGTGCACCCGCCGCACATCTGCCTGCTGGGCAGCGACATGGACATCGTCCAGGAAGGCGGCACCGACCTCGCCACGGCGGAAGGCGATCGCGCCGGCCAGATCCTGCTTCGCAGTCGCAAGGGCGGGCGGCCCTATGTGAGCCTGTATGCCTACGGCGCGAAGGACCTCAGCACCGGCAGCTACCTGAAGTTCTTCCTGCACCACGCTCCGCGCGCGCTGTTCCGAAGCAGCAACGACGGCTTCCTGCTTCGCGTCGAGACGTATGCGGACGGGCCAGGCGGCTTCGACGCCGCGGAGGCGCGTTGCCGCGCGCTGTTGGAGAAGCTGCTCGTCGAAGCCCGTAAGCTCCTGCCGTGACGATCGCACACGCACTGTCTGTCGATGTGGAGGACTGGTTCCAGGTCCTCAACATGGCGCATCGCATCGACCGTTCGCAGTGGGAGAGCTTCGAGCTCCGATGCGTGGACTCGACACGCAAGTTGCTCGACCTGTTCGCGCGCCGCGGCGCGAAGGCGACGTTCTTCTGCCTCGGTTGGATCGCGGAGCGGGCGCCGCAGCTCATTGCGGAGATCGCCGCAGCAGGCCACGAGATCGGAAGCCATGGCTACGACCACCGGCTCTTGCACGACCTCGGGCGCGACGGATTCCGCCGGGAGCTCGAGCAGACCAGCCGCATCCTCGAAGGGATCACCGGGCGGTCGCCGACTTCGTTCCGCGCCTGCACGTGGTCCGTGACCGCGAAGACCCCGTGGGCGCTGGACGAACTCCACGCGGCTGGGTTCACCATCGACAGCTCGATCTACCCGGTCAGCCATCCTGACTATGGGGTTCGCAGCGCGCCGTGTTCGCCGTATCGCGTCGAGGCCGAAGGCCGTCAGTTGCTCGAGTTCCCGCCGTTGTGCCTGGAAGCGATGGGGCGCCGCATCCCGGTGGGCGGCGGCGGCTATCTGCGGCTCTTCCCGTTGGCGTTGCTGCGCCGCGGCCTGAGGCAGCAGGAAGCGCGCGGCTTCCCTGGTTGCATCTACCTGCATCCTTGGGAAGTCGATCCGGACCAGCCGCGGCAACCGCTCGGTGGGCTGCGCGGCTTCCGCCACTACGTGAACCTCGGCAAGACCCTGGCGAAGCTCGATCGCCTGCTCGGCGACTTCCGCTTCACCACGGTCTCGGGCGCGCTCGGTCAGTTCGGCGCGAGCTGGACTGCGAAGCTGCCGACGTTGCGCGCGAGCGAGCTGCTCGGATAGCGCTGCCGGAGCTGCTCGAACAGCTTGCGGGCAGTCTCCCTGGCCGCCGGGTCCTTTCGCATCGTGTTCGCGAGAGCGCGAGCGTAGAGCGCGACCGCGGAGTCGAATCCGGCGCTCGCGAGCAGTTGCTCCGCCTCTTCCGGCCGACCTTCGCGCAGGGCCAGCAACCCGGCCGCGTGCTTGCCACCCGGCGAAGCGAGCATCTCGATGGGCGCGCCTGCGACGAGGGCGAGATCCGAGGATGCGCTGCGACGATGCGCGGCAGCCAGCGCGATGAACTCGATCGACCGGCGAGGATCGGAGGTGAATCCGAGGATGGCGCGCGCGTCCGCGATGCCATCGTCGACTTCGGCGAGTTCGATGCGCAGCTCGGACCGACGGAGCCAGAGCGGAACGGCGAAGGCCCAACGCGCGAGCGAGCGTTCGACGAAGGCGAGCGCTCCCGCAACTCCGTTGCGCTCGCGCACGATGCGAATCGCTGTCTCCGCGCACTCCCAGTCCGCCGTGCCGGCGCATGCAGCTGCCATCGCGGCATCCGACCAGG
The DNA here is from genome assembly GCA_964514315.1 of uncultured Singulisphaera sp. Lineage (GTDB taxonomy): Bacteria > Planctomycetota > UBA1135 > UBA1135 > UBA2386 > SXPK01. The sequence goes on along the minus strand of CAZEQF010000031.1, from coordinate 9,408 downwards.
TGAGCGCGGTCGCCAGCTTCTCCGCGGCCATGGAACCCGTGTCGCTTGCGAGGAACAGGAATGCTGGACCGACACAGCGACCCTTCGCGAGGTCCTCTGCCGCCTGGGCGCGGAGCAGGGCGCGCGCCGCAGGCTGCATGGATCCGGCAGTGCCAAGCGCGTGCCGGTAGAGGGCGGACGCAGCAGCCGTGCGGCTCGGTTCGTCGCCGACCATCCGAAGCGCCGCCAGCAGTTCGACGGCGGCGGTCTCGCGACCCGCGGACCGCAGGCTTTCTGCGTCCGCAACCCTTGCGCCACTCTCGGCTGGGTAGATGCGCCACGCGTCGGCGCGAATGCCGAGTGCCACGTCGGGTTGGCCCAGACGTTCGGCCTCGGCTGCAGCCTGGAGGGTCAGCATCGCGACCACCTCGGGGCGCAGCGTGGCCGGTTGCTTCGCGACGAGCGCACGAAGCTCGGCGAGGATGGCGCGCGGCGGATCGTAGGAGCCCTTCGAAGAGCAGCGCGCGACCTCGAGCCACAGCAGCGGCGATCGACGCCCTTCGTCATAGAGACGGGCGTGGACTGCTGCCGCGCCGGCGCCGTCGCCGGTTGCGTGCAACGCGCGGGCGTGCAGCAATGCGACCAACAGCGACTTCGGCATCTGCGCCGTAGCCGATGCGGTGCGCTCGACTGCCGTCGCTGCGAGCGCCGGATCTTCGAGCAAGGTGCACGCGATCAGCGTGTCCCGAATCGCCGCCGAAGGTCCGCCACGGAGTTCCAGCGAAACGCTGTCGGTCCGCTTCGTGTCCGTCAGCAGGAAGGGGATCGAAGCCAGGAGGTCCTCGGTGTCCTTCGCGATGCGGTCCTTCGCCACGCGCGCTGCGTCGGCGGAGCCGAGCAGCAGCAGCAAGGAGGGGTCGTCGGGGCGCGCGGAAGCAGCCAGTGCACCCACGGCGCGCTCATTGGCATTCGCAAGCAGCTCCAGGCGGGCGAGCCGCTGCGCGCACTCCGTGCCGTCCTCGAAGCTGACTGCCGCCGTGTAGTGCTCGCGGGCGGCCTGGGGCCTGCCCAGGACCAGCGCGAGGTCTCCGGCCAACGCATGGGCTGCCCCGTCCCGGGCCTCGATTGCGTCGTCGACGTGCAAGGCGGCGGCCAACACGCGGCTCGCCGCGGCTGGCTTGCCTGCGGCCACGAGCTGTCGGGCGGCAGCGAGCAGCTTGCGCGCCGTTTCCGGTCCACGCCACGCAGCTCGGCTGAGTTCACGGTGGACCGACTTCGACAGTTCGTCGTCGGACTTCGTGTCCGCGTCTGCGCAGAGGCAGGCGAGGGTTGCCGAGAGCAGCGTCTGCGAGACCTTGGGGTCCTGGGAACGCGGCGCGGCATGCGCGCGCTGCAGAACCTGGTTCGCCTCGGCGGTGGCTCCATGCTGCGCGAGCGCAGCGGCCGCGAGCGCCAACAGGTCCGCGTTCGCGCTTTGCGCAGTCGCCGCACGCCGCGCGAACGACAGCGCCTCGGGCGAGCCTGCATCGAGGGCTGCGCGAAGCAACTCTGTGAGCGCTGCATCGGCACCCGTCAGCTTGGGCGCTGCGCGCCAGAGCAGGTTGCCGAGCGGGAGCCCGTCCTCGACACAGATGTCGAAGGCCAGGCGCAGCGCTTCCACCGACTCGGGCTTGCGATCGAGCAGCTGCGCAAGGTCCTCGACGGCCTCCTCGCGCTTGCCGAGCATGCGCTGCGCGCGAGCTTCCAGCAGGAACGGCCACTCCGACCAGGGGAACCGGTCGGCTGCGAGTCGCGCGCAGGTGAGCGCGATCCACGGATGCTGTTGCCTCAAGGCGGACTCTCCGCACAGCAGGTAGCACACAGGGTGCGGCGGGCTGTCCGGGCGGTCCGTGTTGCGCTGGAGGCACTGCATCAGCAGCGAGTTGCCGTCCTGTTGCGAGGCCTTGTAGGCGAGGTCCGCAGCCTCGGCGAGGACGCGCAGCGCCTCCTCGTCGGTGGGGCGCGCCTGCAGGATCGAGGTCGCGGTCGCCATTGCGGCCGCGTCTTGGCCGAAGCGCAGTTGCGTGCGGGCGCGCAGCATCAGCGGCAGTGGGTTCGCCGGACGCGCCGTGGCCCACTTGTCGATCGTCTCGACGAGTTCGGTGACCGGCTTGCCGTCGGTTGCGGCCGATTCGATGCGCAGCGGCATGACCACATCGAGCAGGTCGGGCCCGTCCTGCGGTGGCGCATCGCGCATCATGAGATCGCTAGGCCATGCGAAGGAGTCGGTGCGGTACTGCTGCACCTTGCGCAGGGTGTGGTTGAAGCCCCATGCGAGGTTTGCGATGCCTTGCAGGCTCGGTGCGTTGGCAGCAAGCGGCGTGAGTGTCTGCGCCAGCGTCACGAGGTCTTCCAGCCTGCCGAGGCGGTAGAGGGACACGCAGTGAGTCAGCAGCAGGCTGCGAACATGAGGCGTGAACTTGCCTGCGCCGAAATCGGCCGCGAACGTCGCCATGGGGGCGAAGCGGTTGGTGATCTCGACTGCGGACTCGAACATCCCGTCGCGGTATCTGGCTGCCGCCGCGACTGCCGCCGCTTCCGTCCTGTATTGATGGTTGAAGGACGACAGGTAGATCTCGCATTGCGCGTCCAGGTCGTCAGCGCGGCCGGACTGCTGCAGCGAATAGGCAACGCCTTGGAACGCGGCGGCGAACAGGCCCGACCGCTTCGTCTTGTCCTGGCCGGCGAGCTCCAATGCGGATTGGAAGAGTTGCGTCGCTTCCTGGATGCGGCCGCGAAGAGCTGCGATCTGGTCATGGAACGCCGGCCAAGCCTGGGCAAGCCGGTTCTCCTTCCCATACAGGGCCTCGAGCCGCTGCTTTGCCGCCGGCACCGCAGGATCCCCGTCCGGTCGATAGAGCAGTTCGAGCAGCGCCGAGACGCCCTCGCGCTCGTCCTCGTAGCCGAGGTCGGCGCGGACCTTGGCGGCTGCGTTCCGCAGTGGTTCGGAATACGCGACCTTGCAGGCTTCGCCCGTCAGTTCGAGGCCACGGGCGACGGTCGGGTTCTGCTTGGTGAACTCGAGGCCTGCGGCCCTCGCTTCTTCTCCCTTGCCCAGCTTGGCCAGGTAGTAGATGCGCTCCATGCGGAGGCCTGGCGAGTCCTGTCCGTCCGCCATCAAGTTGTCGATGTCGGCGAGCGCGCGCGCCGCCACATCGAGCTTGCGGTGCGCCTGCAGGCGAAGGGTCCACAGCTTCCTGCGAAGCTCCGGGTCGCGCGCGAACGCCGGCGAGGACTCGCTGCGGTCGAGAAGGGCCACGGCCGCGACGGCTTCTCCGCGAGCGAGCTTGGCGGTCGCGTCGTCGAGAAGGTCGGTCGGCTTGCGCAGAGGCAGCAGCGCGTAGCCCGCAGTGAACGCGAGCGTCAACAGCGCGAGTGCCAAGACGATGATCAGGCTGCGGCGGAACATACGTTGGTCCTTCTCATACGCGGTAGACGGTGGCTTCGACAGCGGCGTGGGCGCGGAGCACGGAACTGGCTCCCTGATGCTGCCGAATGGCACGGCGGCATCGGCGCGAGGGCGACGAAGGAACGCGGCGGCATTGCATCGAGGAGCAGTGCATCACCGGATCCCGTGTCGGCGCAACTTCGCGAACAGCGTGCTGCGGTTGATTTCCAGCGCCTTCGCAGCGCGTTCACGATTGCCGTCGCAGCGCTGCAGGGCATGTTCGAGGATTTCCTTCTCGGCTTCGTCCATCGCGCTGCGGAGCGGCAGCACCTCGTGTGAGGCGCCGGACGTCGCCACGCGGGCCGCGCCGGCCGTCGATGCATGCGCTTCGACGAGGCTCGGCGGCAGGTCGCGCAGTTCGATGACGGGCGCGTTGGCGAACACGACGGCGCGTTCGACGACGTTCTCCAGTTGGCGCACGTTGCCGGGCCAGCGCGCGTTGCGCATTGCGGCGACCGCGGTCGGCGAGAACCGCTCGACGCGCTTGCCGTGGTCCTTGGCGAAGCGCCGGAGGAAGTGCATTGCGAGCGCGGGGATGTCCTCGGTGCGGTCGCGCAACGGCGGCATCTCGATCGAGACGACGTTGATGCGGTAGTAGAGGTCTTCGCGGAAGCGGCCCTGGCGCACGGCTTCCTCGAGGTCGAGGTTCGTCGCCAGCACGATGCGGCAGTCGACTTCGATCGTCTTGTTGTCGCCGACGCGTTCCAGCAGCCTGTCCTGCAGCACGCGCAGCAGCCGGACCTGGAACGCGGGCGAGCTGGTGCCGATCTCGTCGAGGAAGATCGTGCCGCCGTGCGCGGCTTCGAACTTGCCCGGCTTGTCGCGTGCAGCGCCCGTGAACGCGCCGCGGACGTGGCCGAACAGTTCGGATTCCAGCAGCGTCTCCGGCAGCGCGCCGCAGTTCACTTCGACGAACGGCCCGTTCTTGCGCGTGCTCATTGCGTGCAGCGCGCGCGCCACGACCGTCTTGCCTGTGCCGGACTCGCCGGTCACGAGCACCGTGGTGCGCGTGTCGGCGATGGCGCGGACGGTCTTGAAGATCGACTGCATCCGCGGGTCTTCGCCGATGAGGTTGCCGATCTGGACCCGGTCGTCGAGCGCATGGCGGAGGTCCTCGTTCTCGCGCACGAGGTGCGCTCGTTCGATCGCCCGGTCCACCGCGACCTTTGCCTGTTCGCCGCGGAACGGCTTCCGCAGCAGGTCTGCTGCGCCTTCGCGCATCGCGCGCACTGCGTCGTCGACGGACCCGAACGCCGTCGTCACGATGACCGCGGTGTCAGGCCTGCGGGAGCGGACTGCGGCGAGCAGTTCGCCGATCGGCGGGTCCTGCTGGTCCGCGTCGCAAACGAGCAGATCGACGCCGCCCTCTTCGATCGCCTCGAGCGCGTCCTTGGCTGCAGGCACCACTTCCATGGTGTGGCCCGCTGCGGCGAGCGCAGAGCGGAGCGCTTCCTGCGCTTGTGGATCGGGATCGGCGACGAGGACCTTGGCCATGGGAACCGTCTGGGAAACCAGACGGTGCATCCATCGGCACGGACGGGGGTCGCACTACAGCGGCGGTCGACGTCGCGCAGATCCGTCGCGGTCGGCGGTCAGCGCAGGGGCAGTTCCATGTCGATCGCCACCGTGGCGTCCGGCAGCAGCCGGGCGGTCGCGCGCCCCCGGTGCCCGTGCGCCGCGGCCTGGACATGGAACAGGGCGAGCCCGTGCGGCGAGCCTCGCAGTGCGCGCGCCAGGTAGTACGGCTCGTAGGTGCGGGGCAGGCTCCAGTCGGCCACGTCCTTGCCGCGCAGGGCAAGACGCACGCGGACGGCGCCATCCATGCGGGCAACGGCAAAGTGCGCCTCGGTCCCGTGTTGCTTGAACTCTCGCGCAAGGTCGACGAGCCCCGACAGCGCGGGCCGCAGGATCTCGGCGTCGCCGAGGACCGCGAACGACGCATCCGCCGGCTCGCGCACGATCGCAACGCTTGTCGCGCCGCCTGCCGGTTCGGTGGTGAGGGCGTGCAACACAGACCACACGTCGACCGCGTCGGCGCGGCGCGGACCGGCGGCGGCGGCCTCGATGCGGCGCATGCGTTCGACGGTCTCGTGGATCCGTTGGGCTCCTCCGAGCGCGGCGGCGATTTGCTCGAGGTGGTCCCGGTCCCGCGTCGGGTCCAGTTGCAGCTGCAGCAACTGCAGATGCCCCATGAGGAACATCAGCGGATTGTTGATCTCGTCGGCGATGCCGTGCGCGAGGTCGAGGAACACCTCCGCGCGCGGCCGTTCCACGGCGCGCAGTGCGTGGTCGAACGCCGCGAGCAACTCGGCCGGCGCGTAGGGCTCGGCGAGAAAGTGCGCGCCGACTCGCGCGCACAACGGCGACAAGGCGATCTCGCGGTCGCGGGCCGCGAGCAGCACGACGGCGCACTGCGGCAGGGCCGAACGCAGCAGGCGCACTGCGCCCGCCAACTCCTCGAGGGGCATGTCGACCGAGACCCGCACGAACAGCGCGTCCGGCTGGAACGCGAGCAACTTCTGCGCAGCCGAGAAGATGCTGTCGTAGGCCTCGACCTCAGGCCTGCCCGGAAGCGCCCGCAAGTCCGTCTGCAACGGCGTCGCGTCGCGGCTGCAGAGGCCGATGCGCAGCGGGCGGTCCATGGTGCAAGGTCTTGCGGGTACGGGGCTTCGGTTGCACGCGAACGGGCGCGCGTGGACAGACTAGCCGATTCTGCAATGGCTGCACGGGGCGTGGAGATGCGCCATGCGTTCGGCCGATAGAGGGGCGATGCGCCACGACGGGGCGGAGCCACCAGACAACCGAGATGACACCCACGCCGCGGATCGATCCGTGGCATGGGGGGGACCTCTGCGTGGGGACGGTGTCGCCGCATCCTTGGAGGTGCAGCTGCGGCGCGAGTTCAAGGGCCTGACGGTCCGCGACCTCGTTGCGGATCTCGGCCTCGACGAGCAGTTGCCCGGCCGCGTGCAGAGCGCGCTCGAACACATCCGCAGGGGCGACTACCGCGCGGCAGACCAGGCGCTGCCGGGCGCGTTCGGCCAGGTGCTCGAGGGCCCGGGCCATCGGATCGCGCGCGCGCGACGTCGCTCGGCATTCTGGATCGTGCTCTCCGCGCTTGCGGCAGCATTGGCGACCGCCACGATGGCCCTCCTCTGATCGGCGCACGATGGATCCGGCCCAGCGAAACGTGGAGACGCATCCCCTTGCCGGTTCGGCCCGTCCGAGCCAGGCGGCAGCGGTCGACGTGAGCGTGGTCGTTCCGATCTACAACGAACGCGACAACCTGCTGCCGTTGCACTCGGCGTTGACCTGGGCGCTGCGCGACCTCGGCCGGCCCTACGAGATCGTCTTCGTCGACGACGGCAGCAAGGACGGCACGCGCAACCTCATGCGCGCCCTCGCCGCCAGCGACCCGCACCTCAGGCTGGTGTTCTTCCGGCGCAACTACGGCCAGACGGCCGCGATGGCCGCAGGCTTCCAGCGATCGACGGGCCGCATCGTCGTGACGATGGACGGCGACCTGCAGAACGATCCCGCCGACATCGGCCGCCTGCTCGAACGCATCGACCAGGGCTACGACGTCGTGTGCGGATGGCGACGCAACCGCCAGGACCGCAAGGTCACGAGGCTCCTGCCGAGCCGTTTCGCCAACATGCTCATCGCGCGCGTCACGGGCGCGAGGATCCACGACACCGGCTGCTCGCTGAAGGCCTATCGCGGGTGGGTCGTGCGGACGTTGCACCTCTACTCGGACATGCATCGATTCATGGCCGCGCTCGGCGTCGGCATCGGCGCGCGCATCACGGAAGTCCCGGTGCGCCATCACGCGCGTCGCGCAGGAAAGTCGAAGTACGGCCTCGGCCGCATCTTCCGCGTCCTCGCGGACCTGATCGGCATCAAGATGCTGATCAACTTCGCGGCGCACCCGATCCGCTGGTTCCTCTTGTTGTCGCTCCCGCTCTTCTTCGTCGCACCCGCGCTGTTCACGCTCGGCTTCGTGAAGGTCACGGGCGCGGGCGAGTGGCGGTGGTTCGAGTCCTACGACCTCGCGGCAGTGGCCGCGGGCGCTGTCGCATTCCTCGTTGCAGGCAACGTGTTCCTGCTCGGTTTCCTCGCGGAGCTCCAGATCAAGGTGTCGCGCTTCTTCCGGCAACGCATCTCCGTCACGGCGCGGGAGGCCAGTCGATGAGCGATCACGCGCTCGTCTCCGTGGTCGTTCCCATCGGCTCGCCGGAGGCGCATCCAGAACACGTCGTCGTGGCCCTGCACCAGGCGCTCACGAAGGGTGGCTACCAGTGCGAGTTCGTGCTGGTGCTCGACGGCCCGGTGGGCGCGGTCGAGCGGCGGATCGAGCAGATCCGCCTGCCATGCCCGATCAAGGTCGTGCGCCTGCAGGGCGGCGGCCTCGGCGAGTCGATCGCGCTGTCCGCGGGCGTTGCGCGCGCCGACGGCGCGTTCATCGTGAACGTGCCGCCGTACCTGCAGACCGAGCCCGAGGACGTGCTCAAGGTCGTGGCCGCGCTCGAAGCCGGCGCCGATTGCGTGGCGACGTGGCGCACGCCGCGCGTCGATCCGTGGCTCAACCAACTGCAGTCGCGCCTGTTCAACTTCATGCTGCGCGTGGTGATGGGCATGCCCTACCACGACCTCAACTCGGGCACGCGCGGCTTCCGCAAGCAGGTGCTCGAAGAAGTCAGCGTCTACGGCGAGCTCTATCGCTTCTTGCCGGTGCTGGCGATGCGGCAGGGGTTCCGCGTCGTCGAGGTGAAGGTCCGCCACAAGGAAGAACGTGGACGCGCAGGCTTCTACGGCGTCGGCGTCTACCTGCGTCGACTGCTCGACATCCTCGCGATCTCGTTCCTCACGCGCTTCACGCAGCAGCCGCTCCGGTTCTTCGGCTACGTCGGGTTCCTCGGCATGGTGCTCGGCGTCGCGTTGGCGGCGCAGCCGCTCTACGGCAAGCTGGTGCTCGGCGACAGCCTTGCGGACCGTCCGCTGTTCGTGATCGGCGCGATCCTCGCCGCGTTCGGCGTGCAGCTGATCGGCTTCGGCCTGATCGGCGAGATCATCATCTTCACGCAGGCTCCGAACCTCCGCGACTACAAGGTCGAGGAGGTCATCGAAGGTGGCGCCGAGCCGGTGCCGCTGGAACAGGACCGTTCGCCGGTTGCCGTGCGCAGCGATTCGATTTCGGCGGCTTCGACTCCCGTCGCAGCGGCGGCAGCTTCGGCTGTCGTGCCCGCGCCGCCGGTTGCCCAGCCCGCCGCGACCCTGCCGGCGCCTTCCGTTCCGTCGATGCCTCCTGCGGGACTCGTCGATGAGTCGCGTGGGTTCGGCCCGGTGCCGGCGATCTTCGGCGCTGATGCCGGCGAACTGCGCGTCCGCGAACTGCTGCCCGGCGAGGATTCTCGCTGGGATGCGTTCGTGACGCGGCACGCGCAAGGCACGTTCTTCCACCTGAGCGGTTGGCGCCGCTGCATCACCGAGGTCTTCCGGCACGAGCCGCACTACCTCGTCGTCGAACAGGGTCGGCGTTGGCTCGGCGTCCTGCCGTTGTTCCTGGTCAAGAACCTCCAGCTCAAGTGGCCGATGGTGGGGCGCAACCTCGTCAGCGTGCCCTACGGCGTCTACGGCGGCGTGCTCGCCGAGTCCGCGCTCGCGCAGCAGGCGCTGCTGGACCGCGCAACGGAGCTCGGCCGCCAACTCGATGCGGACTTCGTCGAGTTGCGGCACCTCGAGGAGCGGCCGGGCGTGCGCACGAACTCGCATCTCTACGTGACGTTCCGGTCCCAGTTGCCGGACGACGCCGAGAAGGTGCTGGCGGCGATCCCGAAGCGGGCGCGCGCCGAAGTGCGACGGGCGCGTCGCGCTCCGGGCGGAGAAGAAGTGGGCCACGGCCTCAGCGTGCGTCCGGACTGCGACCTCGACGAGTTCTTCGA
>CAZEQF010000030.1:0-18966 GCA_964514315.1 uncultured Singulisphaera sp. | reverse complement strand
CCGAGCGGAGCTGCTCGCGATAGAAGTCCTCGCTCTCGTAGGGCCGCGCGCGATACAGCGCCGCCGCCTCGCGCACCGCCTCCGCGAACGGCTTGCCCTCCAACGCCAGCAGGATGTTGTTGTGGACGAACGCCCAGAGCGGGTTCTGGATCGGCAACAACGGCCGGCACGCATCGACCCAACCCACGACGTCGATGCGCTCGCTCACGACTGGCCTCGCGCACGGACGACACCGCACCCGTTGCGCCTTGGCGCGCGGCGATGATGCAAGGCACGGCAGCGGACGCCAGCGAGCGGCGCCCAAGGTTCGAAGCCGGAGTGCAAGCAGGCCCTGTTCGCGGCGGTTGGCGGCAGGAGAAAGCCGGCTGCAGGGGGTTCGACGCAGTCATCTTGCGTCGCTGCAGCCGGTGCGCAGTGGCCTTCTCCTGTAGAGGCCCCTGCACGACCCGACAAGCGGCGGCGGGCACACGCACAGCCGAGGCATCAAGGCTTCTTGACGCCGACGCTCCGGTCAGTCGACGTGGAGCCGGTAGCCGACGTTCTGCTCGGTGAGGAGCCATTGCGGCCGCGCGGGATCCGCCTCGATCTTGCGGCGCAGCGACGACATGTAGACGCGCAGGTAGTGCGCCTCGCCGATCCGCTCTTCGCCCCACACCTCCGCGAGCAACTTCTGGTGCGTCACCACGGAGCCCGCAGACCGGATCAACGCGTGCAACAACCGGTATTCGATCGGCGTCAGCTTGACCGGAGCGCCGCGGACTTCGACCTCACGCCGTTCGAGATCCACGCGAAGATCGCCCGCGACGAAGACGCCGACGTTCTCCGATGCAGAGGCCCTGTTGCTCTTGCGCAACGCCACGCGGAGTCGCGCGAGCAGCTCGCTCGTCCCGAACGGCTTCGTCAGGTAGTCGTCGGCGCCGAGGTCGAGCGCGCGCACCTTGTCGTCCTCGCGATGCCGCGCGGACACCACGAGGACCGGCTTGTGGAAGCGCGTGCGCAACTTCTGCAACACGGACATCCCGTCCTCGTCGGGCAGCCCGAGATCGAGCACGACGAGGTCCGGATCGCGCGCGGCCACGCCGACGAGCGCCTCGGCGGCGGTCACGGCTTCCAGCACGCGATAGCCGTGCACGCGCAACGTCACGCGCAGGAAACGGCGCATCTGCTGCTCGTCCTCGACGACGAGCACGAGCGGACCACTGCTGGACTCGACCGGCTCGGAGTTCACGACTCGACCTCCTTGGCGACGTCTGGGACCGAGTCCATGCGGGCTGCGTCGGAGGAAGCGGCGCACGGCAACTCGACCACGAAGGAGGCTCCGCCACCTTCGCGCGCATGCACGGACACCGAACCGCCGTGCAACGCAGCGACCGCGCGGCAGATCGCAAGGCCGAGGCCGGCGCCCGACTTCGCGCGCGACGACGCGCCACGTTCGAACTTGGCGAAGATGCGCTCGCGGTCAGCTTCGCGCACGCCGGGGCCGCGATCCGCGACGACGAGGCGCAAGACGCCGCCTGCCATCGACGCGGTCACTTCGACTGGACCTTGGGCAGGCGCATACTTCGCTGCGTTCTCCAGCAGGTTGACGAGCAGTTGCTCGACGAGCGTCGCGTCGATCGCGACGAGCGGAATGCTCGCGTCCACTGCGATGCGAACCTCTCGCCCGACGAACAGAGACTCCACGCGGCGCATCGCGCAACCGACGACTTCCTCGACCGAATGCCAGTCGCGCTGCGCCGCGATGCCGCCCGACTCGAGACGCGTCAGGTCGAGCATGTTGCGCACGTGGCGCTCCAGCGCATCTGCATCCTGGCGGATCGACTGCACGAGATCGAGCCGCGTCGCGTCGTCGATCGCCGCGCCATCGTCGATCAACGTCGTCGCCGCGCCAGTGATCGACGCGAGCGGCGTTCGCAAATCGTGGCTCACCGAACTCAGCATCACGTTGCGCAGGCGCTCTTCCTCCGCTCGCTGCCGCGCAGAGAGCGCATGCTCGCCGACGATCACGCGGTGCATGGCCACGGCGATGTTGTTGGCGAAGGACTCGAGCAATCGCTGCGCCGCGTCGCTGCGCAGCAGTTGCAGGTCCAATCCGTCGCACAGAAGCAGCCCAACAGGCTCGTTGGCGACGACGAGCGGTTTGGCAAGGGCTCCGTGCAACTGCATGCCGCCCTTCGAAGCCAACGCCACCCGCATCGCTCCTTGCTCTGCGTCCACAGGCATCGCTGCGCCCGCAACGAACGGCACGAGGTTGCCTTCGACAAGCTCGACCAGGCTGCCTCCGCAAGTGAACGCCGCCGCGACATGGCGGTCCACGGCGACCGCGACCTGCTGCCGCGTGTCGCAGGCGGCCAGGTCGCGCGACAGCTCGTAGAGCGCCGTGCTGCGCCGTTCTCGTTCTTCCATCGCAGCTGCGTCGGACTGCACCTTGGATGTCAGCGTCGACACCACGAACGCGACCGTCAGCATGATCACGAACGTCGGCAGGTAGTAGAGGTCGGCCAGCACGAACGAGTAGTAGTGCGGGACGAAGAAGTAGAGGAAGCACGCGAATCCACCGACCGTCGCGAACACCGATGGCCCCCTGCCGAGACGGATCGCCGCGAGCACGACTCCGAGCAGGTAGACCATCACGAGGTTCTCGGGGTCGCCGAGCTCGAACAGCAGCGCCGAAACTCCGGTCGCGGCCACGACGATGGCAAGCGCAGCGGCGTATCGATGCCGCGGCCGACGCTGGGACTCGATCCAGCGCGACAACAGCGACGGGTCGCGGCGCATCGCACGCTGGTCGCCGAGATCTCGTGGCATCGACATCGGCGCGAAGCATGCGGAAGGCGAACGACGCTCGCAATCTGCCAAACGTCTGCGCCAAGAATGCGACGAGTCGCGAACACGACTCGCGCGGCCACCGACGAGCGGACTGCGAGCGCGCCGCTCGGAATCGGGCCGCCCGCAGCGAGCAGCGCACAGCAGCAACGACCTCGGCACGTGGCACGCGCCCTTCGGCACGACACGAAGGCCGCGCCTTGCGGCCGTCGCATGCGAGTTCGACGTCCGCACCTCGGAGCCCGCATCCGGGCGAGGCATCGCGGATCCGACCACGACCACGCGCCCGGGCGTTCGCTGGCGGTGCTTCGAGCGCCCCAATACCTGCGCGCACACGGCCTTGGACGAAGGCCCCGCGACCCAACGACCGCGCGCGAGTCGGCGAGCCGCATCCACCTGCCGATGCGCCGCATCGGCGCGTTCGTGTCTCGCGGCTTCCCCGGGCCACCGAACTCACCTAGCATGCGGCGCCCCGGGGATTCTGCCCGGCACGTTTTCCACTGGCCCCAACACCCATGCGTTCCGTTCTCCTCGGCGGCGGCGTCGCCGGCTGCGCGCTCGCGGCAGCATTGCGCGGATCGCGACTCGGCGACGATCTTCTCGTCGTCGAACGACGCCTCGCCACGACTCCGGCGGGGATGGGCTTCCTCCTGCTGGAGAACGGCATCCGCGCGCTCGAGCAGATCGCGCCGGAGATCGAGTGGCGCCGCACGGGCCAGTCGATCGAACGGCTGCGGTTGCGCGCCGCGAACGGCGCCGACATCGACACGCCGCGCATCGAGCCGGCCCTGTGCGTGTCGCGCACCAGGTTCCTCGCGCTGCTGCGGTCCGCGACCGGCGACGCGAAGTGGTCGGAAGGCAAGGCGCTCGTCGACCTCGCGCGCGACCAGGATGGCAACTACACGCACGCTCGCTGCGACGACGGATCCTCGATCGAAGGCGACGCGTTCTTCGGCTGCGACGGCGCCGCATCGCGGGCGCGCACGATCGCGTTCCCGCACGCGCATCTCGGCGAAGTCGTCGTGCAGGAGATCGTGTCGACGGCGTACGCGCCGACGCTCGCTCGCGGACTCGGCGGCACGTTCCACAAGTTCCACAGCAGGGATGGCGGCCTCGCCGTCGGACTGCTGGCGGAGAGCGACCACTCGATCGTGTGGTTCGTGCAGTTCGACTCGCGACGCCATGCCGCGCCGCACAAGGACGGACCGAGCATCGCCCGCTTCGTCTACGAACGGCTGCGCGGATGGTCCGCAGAAGTGCTCGCCGCGATCAGCGCGACCGACTTCGACCGCTCGCACATCTGGCCGACGCGCGACCTCATCCCGCTCGAGGACATCCACCGCGACAACCTCGCGTTGCTCGGCGACGCCGCGCACGCGTGCCTGCCGTTCACGAGCCAAGGCGCGAACGGCGCGCTCGAAGACGCGGCCGCGTTGCAGCGGCTGTTGGCGCAGACGAGCACGAAGGACGAACTGCGCGCGGCGCTGCCGATCTACTCGGCGATGCGTCGCCACCAACGACGTCGCGTGTTCGACGAAGGCCGCAGGCTGCGCGACGCGTTCGTGATGCCGCTCGGCGACCGCGCGCCCGCGGTGCCGCTCGTGGACTGAGCGGCCACCGATCCTCCGACGCAACACGCCTCCACCATGCTCGGCGAGCCCGACTTCGACGTTCTGCGCGAGCGCGCGTTCAACCTGCGTTGGGCCACGGTCGAACCCGGCGTGATCCCGCTCACTGCCGCGGACCCGGACTTCCCGGCGCCTGCTGCAGCAGTCGATGCGATCACGAACTACCTGCGCGCGCCGCATCTCTGCTACGGGCCCGCTGCCGGCATGCCGGAGTTCCGCACAGCAGTCGCCGAGCGCTACCGAACCGCCAAGTGCGCGCCTTCCGTCGACGGCAAGCGCGTCGTCGCCGCGAACTCCGCAGCGAGCGCGATCGCGTTGGTCGCGAAACACCTGCTGAAGCACGGTGACGAAGTCGTCGTGCAGGACCCCGTCGACTTCCTCGTCGCGGAGAGCGCGCGCAGGGCGGGAGCCACACTGCGACACTGGAAGACGACCGACGGACGCTTCACGCTCGAAGGACTCGCGGCAGCTGTGACGCCGTCGACGCGCATGCTGTCCGTGTGCCACCCGCACAACCCGCTCGGGTTGCTGTGGAACCAGGCCGAAGTCGTCGCGATCGCGAAGTTCTGCACCGAACGCGGGATCGCGCTGCTGTCCGACGAAGTCTGGTCCGACGTCGTGCTCGACGGCGCTTCGTTCTTCAGCTTCGCCGCGTGCGCCGACGCCGCTTGCGCGCCCTGGGTCGTCTACGGCTTGTCGAAGGGCTACGGCCTCGCTGGCCTGCGCATCGGCGCGATCGTCGCGCCGAGTGCTGACGCCGCGGCTCGCTTTGCAGCGACGATGGGCTTCGACCAGACGATCGAAGGCGCTGCGACGTTGTCGCAAGTCGCGGCTACTGGCGCGCTGCAGCACGGCGGTCCATGGCTCGCCGAGTTCCTGCGCCACTGCGCCGCACAGCGCGACATGGCCGTAGCACGCCTGTCGAAGCTGCGCGGACTGCGCATCGAATCGCCCCCTCGTGCGACGTTCGTGCTGTTCGTCGACGTGCGCGGCACGGGCCTCGACGAGGACGAAGCAGCACGACGCATCGAACACCTCGCGCGCGTGCGCGTCGTCCCCGGCAGCCCGCGCTGGTTCGGCCCCGGCGCCGCAGGCCACGTGCGACTCAGCCTCGCGACGACGCGAGACGTGCTCGACGAAGCGCTGTCGCGCATCGAGCGCGCGTGGCCGCAGATCGTGGGCTGAGCCGTTCGTGCCTTCCGCTCAGAAGCGGAAGTAGATGAACGGATTGTGGCTCGAGTTGACGACTGCGTTGCACGACAGCACGAGCAACGCGAACACGAGCGCGACCTTCAGCGGAAGGCCCCACGCGGTCTCACCCCAAGCGAGCGCGCGACGTTCGAACGAACACCACGACTGCGACCACGGCAGGAACGCAGCGACGGCCGCGATCGCGAGCATCGACCACGCCTGCGTGTCGACCTGCAACTTCGCGGCGAGCGTGCTCTCCCACCACTGTGGACCATCCGTTCCGAACATGCGCCCGAGCATGCCGGTCGCCTGCGTCATCGTGTCGGCGCGGAACAGCACCCAGCTCACGGTGACGAGGAACACCATCTTCACGCGCAGCAACAAGGCAGGAACGCGCTGCGACGCCGCAAGCCAACCGAGCTTGTCGATCGTGAGGAACACGCCTTGGTATGCGCCCCACACGACGAACGTCCACGACGCGCCGTGCCAGAAGCCCGACACGAGGAACACGATCCACAGGTTGGCGTAGCCGCGCAGCGGCGACACGCGGTTGCCGCCCAGCGGGATGTAGATGTACTCCCGCATGAAGTTCGACAGCGAGATGTGCCAACGCCGCCAGAAGTCGGTGAACGTCTTGGCGACGTAGGGCCGGTCGAAGTTCTCCAGGAACTCGAACCCGAGCATGCGGCCCGTGCCCATCGCCATGTCCGAGTAGCCGGAGAAGTCGAAGTAGATCTGGAAGAAGTAGGCGATCGCCGCGAGCCATGCGTGCGGCGTCGACACGTCGGCGATCGGCGTCGCGTAGACGGGGTCGCACAGCTGCGCCATCGGATTGGCGATCAGCACCTTCTTGCCGAGGCCGAGCGTGAACCGCTCGACGCCCGACCAGAACTTCGCAGCGTCCACCGAACGGTCACGGATCTGCAAGTCGACGTCGTGGTAGCGCACGATCGGCCCCGCGATCAACTGCGGGAACAGCACGACGTAGAGCAGACAGTCGCCATAGCTGCGCGACGGGTTTGCCGTTCCGCGGAACACGTCGACGACGTAGCTGATCTTCTGGAACGTGAAGAAGCTGATGCCGATGGGCAGCAGCACCTTCGCCCACGGGATCGTCCCGAGGCCCAGCAGGTCCGCGAACACCTGCGCCTGGTCGACGAAGAAGTTCGCGTACTTGAAGTAGAGCAGCAGCGCGAGGTTCGCGAACAGGCTGAGATGCAGCCACTTCTTCTTCGCCGCGTGATCCGGCTCCGCGTGGATCCGATGGCTCAGCCAGTAGTCGATCCACGTCGACGCGAGCAGCACCCACAGGAACTCGGGCGCGCCCCACGCATAGAAGACGAGGCTGGCCGCGAGCGCGACGAAGTTGTGCCACCGCCGCGGAGCTGCGAAGTACAGCAGCAAGAACGCCGGCAGGAACACAAACAGGAACAGCTCGGAGCTGAAGACCACGGATCCTTGTCGACGCAGCGCCTCAGGGCCGTTGAGGCGAAATGCCGATGGGCGATGCGCGGCCGTGGGCCGCATCCACCATGCGCCGAATCGTCCACTGGATCGCCTGCGTCGCGTTCGTCGGCACGCTCTGCCTGCCGTTGGCGCAGACCGCGTTCGCGCCGTTCCCCAGCGTGGGCCTCGGCGGCGCCGTGAAGCCCGTGACGCCGAGCGATGCGAACCTCGCGGCATGGAACGAAGGCACCCTGCAACAATCGCTCGAAAGCCAACTGCGAAAGGACCTCGGCCTGCGCGACTGGATGATCCGCACGGACAACGAACTGCGCATGCGCGCGTTCGCCTCTGCCAAGCGCCCGATCGTCGCAGGCGACGATGGCTGGCTGCTCGAAGAAGGCTATCTCGCGACGAAGATGCTGGTGCGCAACCACGCGCTCGTCGACGAACTGCTCACGCGCACCTGGAACTTCAAGCTGCTCCAAGACGCGCTGGCCAAGCACGACGTGCATCTCGCCGCGGTGCTCTCGCCGAGCAAGGTGTGGACGTATCCCACACTGGTTCCCTCGCCGCACGGCGAGGCGATGCGCGCGATGGCCGGGCACTACACGCTGCCAGAGGTCCTTCGCGCCGGCCTCGAGATCGCAGGCTCGCGGTGCATCGACTTCGGCAAGCAGTTCCGCGAATGGAAGCAGACGGATGCGGCCGACACTCCGCCCCTGTTCCCGCGAGGCGGCATCCACTGGAGCAACCACGCGGCGGCACGCGCTGCGATCTCCATCCAGTCGGAGATGGAGACGGTCGCGCGCACGGACTTCCGGTCGCTCGAGATCGCGCGCATCGCGCAGAGCAAGCGACCTGGCGGCGGCGAGGACGACCTCGTGTTGCTCGCCAATCTCCTCGACACGTCGAGATGGGAAGAGCCGATCGGCCAGCCGATCCTGCGGGCGAAGCTCGACGACCAAGGCGCGCCGATGCCGACGCTGATCGTGGGCTCCAGCTTCTCCTGGGGACTGGCCCGCAGCTTTGCGAACGACCGCTGCGCGGAGCCGTTGGTGGTCTGGTACTACTTCAAGAGCGAGTGGCCTTACGTCGACGGCAAGAAGCAGTCAGGAGCCGCGCTGCCGACGAAGCCCGAGGACCTGAAGGAGCGCCTGCTGCGCTACAAGGTCGTGCTCGTCGAGTGCAACGAAAGCGCCGCAGAGGTGTTCGGCATGGGCTTCGTCGAGAAGGCGCTCGAAGCGCTCGGCGTGGAACCCGCGAAGCAACCGCCTGCGGAGTTCATGCAGCGCATCGAGCAGCGCGCTCGCGCGGCGCGCTGAGCGAAGCAGGGCGAGCCACGGACGGGCCGCGACCCTCGATCAAAGCCGCTTCCACTTCGACGAACTGCGCACCGCTTCTCGCGCCTCGGGCTCCGCGAACATCCGGTGCAGGCCACAGTCGGCGCACAACACCGCGCGGAATGCGCCGGGCTTGAACCAGCGGTGCAGCCCGGGCAGCAGGTCCGGCGCATAGCCGCCGCCGCCCTGGATCGTCTTGGCCGTGACATAGAGATCCTTCCCGCCGCATGCGGGACAGACGACGGACTGCTTCACGTTGCTCATCGCAGTCCATGCTACCAGCGTGCAGAAGGACGAATGGAGCACGCGCGGGTGTCGACGGAGCCGTTCCGCAACGGCCTGCACACCGACTCCGGTGGACGATCCTGCAGCCGGAGGCGCAGGATGGACGCGTCCTTCTCCATGCCGCGAGTCGAGCGCGGTTGACGGATCCCGCCGCCGTCGCCATCGTCCTCGCCCCCGTGCCCGCAACCATCTACTGCAAAGGTCTCGCCGCGAGCTTCGGCGCTCGCGAACTGTGGCGGGGCCTCGACCTCGTCGTGGCTCCCGGAGACGTCGTCGGACTCGTCGGCCCGAACGGCACGGGCAAGTCGACGTTGCTCAAGATCCTCGCGGGACTTCGCAAGCCCGAGGCAGGAACGGTCACGGTCGCGCCGGCATCGTCCACGCTCGGCTACCTCGCGCAGGAACAAGAACGCATCGAAGGCGAGACCGTTCGCCAACTCTTGCTGCGTCGCACCGGCGTCGCCGCGGCCGACGCCGTGATGCAAGCCGATGCGGACGCGATGGCGCGCGGCGAAGCAGGCGCGGACGAACGCTATGCGGAGTCGCTCGATCGCTGGCTCGCACTGGGCGGCGCGGACTTCGAAGAACGCACGCACGAAGTGCTCGCCGACGTGGGCCTCGAAGTGGACCTAGAGCTCGCGACCGCTGCATTGTCCGGCGGACAAGCCGCGCGCGCCGGCCTCGCGGCGCTGCTGCTGTCGCGCTACGACGCGTTCCTGCTCGACGAGCCGACGAACGACCTCGACCTCGACGGCCTCGACCGGCTCGAAGAGTTCGTGCAGTCGCTCAATGCGCCGACGGTGCTCGTGAGCCACGACCGCGAGTTCTTGACGCGCACCGTGACGAAGGTCGTCGAGATCGACCGCAGCATGCAGAAGATCGCGGTCTACGGCGGCAGCTACGAGTCGTATCTCGAAGAGCGCGCAACCGCGCGTCGCCATGCGAGCGAGGCCTACGATGCCTACGCAAGCCGCAAGTCCGAGCTGGAGGCGCGAGCGCACCGCCAACGCGCATGGATGTCGAAGGGCATCAAGAACGCGCGCCGCAAGGCCAAGGACCGCGACAAGATGGGCCGCGCGTTCCGCATGGAGACGACCGAGAAGCAGGCGTCCAAGGTCAAGCAGACCGAGCGCATGATCGAGCGGCTCGAAGAAGTGCAGGCGCCGCGCAAGGAGTGGAAGCTGCAGTTCACGATCGCTGCGGCGCCGCGTTCCGGCGACCTCGTCGCGCAACTGCAGTCGGCGGTCGCGGCCCGCGGCGACTTCCGCCTCGGCCCCGTCGACCTCGAACTGCGCGCGCGTGACCGCATCGCGATCACCGGCCCCAACGGCGGCGGCAAGAGCACGTTGCTCGCGCTCGTCCTCGGCCGCCTCGCGCCGACTTCGGGAACGGCCACGACCGGAGCCGGCGTCGTCGTCGGTGAAATCGATCAAGCGCGCGCGGCGTTCGTCGGCGACCTGCCGATGGCAACCGTGTTCGGCCGCATGGTCCCCGACATGACCGACGCGGACGTGCGCACGCTGCTCGCGAAGTTCGGCATCGGCTCGCAGTTCGTGCAGCGCACCGCGGATTCGCTTTCACCAGGCGAACGCACGCGCGCCGCGATGGCGCTGCTGCAGGCCAAGGGCACGAACCTGCTCGTGCTCGACGAACCGACCAACCACCTCGACCTCGAGGCGATCGAGCAGCTGGAACAGGCGCTCGAAACGTTCGACGGCACGCTGCTGCTCGTCACGCACGACCGCCGCATGCTCGACACCGTGCGGCTGACGCGTCGCTGGCACGTCGAAGACGGCGCAGTGCGCGAGATCAGCGCGGACTGAGCTTCGCAAGCGACCACGAACGCGACGCTGCGCAGCCTTCCGCAGGCATTGCGACACCACGGCGTGCCGAGCCGAGGAACGCATCTCGCGACTTCGCGAGCCGCAGCGGCCGATGGCTGCGACGCAGCGCCCGTTCAAACGAACAGGGGCCGTGGCCCCTTCGGTCCACGGCCCCTGCTCGTCACCGACTCACCTCAGCGGCAGCCGAAGCGCGTGACCAGACCGTTGCTGATCGTGAACTGGCCGAACGCCGGGCCGATGCCTGCCTTCTGCGCGGACTGCCAATAGATCGGCACTCCGTCGAAAGAGAGGTCGTTCGGAACGGGCACTGCGACGTTCGCGACGCCGGATCCATCGGTGACGTAGGTGCCGTAGCCCACCACGTTCGCCGTGTCGACGTACTGCGTGCAGCCGAGGCCGAGGTCGAGGTTCGCGCTCTGCGTCGAGAACAGCAGGAACACGAGCGAGCCCGCGTCCGCCGTCAACTGCAAGCCGAAGCCCGCGTTCGGGATCACCGGCAGGCCACCGGTTGCAGCGAGCGCCGGAGTCGGCACGCCACAGCCCGGGCCCATGTTCGTGACCTGCGCGATGCCGCTCGGGATCTGCGACGCGACGTTGACGCTCAGCGCGCCCGCGCCGATGCGAGCCTGGTCGACCGTCACCGCGCCGCCGATCGGCGCCACGTTGCAGTCGAACGCGAAGTTGAACATCGTGTTCCAGTCGAGCGGGTTGTTCGCGGGAGCGGAGAACACCAGCTCGTTGCCGACGCGCGACCAGGTCCACTCGTTGAGCACGTCGCCGTCCGTGTCACGGAACGACACGTTCGTCGCAGTCGTCGAGTAGCACATCGGGATGCGCAGGGTCGCGCCGCCGCGAGCGTTGTCGAAGTTCTGGACGATGTACTCGTAGTGCCACGTGCCGTTGCCGTTGTCCGTCGCCTTCGACGCGACGAGGAAGTGGCCGTCGTCCTCGCCGTTGCGCGCGCTGTTGACCGTCGCGCCAGTCCACTGGTTGAGCACGCTGCCGTTGGTGAACGGCACGCCCGTGTTCGCGAACTGCCACGTCGTGCCGTTCCACGTCGCCGTGAACTGACGGTGGCCGAGGTTGTCGAAGTGCGCGTCGCCGTCCTCGCCGCGGATGACGATGTGCATGCAGTGGAACAGGCGGCCCGGGACGAGCAGATCCTGCTCGCGGATCGTGACGCGGTTGCGCACCGCGTCCGTGAACACGCCGGTCGTGCTGTTCGTCAGGCTGCGCACGCCGTCGCCGTTGGCAGGCGCGCCGACATCGGGGTCACCGCGGTCGAAGTACGAGCCCACGGGCGTCCAGATGCCGGTCCACGGGTCGATCTCGCTCGACGGGCCGAGGTAGGTGCGGCTCGCGTTGGTGCTCGCGCCGTAGGTGTCGCTGCAACCGACGCGCAGGCCCGTGCCCGTCGTCGTGCACGTGCCGCAGGTGCTGGTCGAGTTCGCAGCCGCGAACGCGTGCTTCACGAACGTCGTCGCGTTGTTGGTGATCTGCTCCAGGCGACCGTTCGACTCGCGCACGATCGAGAACGCGAACATCGGGTGGTTCGGGTTCATCGGCGCCGACCACGCCATCGACACGGTGCCCGGGTTGCACATCGTGTAGGAGTAGGACATGCCGATCTCGCCGTTCGGGTAGGCGGGACCGCGGCGGCCGAAGAGGGTCGGGCTCGCGTTGTTGGTGATGCGGCCTTCGAGGCCTGCCACCGTGTTGCTCTGCGCAACGGCGCTCGCTGCGAGCGCGGAGAGGAGGAGGAGCTTGTGCATGAGGATGCTGTGAGGAACGGTGAGCGGGCAACCGTATCGACTGCGAAGGATTCGTCCCACGGGGTAGCGGCAGTGCCCATGGCATGGACCGGGCAAGAACGTACGGCGAGCCAGAATCACCCAGCCATGGCGACCACGGTGAAGCCCTCCGAAACAGCTCGTCCGAAGTGCCGGCACGCGGCCGATTCGATCTGGTGCGGTGGAGAGCAAGCGACGATCATCCGCCGCATGCTCCAAGCCCGGGTCGCACTGTTCGCGGTCATCGTTTCGCTGCTTGCCGCATCGTGCGCCTCGCGCTCGATCTCCAACCCGCAGATGCCGTGGGGCAACTCGAACACGAGCTACGTGGGCGAACTGTCCGAGTTCGATGTCGTCGGCACCGGCGTGGGCCATTCTGCCGACCTGCCGCCGGTCCGCCTCGCCCGCGGCGATCGCGTGCTGCTGCTCCAGTCCGGTGCCGCGTTCCCGGACGAACAGCTCGCCGATGCGCTCGGCGCGACCCTCTCGGTGTCGCCGGCGTCCGGCATTCCGACGGGCTGGACCGTGAAGGGCGAAGGGTTGCTCGGCGCCGCGCGGCGCGGCGGCTACTCGGCAGTCATCGCGTACTGGGGAACGCTGGAGACGAGATCGGAGGCCACCGACGGAGCCGCCGCCATGTGGATCCCCGTCGTCGGACTGTTCGTGCCGAGCGAGAACCTGCGGATGCGCATCCGTCTGCGCTTCGTCGTGCTCGACACGAAGACCGGCGCATGGATCCAGGTGACGCCACAGCCGATCGAAGACCAAAGGGAAGCATCCTTCGCCGGCAAGGTCAGGGTGGACGCGGACCTGGTGGAGACGCTTCGACGCGCGAGCTGCGCACCCGCGGCACGCGCAGTCCTTGCTGCAGTCGGGATCGAGGGTTCGTGAGCGCAACGACCGACAACGCCACCGCAGCACGCTCTCTGCTCACCATCACGGCCTACGCCGCGATGCCGTTCGTGTTCGCAGTGTGCCCGCTGGGAAACGTGGGCATCGGCGGACTCGACTGGAGCCGCATGCTGCCGGTGCTGCTGCCGGTTGTCGCAGGCTCCGTGCTCGTCGGCGCGGCGCTCGTCGCGGCCGCACGTCGCACGCAGCAGAAGAAGTCCCGCATCGCGTGCGCCGTCGTGTTCGCGTTCGTCGGCCCGATGATCGCGTCGCTGTTCGGAGCCATCCTTGCGGCCGCGCTCTCCGTGCTGAGCCTCGGCTCCATCGCCAACGTGAGCCCCTACTGGAGCTTCGTCTGGATCCCGCTCGTGATGCTGCAGGCGCCGCTGCTGACGTTCGCAACCTCCGCTGCCTGCGCGGTCCTGACGGCGCTGCTGCTCGCGCCCGCGCTCGACGGGCCGAAGACCGAAGCTGCCGACCACGCCAGCGCGGTGTAGAGTCCTGCGCATGAAGAAGCTCTTCGTTCTCGCAGTCGTCTCGTCGTTGGCGTTCTTCGCGGGCTGCACCGCGGAGTCGAAGCCCGGCGAGGCAACGAACGCCCCCACCACGCCCGCCGCGGCCCCCGCCGCGAACACGCTGTCCCCCGTCACCGAAGAGACGATCGCGAAGCTCGCCAAGGCCGATGCCAAGGACGGCGCGGTCGACAAAGTCGTGCACCGCTGCGCCGGTTGCGCGCTCGGCATGGACGGCGAGGACAAGTGGCCGCTGCAGGTGAAGGACTACACGATGCACTTCTGCAAGCAGGCCTGCCTCGATCGCTACGCCAAGGATCCGGCGAAGGCGATCGCCGCGCTGAAGATCAAGGACTGAGCTTCGACGCCGCGACGCGCGCGGCCATCGGCACGGACGCGGCGGCTGCGCATGCGACCGCCAGCGTCGACGCGTGGAGGCACGCGACGAAGCCGCCGACGCCTTGGCCGAAGGCGGCATAGACGAAGCCGGACGCGAGCAGCCCCGTGAGCCGTCCGGCGCTGTTCGCCGCGTAGTAGAAGCCCACGCGCTCGACGACGTCGTCGCCCGACGCAAGCGCGACGACGAGCCAGCTGTGCAGGCTGCTGCAGACCGCGAACAGGATCCCGTAGACGCACAAGCCGGCGATGACGACGGGCGCAGCGGGCCATCCCGCATCGAGCGCCGTGGCGCACGCGAGCAACGGCAACGCGAGCAGCGCCGTGACGACGACGACCGCGAACGCGCCGTTGCGCGTCGATCGCAAGCGCACGATGCGCGGCGTCGCGGCCTGCACGGCTCCGTAGCCGATCACCCACGCCGACAAGAACGCGCCCGTCGCGGCGCCGGACCAGCCGAGCGACGCGGCGAGGAACAGCGGCAACGCGACGGCAAACCACGCGTCGCGCGAACCGAACAAGAACAAGCGCGCCAACGCGAGCCAGTTCACGCTCGCGTCGTGGCGCAGCGACGCGGCGAGCGCCTTCTTGGGCTTCTGCTGCTGGCCCGGCAACGCACGCCATGCGAGCAACGCGAACACGGACAACAACGTCGCGACGAGCGCGTTGCTGCCGACGAACCCGACCGTCGACAACATCGCGCCGCCCAGGAAGAAGCCGAGCCCCTTCATCGCGTTCTTGCTGCCGGTCATCGCCGCGACGATCGAGAACAACGCGCCGTCGGACGCCGTCGGCGCAAGCGTCCGCGCGTAGCTCTTCGCCGTGGTCTTGACGAGGTCCTTCGCCACGCCAGAAAGCACCTGCGTCGCCATGACCCACGGGATCGACGCGAGCACCGCCTCGTTGCAGAGCATCGCGCACGCGACAACCTGGAGCACGAGCCCCGTCACGAGCACCGGCTTCTGCCCGTGGCGGGAACCGAGCGCGCCCGCGAGCAGGTTGGTGAACACGCCCGCAGCCTCGTAGGGCAACAGCAGCAACGCCAACTCGACCGGCGAACGACCCTGCGCGTGCAGGCACAGCAGCACGAGCATGCGCAATGCGCCGTCGCTCAGCGTGAACGCCTGGTAGCAGAGCGAGACGAGCAGGAAGCGGGCGCGATCCGTCATCGCGAAAGGGCGTCGCGGAACCGGCGCGCGAGGTCCGCCATGCGGTTCACGTAGCCCCACTCGTTGTCGTACCAGGCCATGACCTTGACCATCGTGCCGTCGACGACGCGCGTGCACAGCGAGTCGACGATGCCGCTGCGCGGATCGCGCGCGAAGTCGCTGCTGACGAGCGGCCGCGTCTCGTAGCCGAGGACGGAGACGAGCGGGCCCCGCTGCGAAGCTGCCAGCAGGAGGCCGTTCACTTCCTCGACCGTCGTCGCGCGCTGCATCTGGAACGCACAGTCGGTGATCGACGCGTTCAGCACCGGCGCGCGCACCGCGATGCTGTCGAGCTTGCCCTTCAGCTCCGGCACGATCATCGCGACCGCGGTCGCGGAGTTCGTCGAGGTCGGGATGAGGTTGACGAGCGCGGAACGTGCACGACGCGGATCCGCGTCGGCGCGGTCGACGACGCCCTGCGTGTTGGTCGGATCATGGATCGTCGTGACGAGCCCGCGCGCGATGCCGATGCCGTCGTGCAGCACGCGCACGACGGGCGCAAGGCAGTTCGTCGTGCACGAGGCAGCGGTCACGACACGCTCCTTGGCGAAGTCGCACGTCGCGTCGTTGACGCCGTAGACGAGGTTGGGGACGCCTGGAACCGGATTGGAGACGAGCACGCGCAGACGCGGCTCCGCGAGCCACGGCGCGAGCGAGTCCGCCTTCTTCACCTTGCCGCTGCACTCGACGACGAGGTCGACGCCGAGGTCGCGCCACTTCAGCGCAGCGGCATCCGTCGTCTGCGAGACCGGGATGCGCGCGGCGCCGACGACGAGCGCGTTGCCGTCGACGGCGACCGGCTGCGCGAAGCGTCCCTGCACCGAATCGAACTCGATGCCGAGCGCGAGCGACGCGAGATCGCCCTTCGGCTCGTTGACGGCGACGACGTCGAGGCCGCCTGTGACGGCGGCGCGGAGGAAGAGACGGCCCATGCGGCCGAGTCCGTTGATCGCGATCTTCATGATGCTTGCTCCTTGGATCGGCTTGCGCGTCGCGCGCGCGAGCGCGGACGGGCGACGAATGCGTCGATGCGGCGCGCGAGGTCGTCGCGCACCGCGCGGAACGCGGCGAGCCGCACTTGCCGCGTTCCCGCCACGGCGGCCGGGTCGGGCAGGATCCAGCGTTCGCAGTCGCCGTCGAGGCCGACGATGCGGCGACGTTCCGCGTCGGCGGACTCGCACAGCACGATCGCGCGCGCGATCTTCGTCTTGCCGAGGAACTCGCCGACGTCCTTCGCGCGCAGGCCTTCCGTCGACACGCCAGCTTCCGCGAGCGCTCTGCGCGCGAGCGGATGCACGCGCGACGGACGCAGGCCCGCGCTGCTCGCCACGAAGCGCGAGCCCGCGCGATGGCGCAGCAGCGCCTCGGCCATCTGGCTGCGCGCCGAGTTCTCGGTGCAGAGGAACAGCACGACCGGCAGCTCACCCGCCACGGCCGCGGCGACCCGCTTCGCCGCGATGCGCGAAGTCGGCGACGGGCACAGGTCCTCGCGCCCCTGACAGCAGTCCTCGCCGAGGAAGAAGAGCAGCGCGCGCATCGACTCGGCGCGCACGGCGTAGCGCACCGTGCGCCCTTCGCGCCAGCTGCGGACGAGCTGCGCCGCCACGAGGTCGGCGAGATGGAACGACAACGTCGACGCAGCGGCAGCGCAGGCGGTCGCGAGCTCGCCGGCACAGAGGCCGCGCTCGCCTGCGCGCGCGAGCTCACGGAACGCCGTGAGCCGGGCCGGCTGGCCCAGCGCCCCGAAGGCGCGCACCGTCTGGTCGAAGTCCATCCTTCTAGAATTCTCGAAGCATTGGAAGGAGGCAAGAGAAGATCTCGCGAAGACGGCGATGCGGCCGCTACCGTTCGCCCCCATGCTCCGCCCCCTCGCGCTCCTGTTGTCCATCCTGCCGGCATGCGCCGCGCCGAAGGCCGCGCTCCAACCGCTCGCCCTCCGCGACCCGTTCGCGGTCACCTACCGTGGCAGCGCCTCGGCCGCCGAGTATCCGGCCACCGCTGCGGACGAGGCCCCGGGCCAGGCGACCGCTGCCGCCGCGAACTTGCCGACGGTGGACGTTCGCGCCGCGATCCTCGAACTCGACGCAGCGGACGCGCGCGCGCTGCTCGCCTCGCTGCCTGCGGATGCCACGCCGCCGTGGACGGAACCCGCCGGGCAGGGTCAACGCCTCCAGACTGCAACCGGGGCTGCGATGACCCTCGCGGGCATCCGCGGCGCGCACCTCGACGCAGCGCTCGTCGACGCCACGATCGAACAACTGAAGGAACGCGAGGACGTGTTGATGTTGATGGCGCCGCGACTCGCGGTGTCGCTGGGGGAAGTCGCCACCATCGCCGTGCAGGAGCAACGCGCCGTCGTCCGTTCGCTCGACTTCCTCGCCACCGAGAACGTGGTCCTCGCCAACCCGCACGTCGACCGCATCGACTACGGCGACACGCTGCGCATCCGCGCATCCGAAGGGAAGCCAGGCAAGCAGCTCGCGGTGACCTGGAACACTTCGCGGCTCGTGTCGCCCGTCTCGATGGCGACGACGCCTTTTGGATCGATCCAGACGCCGGCTCTCGTGCGCCACGAACTCAGCGCCGATGCGCCGATCCAGAAGAAGGACGCGATCGTGCTCGCTTCGATCCCAGGATCCGAGACCGGCCGCGTGTGCCTGCTGTTCCTCGTCGTCGAAGTCGGCGAATGGCCGCGCGCCGGCGACTGAATCACTGCGTCACTTCGCCGATTCGAGCTGCAGCAACCGCGCGCGCGCTTCGCCGTCCTCGGGATCGAGCTCGACGAGCCGTCGCGCCCACGGGATCGCCATCGCTGAGCCGCGAGCCTCTGCAGTGAACGTCACGAGCGCTTCGAGCACTTCGCGGTTCCACGGCTCGTTGCGCTGCGCGACCTCCAACTGGGCCAGCGCATCGTCGGTGCGACCTTCGCCCGCGAGCGCCACGGCGAACACATAGCGATGGCGCGCCGTCGCGTTGCCGGAGGACGCAGCGGCCGCGAGCAACTTCAGCGCTTCATCCTTCTTGCCCTGCCGGACGAGCAGCAATCCGAGCGCATGCTGCAACGGCGCTGGCTCCCACGCCGCGGCGATCGCGTCGCGCAGCAGACGTTCGCCGTCGCCGTCGCGGCCTTGCTCGCGCAGCAGGTCCGCGAGGTTGGCCGCAGCGCGGACCGAGCCTGCGTCGGCGCGCAGCGCGCGGCGATACCGCGTCTCGGCTCCTGCGACATCGCCGCGGCGCGCAGCGAAGAGGCCGAGGTTGGCCCATGCCCAGTCGCGCTCCGCGTTCGCGCGCTGCCCGCTTTCGTATTCGCCCGCCGCGGCGACGAACGCCTGTCTTGCCTCGGCCGACAACAGGTCCTCGCAATCCGCGAGCGCGAACGCAGCCTCGGCGCGGATGTTGGCGACCGGGTCGGCGAGCGCCGCAGCGAGCAGCGCGACGCGTTCCTCGCGCGATCGCTCGACCGCGCCGGATGCGGCGCCGAATCGCACCACGGGATCCTCGTCGCGCAACGCGGCCGCGAGCTCGCGGCGCACGTCGTCGCCTTCGAATGCGCCGAGCAGCCGCGCCGCCGTGCCGCGCACGATGCCGGGCCACTCCGAACGGCGAACG
>CAZEQF010000029.1:11158-19056 GCA_964514315.1 uncultured Singulisphaera sp. | reverse complement strand
CCCGTGGCAACGGCGCTTTGCCGTTCGCGAGGACGCGGCGATGACGACGATTCCCATTCCCACAGGCGTTGGCGCAGCGGCGCAGGCCGTCGACGTGCGCACGCGGACTGGCCGTGCCGACGCGTTGCGTCGCGCTGACGAAGCGCTCACGCGCGGCGACCTCGCGCTCGCCGAGGCGATCGCGCGCCGTGTGCTCGCGTGCGACGTCGAGAACGCGGATGCCTATGCGATCCTGCAGGTCGCGCTCGTGGAGTCGGGCAAGCTGAAGGACGCGACTGTCGTCGCGAACCAGACGCTCGCGCACTTCCGCGCGCTCGCGCAGCAGTCGACGCAGGCGCACATGCTGCATGTGCTGCACGAACGCGGCTTCCGTGCGCGCGGCATCCTCGACATCGGCGCGTACGAAGGCGAGTTCGCGATCCTCGCGCGACAGTTCTTCCCCGACGCTGCGTTGCTGATGGTGGAGCCGCAGCCGCAGAAGCGCTCGCAGCTCGATGCAGTGGGCTCGGCGCTCGGCGGCGTCGCGGAGACCGTGAGCGCGCTGCTCGGCGACGCGGAGCGCGCAGCGTGCGCGTTCCACCAGCTCGACACGCCGTTCGGTTCGACCGGCTCGTCGATGTACGAAGAACTCACGGACTTCCCGCGGCGCACGATCCAGCTGCCGATGCGCACGCTCGACGCGTTGGTCCGCGAACGACCGGGCCGCGTCTACGACCTCGTGAAGATCGACGTGCAGGGCGCGGAGATCGACGTGCTGCGCGGCGGTTCGCATGCGTTGCAAGGCGTCGAGGCGCTGTGCGTCGAACTGTCGCTGCACGCGCACAACCGCGGCGCGCCGCTGCTCGCGGCCGTCATCGCAGAACTCGATCGACTCGGCTTCGCGATGTTCGACGTCGCGCCGCTGCCGCGCGACGGCGGGCTGCAGAAGCAGGTCGACGCGGTGTTCGTCAGCAAGCGATCGCGCCTCTGGGGCTGAGCGCGCGTCGCAACGCAGCCGTTCAGGAACGGCGGCGCTGCTGCAGCGCGAACTCGACCACGGTGCGGTAGGTGCCGCGCACCGCGACGCCGGCGCGTCGCGCCGGCTCGAAGGTCCACTTCGACAGTTGGTGCAACGCTGCGTCGTCGAGCACGGCGTGTCCCGACGAGACCTCGACATGCGCTGCGTCGACCGTGCCGTCCGTCGCGATCTCCAGGATCACGGTGACTTCACCGGCGAGCCCTGCGCGGCGCGCCGCGTGCGGATACTCCGGCGGCGGGTTCTTGCCTGGCAACGGCGAAGGCTGCACGAGCGAGGCGTCGGCGGAAGGGGCGCTCGCCTGCTGTTGTGCGGGCGCTTCGTTCGCAGTGTCGCGTCGCGGCTTCGATGCCACGCGCGCCGACCAATCGGGCGAAGGATCCGGGGAGTCGTTCTCCGCGCGATCTGCTTCCGCGAGCGACTCCGCGTCCGGCACCGGTTCCACTTCGGGAAGCACGGGATCCACGAGCATCGTCTTGGGCGGCGGCGGCGGCTCCGCGTGGACCGGCGGCGGCGGTGGTTCGGCAGGCGGTTCGATCGCTACGTGTGACTCGCGCCACAGCGACGACATCGCCGGCAACGCGGTCGTTCCGGCCCAACTCGACTCCGGCGCCATGCCCAGGCCGAGCGCGACGACGGTCGCGATCAGCGCTGTGTGCAGAGTCACCGACGCGGCCCAGGACCTGGGGGCGATGCGTGGCTGCGCGGAATTGGGGGGCCGGGGCACGGGCGCAGGATCATGCGACCGGCCTGCGGGATCGCCAAGGCCGGGCCCGTTCGCTCGGCCGCACCGACCCAACTCGGCCCGCGTCGAGTTCTCCGACAGTGCGGCCGATTGCCTCAGATCGGGAAGCCTCCGCTGCCGAAACACGACGTATCCATGAAGCTCGCACTGTCGGCACCGCTTCCCCCCTGGACGACTCCGGTCACTGCGCACGCGACGGCGTTGCTTGCGGCAATGCAGCAAGGCGGCCCGACGCACGCGCTCGTCGACACTCCGTGGCGCATCCGGCCGGGTCTCGTCGCGCGCGAGTGCCTGCACTCGTTGTGCGACTTGCCGACGTTGCTCGACCAGAACGTCGTCGACATGCCGATCTACCTCGTCGGTGACGATGCACTGCACCTGCACCAACTGCGATACGTGCAGAAGGTCCCCGGCCTGCTCGTCCTTCCGTCGTTGCGGCTCGAGACGTTGCGCGGGAGCCTGGTCACCAAGGTCGGTGACAAGCAGTTGCCGTTCTTCAAGAACTACGACACGGGCCGCGACCTCGCGGCGCAGCTCGCCGAGGCGAGCCTCGGCGTCGTGGTGCCGACGGAAGCGGACTGCCGCGCGCTGAAGCAGCTCGCGCCCAAGGCCACGGTGCATGTCGTGCCCTCGATGGCGTCGACGGAGTTCGATGCGAAGGATGCAGCGCGCGAACTGCGTCGCATCGCCAACAGCCTCGTGCGCCGCGCGACCACGAAGGTCGATGCCGAACAGTGGCCGCAGGTCACCGCGCTCGTCATCGGCTACAACAGCAAGGACATCGTCGGGCCGTGCCTGCAGACGCTGCTCGACCAGGACTACCCGAACCTCGAAGTCGTCGTCGTCGACAACGCGAGCAAGGACGGCACCGCGGACTTCATCCGCACGAACTTCCCGCAGATCAAGCTGATCGCGAGCGACGTCAACCTCGGCTTCGCCGGCGGCAACAACCTCGTCTTCCGCACGACGAAGTCGAAGTATGTCGTGCTGCTCAACCAAGACGCCTACGCGCAGCGCAACTGGGTCACCGAGCTCGTGCGCGCGGCCGAGATGGACGAACGCATCGGCTCGGTCGGCAGCAAGATGCTGTTCTTCCGTTGCCCGACGTTGCTCAACTCGACGGCGATCGAGATCAACGAAGCAGGCTGGGGCTGGGACCGTCAGGTCGGCGAACGCGACGAGAACCCGTCGCCGATGCCCGAAGAGGTCTTCGGCGGCTGCGGCGGCGCGGTGCTCTACCGCACGGCGGCGCTGAAGAAGGTCGGCGGCTTCGACAACGCGTTCTTCATGTACTACGAGGACACGGACCTCGCGTGGCGACTGCGCCTCGCGGGCTACGACAACCTCTACGCGCCGCTCGCCGTCGTGCGCCACGACTTCCACGGCGACACGGGCGCGACTCCGGGCCGCCTGTATCGCCGCCGCTTCATGAGCGAGCGCAACCGTTGGGCGACGCTGGTGAAGAACCTCGACTGGAAGTCGTTGTTCTCGGTGCTGCCCAAGATCCGCAAGTACGACAAGGGCCGCGTCGAGTGGCTCGAGAAGGCCGTTCGCGAAGGGCACAACCCCGAGTTCCACGGCCAGATCGCCAAGATCATCCGCCAGGCGTGGAGCTGGAACCTCTGGCGCCTGCCGCAGCTGATGTGGCGTCGCTACACGACACAGCGGCTTCGCACCGTGTCGGCGGAGACCGGTCGACGCTTCCTCGTCGCCGGCATCAACGAAGGCGGGCACCAGGGCGACGTCGACAACTTCCACGATCGCTTCTCCGCGAAGCGCCGTTCGCAGATCCTGATGGGCGACACGGACAACGGTTCGATCGGCTCGGGCTGGCACACGCTGGAGAACCCGCCCGGCAGCAAGGCGCCGTATCGCTGGTGCAAGGGCCGCGCGTGGTTCTACCTCGCGCCCGAGGACGACACGAAGGCGCTCTACCTGCGGCTCGCGTCGCCGATCGAGAAGCACGAGATCAAGGTCTACGCCGAAGGCGAACTGCTCGGCTCGTGCACGGTCGACGAGCACGCTGGCGACTACTGCTTTGCGCTGCCGGACACGTTGCCGCGCGGCGAGTTGCTCGAGTTCACGATCGAGAGCCAGACCATCACGCCGAAGCAGGCGGGCCTGTCGCCCGACATCCGCGACCTCGGCGTCATCGTGTTCTCGATGCAGTGCGGCGCCGCGGTGCCGCCCGGCGTCAAGAACGGCAGGCACTTCCTCGGCCGCGGCTTCGATCGCAACGCTGCGCCGAAGCGCGCTGCGGTTGTGATGGGCGAGACCGACGAAGGCGTGCTCGGCGTCGGCTTCTACGGCCTCGAACGCCCGCAGCAGAACGGGCCGGCATACCGTTGGTGCGGCGGGCAGGCGCAGGTCTACGTGCAGCCGACGACGGCTTCGACGGCGCTCGTGTGCAAGGCCGCGAGCCCGTTGCGTCCGCACCAGGTGACGCTGTTCGCGGAAGCGCGCGAACTCGGCAAGGCCACGGTCGGCGGCGCGGTCACCGAGCTGCGATTCGACCTGCCGATCGACCTGCCGCGCGACACGCTGCTCGAAGTGACGATCGAGTCGGAGACGACGAAGCCGAAGGACCTCAACGGTTCCGCGGACGTCCGCGATCTCGGCTTGCTCGTGTTCGAAGTGCGCGCCGAGTGACGTGACGCGGCGCATGCGCCGCGCACGAGCCGCACACCGACAGGGCCGCGCAGCGACGCGGCCCTTCTTCTTGCATGGGCACGACGCCAAGATGCGTTCGTGTCCAACAAGCTCCTCGAAGTGATCGGCTGGTGGTTCCACGACCTCGCGCCGTCGTCGTTGCCGAGGCCGCAGCGCCTCGTCGGCTCGTGGTCTGACTCAGACCGCGCGTTCGTCGTGGCCTACCTGCGCGCGGGCTCGCCGATCGTCGACTACCCCGATCCGTCGTTCTGCCGCTTCGATTGCGGCGAGAGCGAGATGGGGTCGCGCGACCTCACGGACGGCGTGTTCGTGTGGCCGGAGGGGCTCGCGCACTACGTCGAGAAGCACTCGGTGCGACTGCCCGAGCATTTCGTCGCGCACGTTCGCGAACGCGAAGGCCGCATCGAACCGTTCGTGGCGCCCAAGCCGCGCTTCGGCCTCTACGACCGTGGCCCGTGGGAGCGATGGGGGCGCGAGCAAGGAGCCTCGATCGACCTCGGCGCGTTCGAGGTGCCCGACGAAGAGACGAAGCTGCGCATCGAGCAGGACCTCGGCGGCGTCGAGCACGAAGACATCGTGCTGTGCTGCGGCAGCACGCGCGAAGTCGTGCTGTTCCTCGAAGACGGAAGCTACGAAGTGCGGCAGCTCAAGCAGGGCGGCGCCGCGCCGCGGCGTTTTGCGAGCTGGGACGACTGGCGCGTCGAACCGGGCGAGCGCAAGAGCGGCATGCCGGAGAAGCCTGGCCGCGGCATGACGATGGACGCGTTCCTTCAGTCGATGCGCAGGAAGCACGGCCTCGACGACGAGACCAAGTGATCGCAGCGCAGGCGCGT
Organism: uncultured Singulisphaera sp.; assembly: GCA_964514315.1. GTDB lineage: Bacteria > Planctomycetota > UBA1135 > UBA1135 > UBA2386 > SXPK01. The sequence goes on along the minus strand of CAZEQF010000029.1, from coordinate 13,793 downwards.
CGCGTTCGTCAGAACGCGAACGCTGCCGTGAACACGACGCCGTCGAAGTAGACGTCCCAACCGACGCCGAGCAGGAAGTTCTCGGCTGGCTCGACGAGCAGGCCCGCAGTTGCGGAGCCTTGGAACGATGGGTTCTCGGAGTAGCTGTAGTAGCCATCCGGGCTGAGCCCGAACGACGCGTCGAAGCGCTCGATCGTGCGTTGCGAATAGCCGAAGCCGACGCCGGCGTAGGCGTGGAGCCGGTCGACGAGGCGCACGCAGGGGCCGAGGTGCAACGAGCCGCGGAACTCGGCGGTGTCGGTCACCGGGTGCGTCGATGCAGCAGGCGGTTCCTGGCTGTAGCGGACGCCGTCGGCGTCGCCTTGCGAACTCGCATGCACGTCGAAGAACCACGCGAGCGGTTCCTGCTCGTCGCCGAGCGCGTAGCACGACAAGCCGAGCGCGTCGCGGTCGTTCTCCGCGCGCACGTATTGGACGCCGACTGCGGCGCGACGGCTCGTGGAGCACGCGCACAGCAATGCCGCGCCGACGAGCGGCAGCGAGAGGCGGGACATCGCGCGCATCGTCATCGCACAAGTGTGCTGCGGGTTCGTCTGCGAGTCCACGCGCGTTCCGTTTGTCTCAACGCGCCTGCGCGCCGTCCTCGCGGAGGATCGCCGCGATCTCCGTGAGCAACAGGTCCGTCGCTTCGTCGTCGAACGTCATCGGCGGCCGGATCTTCACCACGTTGTCGAACGGCCCGTCGGTGCCGACGAGGATGCGGCGTTCGCGCAATCGGTCCTTCACGTGGCGCGCGAGCTTCGGCGCCGGCGCCTTCGTCGCGCGGTCGAGCACCATCTCGACACCGAGGAACAAGCCGAGGCCGCGCACGTCGCCGATCGCTTCGTGCTCGCGTTGCATCGCGCCGAGCTCGCGCAGCATGCGTTCGCCCTGCCGCGCGGCGTTGCGCGCGAGCGACCCGTCGCGCAACTCATCGAGCACCGCGAGGCCCGCGGCGCATGCGACCGTGCTGCCGCCGAACGTGCTGAAGAACTCGGGCCCGTGCGAGAACGAGTCGCGGATCGCTTCCGTCGTCACGACCGCTGCGAGCGGGAAGCCGTTGCCGAGCGGCTTGCCGAGCACGAGCACGTCGGGCACGACGTCCTGTTGCTCGAAGCCGAAGCAATGCGCGCCGGTGCGATGCAGCGCGGTCTGCACGTCGTCGGCGATGCAGAGCCCGCCGTGCGCGCGCACCGCCTTGTAGACGCGGCGCAAGAAGCCCTTCGGCATGACGATCTGCCCGCCGACGCTCGGCAAGCACTCGCACAGGTAGGCGGCGATCGAGCGGCCTTCTGCCGCAAGGCGCGCGATCTGCGCTTCGACTTCGGCGGCGAACTGTTCGCCCGCGTCGTCGCCGTGGTGCGCGCCTCGATACACGTCGGGCTGCAGGCTCTTGTGCGCCCAGTCGGGCTTCGTCACGTAGCCCTTGCCCCACTTGTAGGGGCTGATGTCGACCGCTCCGGTCGTCGCGCCGTGGTAGCCGTGCTCCATGACGAGCAAGTCCTTGCGGCCCGTGTGCGCGCGCACGAGACGCAATGCGACTTCGTTGGCTTCGCTGCCCGATGCGACGAAGTAGCACACGCGCAGCGGCTCGGGCAGCAACGCCGTGAGCCGTTCCGCATACGCGAGCTGCAGCTCGTTGAGGTAGCGCGTGTTCGTCGCGAGCAGCTTCGTCTGTGTGCACACGGCCTCGACCACGCGCTCGTTGCAGTGGCCGACGTGCGGCACGTTGTTGTAGGCGTCGAGATGGCGGCGGCCGTGCGGATCGAACATCCAGTGGGCCTTGCCGCGGACGAGCGTGACGGGCTCGCGGTAGCTGATGAGCAGGTTGGGCGCGAAGTGCCGCGCGCGCCGCTGCTTCATCGCGGCGGTGTCGGGTTCCTGCCAACGCGCGGCGATCGGCAACGCGAGCAGGTCGACGGGATCCGGGTAGAGCGCTTCGTGGCCGGCGAACGCGTGCGGCGCAGCGACGCCGGGCGGGTTCTCCGGCCCGTGCGCCGGATCGAACGCGAGCAGTTGCACGTGCAGATGCTCGGGCCAGTCGCCGTTGTGGGGCCGTGCGCCGAGCTTCGCGAAGGGATCGCCCTTCGCGATGCGTCGGCCGGGCGCGAGCAGGCGCGCGCAGTCGGGGTCGAGATGGCCGTAGAGCGTGCCGAACGCGACGCCGTCGTCGGTGCGGTGGCGCAGCACGACCGTGCCGCCGTAGTCGAGGCGCGCGTCGTGCGCGGTCGCGGAGACGACTTCGCCGTCGAGCGGCGCGCAGACGTGCGTGCCGGCGCGCGCGAACAGGTCGACGCCGAGGTGCACCGTGCGTCGTTCGTCGTGCGGCAGAGGTCCCGCGAACGCGGGGCCTTCGTAGATCGTGCGCGGCTCGGCATACGCGCCGACGCCGATCGTGGCGCCGTGGCGCGCAAGCTCGGTCGCGATGCGATCGGCGCACACGTCGGGGTCGAACTTCGTCGGATCGTCGCCAGCGAGCAGCGACGAGAACGAGAGGTCGAGCGTCGCGAACGTCGCGTCGCGTTGCGCGTCGCCGAGCACGTTCGCGAACGAGCCGCGTCGCACCGCGAGGAATGCGCGAACGCGCGCGCCGTGT
>CAZEQF010000029.1:0-11148 GCA_964514315.1 uncultured Singulisphaera sp. | reverse complement strand
AGCCACCCCAGGGCCTCGAGATGGCCGCAGCCCGCGGCTTCCCGGCAGACCCGCGCGCCCCAGGGGCACGGCGGGTCCTGCGCCCGGAGCCACGCCAGGACCTCGACGTGGCCACGGCTCGCGGCCGCACGCTTTGCGCAACGTGATCTCCGCGATGCGGAGGTCCTTCGCGTCGTGGTTCCACAGCCGCCGCAGCATCGCCCACGCCTCGCGTTCGTTGACCAACGCGTAGTCGTCCGCGGTTCCGTCCTGCCTGCGCACGGCTGCGGTCGTCACGCTGACGGCGAGCCGCGTGAGCACGAGCGGCACGACCAGCGCGAGCTCGTCGTCGGTGAGTGGCTCGGCTTCGTCGAACCCGGCCGTGACCTCTGCGATCGCCGCGAGCGGATGTTCGCAGCGCAGGCTCGCGTAGCACGCCGCGATCGCGACGTCGCACACGAGCGCCGACATGCACATGTCGCCGAAGTCGAGGATGCCGCGCACGCGCGATTCACCGTGCGCATCAGTCGCAACGAACACGTTCTGGTCGTTCGCGTCGCCGTGGACGGCGCGCTGGCGCGCGGCCCGCAGCGGCGCGAGCCAATCCGCGACGAAGCGCGCGTGCACGTGCTGCACGAGTTCGCGGTCTGCCGGCGCTGCGATCGCGTCGAGCGCGGAGCCGATCCACGCCGCTTGCATGAGGTCCCAACGGAGTTCACGCGCGGCTGCGGGATGCGCGAAGTCCGCGAGCGTCTTGCTCAGCGAGCCGACGCTGCGGCCACAGGAACGCAGCAGCGCGGGCCGCACCGGCGCGATCGCCGCGAATGGCCGGCCTTCCAGGAACGTCGTCACGAACACGCTGCGCTCGCCGTCGCGGAACTTCGCGCGGACCGTCGCGGCTCCGTCCTTGCTGCGCACGAGCCGCGGCACTTCGGGTTCGCAACCGCGCGCCGCAACGTGTTCGAACGCGGCGGCCTGCAGTTCTGCGAGTGCGTGCGGCCACGTGGTCGGCAGCGCCTTCAGCATGTGCCGCGAGGACCCGGACCGGACCTCGATGTTGCACGCCTCTTCGCCGGCGTGGGGGACGAGCTCGCCGTCGAGGCCGTAGTGCGCGACCAGGATCGCGCGCAGTTCTTCGAGGCTCGGATGGGCCGGGGCTGGCATGGGATCTCGATACCGCGGCCGGTGGCCCGCCGCGAGCGTGCGCAGCGTCAGCGCATGCCGGCGACCGCGCTGCGGAGCACGCGCATCTCGACGCCCGCCGTCGAGCGGAGCCGTCGCGACAGGCACGAGCCCAGCTCGAACGCTTCGTCGGCGGGCAGGCGCAGTTCGTGGGCCAAAAGGTCCGAGATCTCGAACGGCGACGCGAAGGCGACGAGGTGCGCGCCGAGCAGCGTTTCGGCGCGCCGCACGCCGCGCTTCTTCAGGGCATCGGCGAGGTCGTCGGCGGTGGGGCCGGTGAACGTCTCCTGGATCCGCGCGGCACACGCGAGGTTGCCTTCGAGCGCCGCTTCGACGACGTCGGGCATCGGGTCCGGGGCCGGCAGGTCGATGCAGAACCGTCCGCCTGGCCGCAGGTTGCGTTGGATGAACTCCGCCCACGCCGCCGGGTCGCGCGGCTTCGGCGCAAACGGCAGCACGAGCACGGCGTCGAAGGTCCCGACCTGCAGCCCCGCGTCGACGTCCGTGAGCGCCACCGCGGCCTCCGGCAGCGCCTTGGCGATCGCCGCCGCTGCCTCGCGCCGCGGCTCCAGCACCGTGAGCCGCCCCTCGCGCGACAGCGCGCTGTGCACCGAGATCGCGACCTCGTCGCTGCCCGGCAGGCAGAGGAGCAGCCGGTCGTCGCGGCGCACGTCGAGCACCTGCAGGGCGCGCGGCAACCAGGGTGGTTCGTGGGACAGCATCGGCGCGAGAGCCTACCCCGCGACGGCGGCCGACCGCGGGAGCGTTCTCGGTTCTCGCGAGACGGTGTGCCGCCATTCCTGGTATGGGCGGACGCGCGGGCCCCAATCTGCGGCAGAGTTGGCGTTGCGCGCCCCTTGCTCCCCGGTATGGTGCCCCCTCGCTCGCGGGGCCGGATTGGTCCCCGGTCATCTGCCGCGCGCGAAGGTCTTGGAGGCTCCTCCCATGTGTCTGCAACTGTTGGTCGGTCGTGCCGTTCCCGTCTTCGTCGTCGCGTTCGCGGGCGCTCTGCTCGCGCAGGATGCGACGCAGCCCGCTCCGCAAAACCCCGCGACGCCTGTGGCCCCAGCGCCCGCTTCGCCCGCGCCTGCTGAGCAGGCTCCGGCCGCTGCGCCCGCGACGCCCGTCGTGCAAGGCAACCCGATGGCGAGCGTGATCGCTGCCTCGGCGACGATGCGCGTGTGGCCGACCTCGAACTCGCCGGCCTACGAAGGCACGCTCGCGAAGGACGCCGTCGTGCGCGTCGGCCGCAGCGATGCCGGCTTCCGCGAAGTGCTGCTGCCGATCGGCCCGATCGGCTACGTGCACAAGAGCTTCACGAAGGAGCCCACGCCCGAAGGCAAGGTCGCGATCAAGAACAAGAGCGTCGCGTTCCGTTACCGCGCGAAGTCCGGCGAAGCGCCGGTGTCGACGCTGGTCGAAGGCACCGAGCTCTGGGTCGTCGGCGAGCAGGACGAGTGGTGGAAGGTTCGCAACCAGGCCGCGTCGTGCTGGGTTCTCGAGACCGAGGTCCAGGTGTTCGACAACCCGCCGGAGACGATGACGCTCGCCTACGCCGAGTTCGAGAAGACGCAGAACGGCGAGGTCGGCGCGCGCATCGCGTCGATCGCGAAGGCCGCCGAGGAACGCAAGATCCAAGGTGAGCGGCGCGAGAAGCTCGCGGCGCTGCAGTCGGACTTCGCGAAGGAACTCAAGAAGTCGCCGAAGGAGCAGAAGTTCGACGGCATCGCCACCGCGACCGACGAACTGCTCGCGCAGGTGCAGCAAGACCAGGAGCTCAAGCCGATGGTCGAAGAGTTGAAGCGCCGCGTCGGCGCGCAGCAGTGGGTCGTCGAAGCGACGGCCGCGCGCGACGCGCAGCCCAAGCCGGTCCAAGGCATCACCGAGGTTCCGCCGGTCGTCGTGCCGGACGCGCTCGATCGCTTCCAGGCCGTCGGCTTCCTGCGCTGGGTGAAGGGCATGACCGGCCCGGGTCGCTACGTCGTCGAGAAGGGCAACAAGCAGCTCTTCGAAGTCACGTGCCAGAGCGGTCGCTACGACCTCAGCCTGTTCGTCGATTGCGAAGTGGGCCTGATCGGCGCGAGCCGTCGCCCCAACTTCGAGCGTCTCCGCGTCCTCGACGTCGAGAAGGTCGAAGTCCTCGCTCCGCGCCAGTGAGCGCGTCGTAGCCGCGGTTGCGCCGCGTCGGCCGCATCGGCCGACGCGCGCGTGCGTCGAGCCCGCAGACCCGCTCCGCACGTCCTCCTCGCCCCGTGCTGCGGCCGATCCGCCGCGCAGGTGCGCGCCCCTTCGAGGCGGTCTTCCACGCGCAGGCTGCACGCTGCGTGCACAGGGTCGATGCCATGGGGCCGTTCGGTTCGCAGAAGCGAGGGACCAGTAGGCGCGGCCCGTTGGCCGAAAGACGGAGGGCGAACTTCCGTGGCCAACGCACCATCGACATCGCGAGCGCACGCTCGCACGAGCCGCCGCATGGGCCTTCGCCTCGGACTCGTCGCGTGGCTGGGTTGTGGCGCGTTGCTCGCGCAGCATCCTGCGCCCGCCGGCGAATCGGACCCGCTCGACCAGCTGGTGCGCGAAGGGGAGCGCGCGTTGGAGGTCGAGGATCCCGTCGTTTCGTGGCGCACGTTCCAGGATGCGCTGCTCGCCTCGCCGGTGCACGAAGAGGCGCGCATCGGGCTCGGCCGTGCGCACCTGTTGCTGGGGCGCGCGAAGATCGCGCTCGCGTATGCGGAACAGACGCTGCGAACGGACGCGCTGTCCGAGTCGGCGATGGCGCTCGCGGTGCGCGCTCGCATCCGTGCGCGCATGTTCGACCAGGCGACTGCTGCGGCAGAAGAATACGTCGCGCGACTCGACGAGCCGGGCGCGCAGGTTCTCGCTGCGCAGGCTTCGTCGTTGTTCCGCGTCCAGCGGACCGAGGACGCGGCGCGCGTCTATCGCTGCGCGCTGCAGAAGGACCCGATGCTGGCGGAAGCGCACCTTCGGCTCGGTTCCGGCTTGTCGGAGCCGCGCGAAGTGCGGATCGGCGCGTCGCTGCGCACGGCCGTCGACTCGATGCAGCGCGGCGAGCTGGATCGCGCGATTGCAGCGCTTGCCAAGGAACTCGAGCGCGAGCCCGGCAACCCGGTCGTGCACCGGCTGCTCGGCGAAGCGCTCCTGCAGCAGCGCGCGTTCGCGAGCATGGCGCTGCGCGACGACGCGTTCCGCAGTCTTCGTTCGGCGCTGGAGATGCCCGACCTCGGCGACGTGGCCATCGCGGACTTCGTGCCCGCGTATCCGACGTTGTCCGGCGAACGCAAGGCGGTGGTCGACCGCGCGATGGCGCTGTTCGGCAGCAGGCTCGATCGCATGATCGTGATCGGCGGCCGCCACGACCTGTTGCTCGAGCTCGATCGCACGACGGACGCGGAGTCGCGCGCGATGTTGCGCGGCAAGCGCACGTTCGACGGTCGCGTGTGGGACGACGTGCGCGGCATCGGCGGCCTCACTGCGGCGACCGGCATCGAGGCGCTCGACGACGCGGCGCAGTTCGGCTTCGACACGTTGGTGCACGAGATCGCGCATCAAGTGCACTACTACGCGTTGAAGCAGCGCGACCAGGCGCGCATCCGCGAGCTCTACAAGGAGGCGCGCGAGAACGGCCGGTTCCTCGACTACTACGCGGCGACCAACGAGGCCGAGTACTTCGGCCAGGGCGTCGAGGCGTTCTCGAGCCTCGGCAAGCGGCCCGGTGGCGAGACCACGCACGGTCACACGCGGTTCGAGTTGTTCCGCGTCGATCGACCGCTGCACGACTTCGTCGCCGGCATCGTCGACCGCGATCCGCTGGCGGGCGAACGGCGCGCCGAGTTGCTGCAGGCTTCGGTCGAGGTGGCGCTGCGTTGCGGGCGGCCGGAGGACGCGGTCGTTGCCGCGGGGATGCTGCCCGAGGGGCCGATGCGCACGGCTGCGTTGCTGCGCGCCGAGGCTGCGCTGCGCGTCGCTACCGCGTGGTGACGGAGCTCCGCTTCGCGGCGGAGGCGAGCGCGGCGAGGAACTTCACGAACTCGCGTTCGGCAAGCTCGAGCCGCGCGGTGGGCGATGACGCGACGCGAGGCTGCGCCGTCTTGCGCAACAGCGGGAAGCCTGCGAGCTCCGGTTCGGGCGTCCCGCTCACGCGATGGCAGAGCGTGCACTGTGCGCCGAGGGTCGTGTGCTTCAGCGTGCCGTAGTCGCGGAACAGGACCTGGTCTTCGTCGTCGACTTCGCGGAAGTCGCGCAGGGACACGCGTCCGCCCTTCGTCCGCAGCGTCTCGCGCGCGAGCCAGAACACGCGGAAGCCGACGCCGTCGCGCGTGGTGGTCGCCGTCGCGGCCGCGGGGTCGGCGGCGCCGACGAACTGCTGGAGACGCACGTCGATCGCGAGCGGCGTTGCGAACGGCGCGCCCCGGTCGTCGAGCGCGACGATGCCTTGGACGAGGACTGCGCGCGTGCCGGAGGGGACCTTCGGCGCTTCGCCCTTGGCGATCGCTGCGAGCTCGTCGGCGAAGTCGCGCCCGTCCGTGTCGGGCCACTGGAAGAAGACGCGCGACCACAGCAGCGTGCGTTCGGCGTCGAACAGCCGCGTCGACCGACGTTCGACCTCGACGAGCTTCTCGGGGTCGAGTGCAGGCTCGAGCGCCGCGAGGTCCCTGGGCGAGAACGTCGCGAGCCCGGAGTCGAGCAGTTGCGCGCGCGGCAGGGCGAGGCGTCGCGCGGCATCGAGCAGCGGCGCGAGCAGTTCCGGATTGGCGTCGGTGTCGAGCAGGCGACGCGCGAGGCGCAGGATGTCGTTCTGCAACCACACGCACGCGAACGACGACGTGCGCAGCGTCGCGAGCGGTTCGCCTCGCAGCACTTCGAGCACGGCGATCAGCTCCTTCGATTCTGCCGCGGAGAACGACTCGCGCGGCAACTGCAGCGCGTCACCGCCGAACAGCCGGCGATCACGTTCCTCTCCGCTTCGCTTGCCGAAGTACCTCGCGTCAGCGCCATGCGCGGCGGCGTTCTCGGCTTCTGCGGGCAGCGCGGCTCCGACTTCTGCAGGAACGAGTTCGACGAGGAACGTCGACGCGAAGATCCGGTTGGCCGGGTGCGCGAGGTCTGCGTCGTAGGGGCGCCACGTGGCTTCGGGCGACGGCAGGCCGCGGTGCGGCCCGTCCGCGATCCATTGCGTCTGCGCGCAGGTCGGCGCGAGCAGGACGGCCGTCGCGGCCGCCCGGGTGAGCAGCGTTGCGATCGGCCGTCGCATGCGGTTCACGTGCGCTGCAGCTGCATCAGCGGCAGCACGATCGCGATGACGATGCCGGCGACGACCACTGCGAGCACGACGATGATCAGCGGCTCGATCAGCGACGTGAGCTTGGTCGTCGCGAGGTCGACTTCTTCGTCGTAGGTCTGGGCGACGCGTTCGAGCATCTCCTCGAGGTTGCCGGCCTGTTCGCCGACGCCGATCATGTAGGAGACCGTGGGCGGGAACGCGCCGCTGGTCTTCATCGGCGTGCTGATGTCCGCGCCTTCGAGCACCTTGTCGTGCACTTCCTGCAACGCGTTCTGCAGGACCTTGTTGTCGAGCACGTTGCGGGTGACGTCGATCGCCTGCAGCGCCGGCACGCCTGAACGCAGCAGCGTCGACAGCGTGATCGAGAAGCGCGCCATCGACTGCTTGCGCATCAGGTCGCCGAACACCGGCACCGACAGCTTGAACTTGTCCCAGACGAGGCGGCCCTTCTCCGAGTTGACGAAGAGTTGGAACCCGACCGCCACGGCGATCATGCCCACCATGACGGCGAGCCAGTAGCTGACGAGGAAGTTGGAGACCGTGATGAGGATCTCGGTCGGCAGCGGCAGCGCTTCGCCGCGCTTCTGGATCAGGCGCGTGACGTTCGGCACGACGAGCGTCATGAGCACCGCGACGACCACGGTGCCGACGCAGATCATGACCGTCGGGTAGATCATCGCGGCGCCGACCTTGTTCTTGAGCTTGGTCTGCGCCTGCAAGAAGCCCGCGAGACGGCCCAGCACCTTCTCCAGCGCGCCGGACGATTCGCCGGCCTTCACCATGTTGGAGTAGAGGTCGGTGAAGTAGGCGGGGTGCTGCAGCACCGCGTCGCCGAACGGCATGCCCTGCGTGACCTTCTCGCGGATGTCGCGGAACGCAGACTCGATGCGCTTGTCCGGAGCCTGCTCGATCACCATGCGCAGCGCCTCGGCGAGCGGGATGCCGGCCTGCAGCAGCGACGCCATCTGGCGCGTCACTGCGGCGATCTGCTCGGTGCGCTGCTTGTTGACGGTCGTCACGCCGGTGACGCCGCGGATCTGCAGCTTGCGCGCGCCCTCCTTCTTCTTCTCGCGGAGGTCGGTGACGTAGAGCCGCTCCTTCTTGAGCTTGAGCCTCGCGTCGCGCGGCGTGTCCGCGTCGATGATGCCCTTCTTGGTCGCGTTGTCCGGACCGATCGCCTTGTACTCGAAGATGGGCACGGCTAGTGGGTCGCTCTGTGGTTCACGTGACGTCGAGCTGGGTGACGCGGAGGACTTCGTCCGGCGTCGTCAATCCGGCGAGGAGCTTGTCGACACCGTCCATGCGCAGCGTGCGCAGGCCGCGCTCGAGCGCCGAGCGCTTGATCTCGCTCGCGGTCGCCTTGCGGACGATCTGCTCCTGCACGGCGCTGTCGATCGGCATCACTTCGTAGATCGCCGTTCGGCCCGAGTAGCCCGAGTGGAAGCACTCGTCGCAGCCCTTGCCGACGAAGAGCTTGCCGTTCGGGAACTGGTCCCTCGTCAGCTTGAGGTCTTCGAGGTGGTAGAGCATCTGCTCGTCCGGCTCCACCTGCTCCTTGCAGTTCGGGCAGATGGTGCGCAACAGGCGCTGCGCTACGACCAGCAGCAGCGACGACGAGACGAGGTAGGGCTCGACGCCGATGTCGATGAGGCGCGTGACCGTCGACGCGGAGTCGTTGGTGTGCACCGTCGAGAACACCAGGTGGCCCGTGAGCGCGGCGCGGATCGCGATGTCCGCGGTCTCGTTGTCGCGCACTTCGCCGACCATCATGACGTCGGGGTCCTGGCGCAAGAAGCTGCGCAGGCCGTTGGCGAACGTCAGGCCCTTCTTCACGTTGACCTGCACCTGCGAGATGCCGTCGAGGTTGTATTCGACGGGGTCTTCGATCGTCAGGATGTTGAGGTCCGGCGCGTTGATCGCGTCGAGGCACGCGTAGAGCGTCGTCGTCTTGCCGGAGCCCGTCGGGCCCGTCACGAAGATGATGCCGTGCGAGTAGTTGATGTAGCGCTTGATCGTGCGCTGGTTGTCCTCCGACAGGCCGATCTGCTCGAGGCTGTAGATCTTGGTCGTCTTGTCGAGGATACGGAACACGATGCGCTCGCCGCTCGTGACCGGAACGGAGCTGATACGCACGTCGACGTCGCCGTCGCCGATGCGGATGGACGCGCGGCCGTCTTGCGGCAGGCGGCGCTCTGCGATGTCCATCTTGCCCATGACCTTCACGCGGCTGACGATCGCTTCCTGCGCGCGCTTGGGGATCGACTCCATGTCGTAGAGCACGCCGTCGATGCGCATGCGGACCTGGAGGCGGTCGGCGTAGGGCTGCAGGTGGATGTCCGAGGCGCGCAGCTTGAGCGCCTGGAACAGCAGCATGTTCACCAGCTTGATGACCGGCGCCTTGTTCTGGTCGAGGAGGTCTTCGCTCTCCTGGATCTGGTCGGCGACCGCGACGATGTCGGTGTCCTCGATGTCCTCGAGGGCTTCGTCGACGCCGTCCGCCTTGTGGCGGTAGGCGCGGTTGATGAGGCCTGCGACTTCTGAGCGGGGCGTGAGCACCGCTTCGACTTCACAGCGCAGCATCGTCGCGAGGTCGTCCATCGGCTGGACGTCGAGCGGCTTGCTCGTCGCGACCTGCATCACGCCTTCGCGCGCGCCGATCGCGATGAGGCCGTGCGTTCGCGCGAACTGCACCGGCACCTTGTGGATGAAGTCGCTCGGCGCGGCGATGCCTTCGAGGCTCGGCTTGAACTCCATGCCGAGGAACTCGCCGAAGAACTGCAGGCACTTGGCCTCCGGCAGGATGTTGCGCGAGACGAGGACCTGGTCGAGGCCCATTCCCGTCTCGCGTTCCGCCGTGAGGGCTTCGTCGATCTGCCCCTGGCTCAGGCCCGCCTTGCGCAGCAGACCCTCGCGAATTCGATCCTGGAGCATGTCAGCGGCTCACTGGCCTTGGTTGGGGGTGACGGGACCGGTCGGCGCCGAAGCCTTCTTCTGCTGGCGGTCCGGCCGGTGGTAGTGCGGCATCTCGTTCTCGCCGAGCGCGTCGAGGTCTTCGATCGTCGTGCCGGTGTCTTCGAGCGTGCGCGCCTGGGCCGAGCTCGCGCTGGTCCACTTGCGGTCGACGATGCGGAGGCGGCGCGTGCCGATGTAGCGATCCGCTTCCATCTTCTTCTGCAGCGAGACCTGCCACAGGTCGTCGAAGTCGTCCTCGTCGAGGATCGTCGGCGTGACGAAGAAGTAGAGGTTCGTCTTGTTCTGCTGGTCGTCGCTGCTGCGGAACAGGAAGCCGAGCAACGGCAGGTCCTTCAGGAACGGGATGCCGCGGTCGGTGTGCGATTCCTGGTCGTCGATCACGCCGCCGAGCACCATCGTGTCGCCGCTCGGCATCGTCACCTGCGTGGTGATCGTGCGGCGCAGGACGATGCCGCCGCCGGTCGGCGAGTTCGGGTCGAACGCGCCGATGAAGCGCGAGACCTCGAGGTTGATGTTGAGGCGCAGGTAGTTGTTCTTGCTGATCGTCGGCGAGATCTCGAGCGTGATGCCTGCGTTGCGCGGCTGGCCGACGCCCGAGCTCGTCGACACGTTGTTCTGGTTCTGCTGGACCGTCGGGCGCTCTTCTTCCGTGCTCACCGTCGCCGGCGAGTTGTTGTTCACGAGCACGCTAGGCATCGACAGGATGTTGGCGCGGTCGTCGGTCGAGAGCGCGTTGACGAGCAGCGGCACCGCGAAGTCGCCGCCGCTGATGATGCCGCCCGTGACGCCCTGGAGCGGGTTGTCGAAGTCGGGCAGGCGCGTGTCCGGGATGCCGTCGTCGTCCTGGTCCGAGAACGTCGAGAGGCCGAAGTTCGAGAAGCCGAAGCCGCGCGTGAAGTCGCCGTTCTCCTTCAGGTCGATGAGGCCGAGCTCGACGCCGAAGCGGTCGAGGTCGCCCGTCGTCAACTCGACCAGCGCGCACTCGATGAGCACCTGCGGCTGTCGTTTGTCGAGCTCGTCGATGAGCCCGATGATCTGCTTGTACTTCGTTGCCGCGGCCGAGACGAGCAGGCTGTTGCTCTCCTTGTGCACGCGGATGACCGTGGGGCGGGGACGGCGCGCGGCGCCGGCTCCGGGCGTGCTGGCCTGCGCTTGCTGGTCGGCGCGCTGGTCTTCGGCGACGAACTCGTTGAGCGTGCGTTGCAGGTCTTCGGCGAGCACGTTCTTGAGCGGGATCACCGACGCCTGGCCGTCGAACGGCTCCGGCGGGACGTCGAGCTTCGCGATCAGCTCGAGCGCTTCGCGAACCTGCTCGCTGGTGCCCGAGAGCACGAGCGCCTTGAGCGCGGGGTTCACGACGACCTTCATCTGGCTCTGGCCGCCGGACTGCAGCGGCGCGCCGGACGCGCCCGCGGCGCCGGACTCGGCGAGGGCCTGCTGGCGCAGGCGCTGACGGCTGTCGAGGATCTCCGTGATGATCGGTTCGAGCTCCTCGGGCGCAGCGTGGTCGAGCTCTTGCACCATCGTGACGAGCTCAGGCGTCTCCACGGGGCGGTCGACGAGCTGCAGCAGCTTGACTGCGTCGTAGACCTGCGGGCCGAAGCCCTGCAGCAGCAGCGACGAGTTGTTGCCCGCGGTGCCGAACAACAGGCTCGACGCGCCGGCGGCGCCGCCCGACTGCGCGAAGAACGGACGCAGCGCGTTCTGCGCGATGT
>CAZEQF010000028.1:0-19728 GCA_964514315.1 uncultured Singulisphaera sp. | reverse complement strand
GCGCGAACGGGCCGAACGTCGCGGCCTCGCTGTCGCGATGGCGGATGCGCAGTCGACGTTCGCCGTCCGCGAGCGGACCGATCACGAACGTGCCGTCCGCGCCGCTGCGCGCGACGAGACGCAGCGGATCGCCGCCGTCGATCTCGATCCACGCGCCTTCCGCGGGACCGCCGCCTTGGAAGCGCACGGCGCCGCGCAGTTGCGCGCCTTGCTGCAACACGACGTCGATCGCGCCGTTGCCGAAGTTCGCGGTGTCGACGACGAACGACTTGCAGAACCCGTCCGGCGTCGCGGCCTCGATCGCGAACGCGCCGCCCTCGACGAACGCGATCTCGTCGTCGGCGCGCAGCACGTGCACGAATGCAGCGTTGTGGAAGCCGAGTTGCACGTGCAGCTCCGGCACCGCGCGCACCGCGGCGAGCGTGCGCTGCTCGCGCCATGCGCGCTGCGTCTCCTCGTCGGCGACGCGCGCCTTCTCCGGCATCGGCTGGTCTTGCTTGTCCGCGCGCGTCGGCCGCACCACGACGCAGACGTCGTCCGGCGAACTGCCGTCGGGCCGGCGGAAACGGAACTTGCCGCGCGCGCTGATCGTGTCGCGCACGAGCCGCGCCTGCTGGGGCGACTCCGCCGTGGAGCCGAGTTGGGTCGGCGCCATGCGCAGCAGGTAGCCAGCCTTCGCAACCATGAGTTGCGTCGGCTTCGACAGCGGCAACGGCGCGATGCCGCGCGCGTCGGAGTAGGCGATCGCCGACTCGTTCTCCGCGCCGCGCATGCGATACACGGCGGCCCCTTCGACCGGCATGCCCGATGTGGTGTCGATCACCGACAGCACGGCGGTGATCTCCGTCGCGAGGTCCACCGGCACGCGTTGCGGCTCGAGCGCAGTCGCGGTTGCCGCAGAAGCGCTCGCATCGCGTTCACCCGGCGCGCCCGCTGGTTGCGAGTTCGCAGCGGGCGCGACGTCTGCGATCCCGTCGGGCGACGGCGCATCCGCGCCGCCGGACGACACGACGAACACGGCGACGGCCGCCGCGAGCACGACGCCGAGCGCGACGAGAGCGCGCATCGCGAAGGTCAGCCGAGTTGGCGCAGCGCGTCCTGCACCAGCTTGCCGTCGGCGACGCCCTTGTAGCGCGCCTGCCACTCCTTCATGAACTTGCCGGTGTCCTTGCCGCCCTGGTAGCCGATCTCGGCGGCGACGGCCTTCACCTTCTCGGCGATCTCCGCGGCCGACATCTGCTGCGGCAGATAGACGGCGATCACCGCGATCTCCGCCTGCTCCTTCGCAGCGATCTCGGGCCGGCCGCCGGCCGTGGCCTGCGCGACCGAGTCCTGCCGCGTCTTGACGGCCTTCTGCAGAACGGCGACCTCGTCGGCGTCGTTCAGCGCGTCGATCTTGGCGTCGATCGCGCGCTTCTTCATCTCGCTGATGAGCATGCGGATGACTTCGAGCCGCGGCTTGTCGCCGCTCTTCATCGCGGCCTTCATGTCGGCAGTGAGCCGGTCTTGGTATGCGCCCATGGTGCTTGCCTCGCGGCTACTTGGTCTCGGTCGGGGTGGAAGGCTGCGCAGTCGTCGCTTCCGGCTCCTCGCTCGGAATGCGCGCGACGGACACGAGCCGGTCGCCGTCGTTGAGCGCGATGCAGCGCACGCCTTGGGTGGCGCGGCCGATCACGCTGATGTCGGCGACCTTGGTGCGGACGATCTGGCCGTCCTTGGTGATGAGCATCACTTCGTCGACGTCGCGCACCGCGAGCAAGTTGACGACCTTGCCGTTGCGCTCGCTCGTGCGGATGTCGATGAGGCCTTGGCCGCCGCGTCCTTGCACGCGGTACTCGTCGACCTTCGTGCGCTTGCCGTAGCCGTTCTCGCACACGGTGAGCAACGTCTCGTCGCCGGTCGAAACGACCATGTCGACGACCTCGTCGCCTTCCTGCGGGCGGATGCCCCAGACGCCAGTGGCGCCGCGGCCCATGGCGCGCGCGTCCTCTTCCGAGAAGCGGATCGCCATGCCGTCCTTCGTGCCGAGCACGATGGTCTGGCCCGGTGCGCACAGCGACACGCCGACGAGCTTGTCTCCGTCTTCGAGGCCGACCGCGATGATGCCGTTGGCGCGCGGGCGGCTGTAGTCGGAGAGCTTGCTCTTCTTGATGAGGCCGTTCTTCGTCGCGGTGACGAGGAAGCGCTGCTCGTCGAACGAGTCGACGCGCAAGATCGCAGTGATCTTGTGGCCTTCCTCGACCTCGACGACGTTGGCGAGCGCGCGGCCCTTCGCAGTGCGGCCGTAGCTCGGCAACTCGAACACGCGCTTCCAGTAGACGCGGCCCTTGTCGGTGAAGAACAACAGGTAGTCGTGCGTGCTCGCGACGAACAGGTTCCAGAGGAAGTCGCCGTCCTTGGTCTCCGCGCCGGTGACGCCCTTTCCGCCGCGTCCTTGCGTGCGGTACTGGTCGAGCGCGGTGCGCTTGATGTAGCCCTCGTGCGTGACGGTCACGACCATCATCTCCTCGGCGATGAGGTCCTCGTCGATGAACGAGCCAACCTCTTCTTCGGAGATCACGGTGCGGCGCTCGTCGCCGTACTTCTCGACCATCTCGCGCAGGTCCTGGCGGATCAGGTCGATCAGCACCGTGCGGTCGGACAGGATCTTGTTGTAGCCCGCGATCTCGGCGAGCACTTCCTTGTGCTCGGCTTCCAGCTTCTCGATCTCGAGGCCGGTGAGGCGCGCGAGGCGCATGTCGAGGATCGCTCGCGCCTGCACGTCGGAGAGCGTGAACCGCTCCATCAACCGGCCGCGCGCGTCGTCGACGTTCGCCGACTTCTTGATGATCTCGACGACCTCGTCGATGTTCTGCACCGCGATGCGCAGACCGTCGATGATGTGGAGGCGGTCCTGCGCCTTCTTGAGCAAGAAGCGCGTGCGCCGCGTGATCACGTCGATGCGGTGATCGCGATACGCCTCGATCATCGACTTGAACGGCAGCGTCTTGGGCCTGCCGTCCTGGATCGCGAGGTTGATGATCGAGAACGTCGTCTGCAGCGGCGACAGCTTGAACAGCTGGTTGATCGTGACGGTCTCGTCCTCGACGCCGCGCTTGAGCTCGATCACGAGGCGCAGGCCGACGCGATCGTTCGACTCGTCGTTCGCGTCCGAGATCGAGTCGATCTGGCCGTTCTTCACCAGATGCGTGATGCGCTCGAGGATCGTGGTCGTCTTGACCTGGTACGGGACCTCGGTGAAGACGAGCAGCTTGCGGCCCTTCTTCTCCTCGACCTTGTACTTCGCGCGCACCTGGACCTGGCCGCGGCCCGTCGCATACGCGTTGCGGATGCCGCTGCGGCCCATGATCGTGCCGCCCGTCGGGAAGTCGGGGCCGGGCACGAGCGCGAGCAACTCGTCGAGCGTCACGTCCGGCTTGTCGAGCACGAGCTCGATGGCCTTCGCGACTTCGCGCAGGTTGTGTGGCGCAAGGCTCGCAGCCATGCCGACGGCGATGCCCGTCGAGCCGTTGCAGATCAGGTTGGGGAAGCGACCCGGCAGCACGACCGGCTGCATGCGGGTGTTGTCGTAGTTCGGAACCTCGTCGACGGTCTCCTTGTCGAGGTCCTCCAGCATGTGCGTCGCGGGATACGCGAGGCGCGCTTCCGTGTAGCGCATTGCCGCAGGCGGGCTGCCGTCGATCGCGCCGAAGTTGCCTTGCGGGTCGACCAGCGGGTAGCGCAGCGTGAACGGCTGCGCCATGCCGACCAACGTCGGATAGACGACCGCTTCGCCGTGCGGGTGGTAGTTGCCCGACGTGTCACCCGCGATCTTCGCGCACTTACGATGCTTGCTGCGCGGGCCGAGGTTGAGGTCGTCCATCGCCTTCAGCACGCGGCGCTGGCTCGGCTTCAGGCCGTCGCGCACGTCGGGCAGTGCGCGACTCAGGATCACGCTCATCGAGTAGTTGAGGTAGCTCTCGCGCATTTCGCGCTCGATGAGCAGGTCCGTGATCCGGCCGCTGTTCGGCGGTGGGTTCTTTTCAGTCATGCGAAACCGAGGTCTGGCGCGGGCGCAAAAGGCCCCGCGGGGAAGCGGCGCATTGTTCCGTTGCCATGGGGGCAGGGCAACGATGGAGAGGGGTGCGGAACGAGCCGAATCGAGGTGGCCGGAGCGCCTGACGCCAGCAGTCGCAAACATCTTTACGAATTGGACTTCCGTCGTCGCCTGCGAAGCGCCCGGGAGCCCGGTTCGACACGGCTTTCCACATCTTTCCGAGCGGCGCGCCGACGACCCGCCCAAGGCCTCCGAAGGCCCCGCCGCGAACCCCGAGCCCACCCTCTCGCACGCAGCGCGCGAAGGGCCCACGATGCGCCGCCCACCGCGCCGCGACGACACGCCCCACACCCATGACTGCTCCCGTCCTGATCCTCAACGGCGACGACTACGAAGACCTCGAACTGCACTACCCGCGCCTTCGCCTCGTCGAGGCCGGCTGGCGTGCGGTGCTCGTCGGCGCCGCGGCCGGCGCGCAGCACAGGAGCAAGCACGGCTACCCGAGCCGCAACGACGCCGCGATCGCCGACGTCCGCGCCACGGACTTCGCGGGCATCGTGCTGCCGGGCGGCTGGATGCCGGACAAGCTGCGGCGCGACGCGCGCCTGCTCGAACTCGTGCGCGCGTTCGACGCAGAGAACAAGCTCGTCGCGAGCATCTGCCATGGACCGTGGATCGCGATCTCTGCCGGCGTCGTGCGCGGCAAGACCTACACGGGCTCGCTCGGCATCAAGGACGATCTCGTCAACGCGGGCGCGCACTTCGTCGACGCGAGCGTCGCGATCGACGGCCACCACGTCTCGAGCCGCAAGCCCGACGACCTGCCGGACTTCATGGCCGCGTGCCTGAAGGTCCTCGCCGCGACCCGCTGAACGCGATGGCTGCGCGCAAGACGAAGCCTGCGAACAAGCCTGCGCAACGCAGCCAATCCACGTTCTCGCAACGCCTGCTGCAGTGGTTCGACGGCGCGCGACGCGACCTGCCGTGGCGGCGGACGCGCGATCCGTGGGCGATCTGGGTCAGCGAAGTGATGCTGCAGCAGACGCGCGTCGAAGCCGTGCGCGCTGCGTTCGAACGCTTCGTCGCGCGCTATCCGACGCCGAAGTCGTTCGCCCTTGCGAGCGACGACGCGCTGATGCTCGCGTGGAAGGGCCTCGGCTACTACCGCCGCGCGCGGCTCCTGCGCGAAGGCGCGCGCGCGGTCGTGCGCGACCATCGCGGCTCGGTTCCGAACGACGCCGACGCGCTCGCGGAATTGCCCGGCGTCGGCGACTACACACGCGCCGCGGTCGCGTCGATCGCGTTCGAGATCCCGATCGCAGCCGTCGACGGCAACGTCGAACGCGTGCTCGCGCGGCACCTCGCGCTGCGCGAGGACGTCGGCACGGCGATCGGCAAGCGCGCCATCCGCGAGGCCGCCGAAGCACGCCTCGACCACGATCGGCCCGGCGACCACAACCAGGCGATGATGGAACTCGGCGCGATGGTCTGCACGCCGCAGTCGCCGCGCTGCGGCGAGTGCCCCGTCGCCGCGGACTGCCGCGGTCTCGCCGAAGGCGTCGCGCACGAGCTGCCGAAGAAGAAGCCGCCGCGCGCGCCGAAGCTCGTCGACGCGCGCGTCGCGGTCGTGCACCGGGACGGCTGCGTGCTCGCGTTCCGCATCCCGCAAGGCGAGCCCAACGCGGGCCAATGGGAACTGCCGGGCCCCGGCGCGCTCGTCAGCGTGGAAGAAGGCGAGTTCGAGCCGCGCACGCGCGAGCGCTGCGGCGCGCGCATCGAGATCGGCCCGTCGCTCGCAGCGGTGAAGCACGCGATCACGCACCACAGGATCACGGTCACCGCGCACGTCGGCGCGCTGCGTTCGCGCACGGCGGGAGAACTGCAGCCGCTGCCGGCGTCGGACCCCGAGGTCGCGTGGACGACGATCTCGCGCAAGGTGTTCGCCGCGATGCGCATCGACACGGACGGCTGAGTCCGCGCGTGACGCGGCGCGGTCCGTCGCTATGGTGCCGCCCTTCGACAACCGCAAAGCAACGAGAGCACGACGACCATGGGCATGATGTCCGGCAAGAAGGTGGTGATCTTCGGCGTGGCCAACAAGCGTTCGATCGCCTGGGGCATCGCCCAGGCGCTCCTGCGCGAAGGCGCGACGCTCGCGCTCAACTACCAGAACGAGCGCATGGAAGAGCCGGTGCGCAAGCTGTGCGCCGAGTTGCCAGGCGACACGTTCGTGGCCCCGTGCGACGTCACCGTCCCCGGCGACATCGAGAAGTTCTTCGACAAGCTCGGCAAGGAGTTCGGCCAGCTCGACGGCCTCGTGCACTCGATCGCGTTCGCCAAGCGCGAAGAGCTCGGCGGCAACTTCGTCGACACGAGCTGGGACGGCTACCAGCTCGCGCAGCAGGTCTCCGCGTGGTCGCTGATCGGCCTCGCCAAGGGCGCGATGCCGCTGATGAAGGGCCGCGAAGGCAGCATCGTCTGCCTCAGCTACTACGGCGCCGAGAAGGTCGTCACGAACTACAACGTGATGGGCGTCGCGAAGGCTGCGCTCGAGTCCTCGATGCGCTACCTCGCCAACGACGTCGGCCCGCACGGCGTGCGCGTGAACGCGATCTCCGCGGGTCCGATCAAGACGGTGTCGGCGATGGGCGTGTCGGACTTCGGTTCGCTGCTCGACGGCATGGCGCAACGCGCGCCGCTGCGCCGCAACGTCGACCAGATGGACGTCGGCAACACGGCGGCGTTCTTGATGAGCGACCTCGCGCGCGGCATCACCGGCCAGACGATCTACGTCGACGCCGGCTTCAGCATCCTCGGGGCCTGAGCCTTCTCGGGGCCTGGGCGCCCCGGGCACTGGATCGCGCAGCGATCCGGCATCCTCTCGGCCGGACGCGCTGGCCGCTGACGCCGCCGCTCAGCGGTGGCTGTCGCGCAGCGCCGCGAGTTGCGCGCGCTCCTTCTCGTCGAGCACACGGAGCTTTGCATCCAGCTCCAACGCGCGCGCGGCGAGCGCGCCGGGATTGGGGAGGCTCGGCGGCAGCACAGGCTGGTCCGCATAGGCCTTGAGCGTCGCCACGGTGACGCGAATCATCCGCAGCAAGCTCGGCAGGTGCTCGGGGTCGCGCACGAGCGCGCGTTCGTAAGCAGGGATCGCGTCCTTCGACAGGCTCGATTGCGCCTCGCGCGCGACGCCGACGAGGAACGACGCCTCCGCAGATTGCGGGAAGCGAGTCTCCGCGGCGAGCGCAGCAGCGACAGCATCGACCGCAACGGGGCTCGGCTTCTTCGCGTCGAGTTCGATGGCGCGCAGCAGCGCCTTCACGGCATCGAGTTGCGCTTCGACGTCGTCGGCCCGGCGCTCGACGCAATGCGTGAACGCACGGCTCGCGGCGACGGCATCGTCGACGTCCGTCGCGGTGCGCAACAGGCACACGCCGAGCCGATGATGCGTCGTCGCGTCCTCGGGCCTGAGATCGGAGAGCGCGCGCAGATGCGGGATCGCGCGACGATCCTCGCCGAGTTCGAACGCCCACTCGGCCGCGTGCGCAACGAGTTCGGTGCGGTCGACGGACCCGTCCGCCTGGCCCGCGGCGAGGCATGCCTCGGCGGCGGAAAGCGCCGCCGTCAGATGGCCAGTCTGCGCGAGCACGTTCGCATGCACCGCGCCGACGAACGGGTCGGCGGGCGCGAGCGCGAGCGCGCTCTTGCTCTCGCCTTCCGCCTCGCGCTCGACGTCGAGCGGCAACGGCGACTCGGCGCCGAGCTCTTGGCGGGCGACGCCCACGAGCGCCCTCGCGAGCACGGCGCGCGCGCGCGCATGGCGAGGGTCGAGCGACAACGCCTCGCGCGACTCGTCGACCGCTTCTTCGAACCGCTGCGCATCGAGGTGGTCACGCGCCGTGAGCGCATGCCGTCCGGCTTCTGCGAGGTCCGATTCGCTGGCAGCTGCCGCGAACTCGCGCGCCGCCAGTTCTTCGACGGACGGCGATGCGCCCGCGCACGCAGCGAGGAGCAACAACGCGCACGCGGCGGAGCGGCTCGGGACGGTCCTGGTCGGCATGCGCAGCATCATGGATCGCAGCGATTCGACGGCAAGGCTCCTCGCGCGCGGCGCGCGACGAAAGACGAGGCAGGGTCCACGGCCGCTGATTAGGATCCGCGCCCCATGTCCCGCATCGCCGCCGACCTGACCTGGCTCATCGGTTCCACGCCGCTCGTGGACCTGTCGCGCCTGTCGCCGAAGGGCCGCCGCGTGGTCGCGAAGCTGGAGTCGCAGAACCCGACCGGCAGCAACAAGGATCGCGCGGCGCTCGCGATGATCCGCGCGGCCGAGCGCAGCGGCGCGCTGCAGAAGGGCGGGACGATCGTCGAATGCACCAGCGGCGACCTCGGCCTTTCGATCGCGACGGTCGGTCGCTGCCTCGGCTACCGCGTCGTGCTCGTGATGCCTGAAGCCGGCCAGAACGACCGCCTCACGATGCTGCGCGCGCTCGCTGCCGAAGTGCACTTCACGCCGAAGGCCCTCGGCATGCGCGGCGCGATGGCCGAGACCGACGCGCTGGCGAAGCGCATCCCCGGCGCCGTCTGCTTGCAGCCGTTCACCAACAAGGCGAATGCGCGCGCACACGCAGAGTCGACTGCGCGCGAGATCTGGCAGGACACGGACGGCAAGGTCGCGGTCGTCGTCGCGCCGATCGGCACCGGCGGCACCGCGGCAGGTTGTGCTGCGTTTCTTCGCGAACGCTCGGTGCGCATAGTCGGCGTCGAACCGCTCGCAAGCCCTGCGATGCGCGGCGGCAAAGCCGGCGTCCACGACATCCCTGGCCTCGGCGCGGGATTCGTGCCGGAGATCCTGAAGGCCGAAGACCTCGACGAGATCGTCGCGGTCGCCTGCGACGATGCGCGCTCGATGGTGCGCGCGCTCGCGCGCGAAGAAGGCATCCTGTGCGGCCCCGCCAGCGGCGCGGTGCTGTTCGCGGCGCTCGCGGTCGCGCGCCGCAACGAACACGAGAACCAGATGGTCGTCGCGATCCTGCCGGACTGCGGCAGTTCGCACCTCGACCACTCCGCGTACTGCAGCGAGGACTGAGTGAGCGCCGAATCCCCGAAGAACGAGATCCTCGCCCTGCTGGCTCGCGTCGAGCAGGTTCGCGCCGACCTCAACACCAAGGTGTTGGGCCAGCGTCAACTGATCGACGACCTGCTCGTGGCGATCCTCGCGGGCGGCCACGTGCTGCTCGAAGGCTTGCCCGGCCTCGGCAAGACGCTGCTCGTGCGCTCGCTCGGACAAGGCCTCGGCCTGTCGTTCTCGCGCGTGCAGTTCACGCCCGACCTGATGCCGACCGACGTGACGGGCACGACGATCGTCGACGAGCAGGACGGCAAGCGGGCGTTCCGCTTCCAACAGGGCCCGATCTTCGGTGGCCTCGTCCTCGCCGACGAGATCAACCGCGCGACGCCCAAGACGCAGTCGTCCCTGCTCGAAGCGATGCAGGAAGGCTCGGTCACCGTCGCGGGCCAGACGCATCGCCTGCCGGACCCGTTCCACGTCGTCGCGACGCAGAACCCGATCGAGCTCGAAGGCACCTACCCGCTGCCCGAGGCACAGCTCGACCGCTTCTTGTTCAAGCTCGAGGTCACGACGCCGAGCGTGGAGGCGATGGTCCAGATCCTCGCGGGCACGACGTCGACGCAGCAGACGGTCACGACCCAGCAGCTGTCCGTCGAGGACCTGCGGCGGCTCCAGCGATTCGTCCGTGAAGTGCTGTGCGCGACGCACCTGCTGCAGTTCACGGCCGAACTCATCGCGGCGACGCACCCCGGGTCGGCGACGGCGACGGACCGGACGAAGCGCTTCGTTCGCTACGGCGCAAGTGCCCGCGCCGGACAGGCGATCGTCCTCGGCGCGAAGGCGCGCGCGCTCCTCGCCGGGCGGCCAGCGGTCACGAAGGAAGACATCGTCGCCTGCGTCCTCCCGGCGCTGCGCCACCGCGTCTTGCTCGGCTACGAGGCAGAGTCGGTCGGCACGACCGTGGCGGAGTTGCTGCAAGACTGGATGCAGACTGCAGATCGGCGCATTCGCTGACGCAGGAAACCCGCCGTTCGCCGCGCTCCGTGCGGTGTGTCGCATCCGGTGCGACCGGTCTTGGCCGAAAAATCTCGCGCGTGGGGGAAAGATCTGCACCCCGGAACGTTCACTAGGGTGCATGGGACGAGTGCCCAGGCGCCCAGTCTCGGGGTCCTTGCAGGGAGTCCCGGGGCGACACGAGAGGGCTACGGCGTCTGGGCCGACTGGAGGCCGGCGATCCTTGGGAGAGGGTCGCCGGCCTCCGACTTTTTCTGCGCCGCATCTCGCGTGACGCACTTAGTCAGTCTGGCGTGACCGCGCGCCGTGGCCCAGAGTGGGCGCCCATGACCAGCGCCAGCGACTCGACCCAGGGCTTCCGGCAACGCGCCGAAGAACTGCTGCGCAGCATCGTGCTGCAGCTCGATGCCTTCGACCCGGACGAACTGGAAGCCGAGGCCTCGGAAGGCGTCGTCAAGTTGACCTTCGCCGACGGCAGCAAGTGCATCCTGAACCGCCAGTCCGCAGCCAACCAGATGTGGCTGGCCGAGGGCGCGACCGCGTGGCACTTCGAGTGGGATGCCGCGAAGAACGGCTGGATCGACACGAAGGGTCGCGGCGAACTGCGCGACGTGCTCACGGGCGTCATCACGCGACGGCTCGGACGCGCAGTGTCGCTGCGCTGAGTCCGCGCAGCCAACGCTGGTCAGGCGCTTTCGACGAGCGCTTGCCCTGAGGCAGATGCAGGCGCGAGCGGGAAGCGCAGCACGAACTTCGCGCCCTTGCCCGGCTCGCTCTCGACGTCGATGCGGCCTTGGCTCGACAGCACGAAGCGCGCGACGGCAGTGAGTCCGAGTCCCGTGCCCTGGCCCACCGGCTTGGTGGTGAAGTAGGGATCGAAGATCCGCTGCTGCAGTTCGTGCGGGATGCCGCAGCCGGTGTCCGCGATCGACACGCAGGCCATGCCGTCGTCGATCGTCGCGCCGATCGTCAGCGTGCCGCCGTTGTCCATCGCGTGCCGGGCGTTGATCGCGAGGTTCCAGAGCGCGTGCTCCAGGCCTCGGAGATCCAACTGCACGGGCATCTTCGCTGTGCTCGGCTCGAACTTCACTTCGACCGACGAAGGCATCACGCGGAGCGCGCGCTCGACGAACTCGACCATCCACGCAGCGAGGTCGCATTCCTCGACGATGCCGTCGTCCGGGTGCGCGAGCCGCATCAACTGGTCGAGCAGCGGCCGCGATTGCATCAGCGCGTCCCCCACCATGCGCAACCGTTCGCTCGAACGGTCCTCGCCGTCCAGCGTGTTGAGCGTGACGTGGCCGATCATGACCTGGAACGCGTTGCGCAGCTGATGGCTGACGAGGCCGGCGAGGTCGCCCACCGTGTCGACGCGCAGCGCGTGGCGCAGCAACTTCTCGCTCTGCCGCAGCGCGCGCGCCGTATCGAGCTTCTCGATGCGATGCCGCGCGCCGGCTTCCAACGCAGCGACGAGCACCTTGTGCAACAGCACTCCGGTCAGCGCCGAGGCGAGCGACAGCGCCATCAAGCTGATCGAGTGCACCCACATCTCGGCGTCGACCACCGTGCCCGGAAGCCCATCGCCCGACAGCGGCGACGCAGCGAGAGCGCAGGCCGCGACCAACGCCAAGGACAGGCCCGGGACGATGCCGAGGCACGCGCTCGCGAGCAGGCACAAGAACGGCTGCGCGTACCAGCCTGGGTAGAAGCAACCGCGCGGCCACGAAGCCAACGTCGACAAGCAGAACAACGCCGCGAACAGCCAGAAGCCCGACCTCGCGAGTCGGCCGTGTCGCGCGCCGTTCCACGCCAATGCATAGAACGGAGCCGACACCAGCGACGGGATGGCGCCGCCCCACAGAGCTTCGGCGTTCCACATGCCGCCGCCGAGCGTTGCCGTGGC
This sequence comes from uncultured Singulisphaera sp., assembly GCA_964514315.1. Lineage (GTDB taxonomy): Bacteria > Planctomycetota > UBA1135 > UBA1135 > UBA2386 > SXPK01. The sequence continues at coordinate 7,704 of CAZEQF010000028.1, read as the reverse complement.
AACGCCATACGCGACGCTCACGAGCAGGAGGCCGAACGACGCGGAACGCAGCAGCGAACCGAGCCGCCCGAGAAACGGGAGGCCCGCATCTTCGAGGAAGTCGAGCAACGACTCCTCGCGTTCACGCACGAGAGGGGACAAGGCGAGCGATCTTACGTAGGCATGTGGCCTTTGCCATGTAACCGGCCTCGTGCCTGTCGACGCATGACGGTCGACCGACGCGGACGCGAATCGGCCAGCGTCGGCGCGGGCTCACGGACGGAGTTCTTCCTCGGGCGGCGTCGCCTCGGCGGCCACGCGCACACCCGTAAGCGGGTGGTCGAACGCAACGCGCCATGAGTGCAGCAGCGGCCGCGCGAACGACTCTTTGCCGCGCGCGCGGAAGCCATACTTGCGGTCGCCGACGATCGGGCAGCCGAGCGCCTGCATGTGCACGCGGATCTGGTTGCGGCGGCCAGTCGCGAGCCGGCAACGCACCAGCGTGAACCGTCCCTTGCGCGCAATCGTCTCGTAGTCGGTGATCGCCGTGACGCCGCCGCGTTCGACGACGCGCATCATCCCGTCCTGTTCCTTCAACTGGGACTCGATGCGTCCCGCCGCGGGCGACGGACGACCGGACAGCAGCGCGAGGTAGTCGCGCACGACCGCGTGCGAGCGGAACAACGGCTCCATCGCGTCGCGCGCGGCCTCGGTCCTGGCGATGACGATCGCGCCCGTAGTGCCCTCGTCGAGGCGATGCACGGCGTAGACCCGCGCGCCGGTCTGCTCGGTCACGAGGTCGATCAGCGTCTTGCCGCGCCGACCAGGGGCCTCGACCACGAGCAGGCCCGTGGGCTTGTCGACCACCAGGATGTGCTCGTCCTGATGCAGGATCGGGATGTCCGCCATGCGGGCGAGGAGCCTACACGCGAACGATCGCAGACGTAGCCGTCGGTTCGCGACGGAACGTTCGCCTGGTGCGGGCGCCGGCGAGGCGCCCGCGCTGCGCGCTCACTGAAGGCGCAGGTTGAACTGCTGGATCTTGCGGTAGAGGGTCGCGCGGCCGATGCCGAGCAACTGCGCTGCCGGGCGCACCTTGCCGCCCGTGGCGAGCAGCGCGCGCTCGAGGATCCGCTTCTCCTCTTCTTCGAAGGAACGGATGTCGTCGACATCGACCTCTTCCGCTTCGTTCGTTGCGGTTGCGTCGACCATCGACTTGGTTGCAGCTCCGGCACCTTGGGGCATCGCCATCGCGGGCAACGTCAGGTGTCGATCGTCGATCGCAGCGCCTCCGGCGACGAGGAACGCGCGACGGACCACGTTCTCCAACTGCGCGACGTTGCCCGGCCAGGGCATCGATTCGAGCAAGTTGCGGCCGGCGGGCGTGAAGCCAGCGGGACGCTGGCCCATCGACGCCGAAAGCTGGTCGAGGATCGACTCGGCCAACAGCACGATGTCCTCGGTGCGCTCGCGGAGCGCGGGCACGACGATCGGGTAGCTGTGCAGTCGGTAGTAGAGGTCTTCGCGGAAGGAGCCGCGCGCGACCAGTTCGGGCAAGTGCGCGCTCGTCGTGGCGATGATGCGCGCCGGCGCGCCGTCGGTGACGGGGCGCGAACCGCGTTCCTTGAGGAAGCGGACGAGAACCTGCTGCGCGGCGGAAGGCATCTGCTCGATGTCCTCGATGAGCAACGTCGTGCCCTTCGCCTCCGTGATCGAACGCTGCAGCGACTCCGCGTCGAGCTCGGAGCCCGTGTGCGTGACGATGGGCTTGTTGCCGCGCTTGCTCTTGCAGTGGATGACGCGCGCAGCCATCGACTTGCCGCTGCCCCGCGCGCCTTCGATGAGGACCGTCGCGTCGCTCTCGGCGGCGCGGCTGAGGGTCGTCTGCAGGCGACGCATCAGCGCGCTGCGACCGACGAGCGCAGATCCGTCGCGCATGCCGTCGACCAACGCTTCGAGTTCGCGCATGTGACGGCGCATCTCTTCGCGATCGAGCAGGACGTCGACCAACGCAGCGCCAGCCTCGCCGGCGATCGCGTGCGGGAACGTGCCGAGGCTGTCGGCGAAGTTCGAGGGACCGCCCGTGCCGAGCAGGCCGAACGGCACGCTGAGGTCCGAGCAGAGCGAGACGACTTCTTCGGCCATCGAAGAGTCGACCAGCACGAGGTCAGGACGTTGTTCCGCGATCGCAGCGCATGCGACTTCCGGCGAGTCGCAGCAGACGGCTTCGTGGCCCGTCCGTTGGAGCGCGTCCGCGAACGTCTCGGCATTGCCTTCGTTCGTGGCGACCAGCACGCGCGCCGCGCGGCTGTGCACAACAGATCTCCCCTTCGACAGTTCCGTGCTCATATGTTCCCGGTCCTGGATCGGCCGCGGGAAGTCCGGACCTGAGGCACGGAACACGGTGCGTCAGCGCACGAGAACGACCAGGTTGCGAGCAGTCCGTGGCATCGCCCGTTGGGCGCGACCGCTCGCGGCAGCCGTGTCGGAGATTTCTGCGGAGCCCCTGCAGAGCCCCGACCAGCTTCACGAATCCGCGAGGCGACGGGCCAGCTCGTCGAAGTCGATCGCCTGCAGGTCCGTGTTCTGGATCGGAGTCATCTTCTTGAACTTGCGATACTCGTCGATGCTGCTGAGTTCGACGTAGTCACGCGCAGTCATCTTGTTGACGTCGAGCTCGCGTGCGGCGCTGACGGCCTTCGCGTTGCTCGTCTTGTCGAGCGTCTGCTTGGCGCGGTGGCAGATGGCGAGGGTGTTCTCGAGGTTGGTGCGGATCTTCAGCAACCGCTCCTCGTTGGCGCCTGGAAGACCCATGCTCTTGCTGATCTTCCCGATCGCCACCTCGAGCACCGCGATCAAGCAGTTCAGCTTGGTCATCAGTCGCGCGCGGTATTCGCTGGAGGAGAGCATGTCAGGGCGGCCGTTGTGATCGTTGTTGCTGGTGTCCATTGGGTGGGCTCGTTGGGTGACAAACCCAAGGAAGCACGGCACATGCCAAGCCCAGGAAACGCGTCCAGGAACGGACGGACCGGTGCCACGAGCGGATCCTGCGGGTAGCCAGTGTGCGGCGTCCTTCGACACGTCGCGATTCCGCGACGGCACCGTCCTGGTTCTGCGACTGCGTCTTGGCCGCGCGACGGTCGGAGTCGCGCGTCGCCGAGACTCAGTTGCCCGTGACCGCCTGCTGGCAGATGCGGAACGAAACGTCCTTGAGCCGCGCCAACGAGCCGCTGCCGACGACCCAGTAGGTCGTGCCCAGCTCGTGGAAGACGTAGGCGCGCATCGAAGCGTCGTCGTAGCTGGCGATCGCGTGCGCGTTCGATGCGTTGACGTTGCGCACCGCGGGGTTGTCGAGGAACGGGTTGTCGGCGCTGTGCGACTGCATGACGAAGAACTCGTCGATGCCGTCGGTGTAGCCGATCACCAGGGTGCGGTCGCCGTTGACCGGGTCCTCGGTGACCTGCACGAGGTTCTGGCGGTAGTCGGTGACGACCGAACCCAACGCCGGCTGCGTCGGCACGAAGGAGCCGAGGCGCGCCGAGGCTGCGGAGATGTTGTCGAACTTGCTGACCTGCATCTTGGGCCGCCAGCTCCACGCCGGCTTGCCGGCGTTGCGCGGCCCGAGTTCGACGACGGAGCTGGTCACGGCGAACGAGGTCGTCTCGAGCTCGTTCACGAGCCGGAGCTGCGCGTCGTATTCGCCGGCGTAGAGGACGACTCCCGTCAACACGTCGAGGTCGACGAGCCAGATGCCCTTGTCCTGGAGGTTGGGGAACAGGACCACGCGGCGGACATCGCGACCGATGCGGCGGCAGGCGCCGAAGTCGATCAACTGGTAGTTCTGCTGCGCGAGGCTCGCGTCGGTGATGCGGAAGCCGCCGTGCATGTGCAGCAGGCCCGCATTCGAGCGGTAGACCTCGCTCCACTGGGTGCGCGAGCTGTTGCCCGACGATCCGACGACATCGAGGAACTCGAGCTTGAAGGCCGCATCTGCAGTGCCGTCCGCCTGGACCGTCAACTGCTCGCGAACCTGGACGAGTTGCGCGCCCTGATCGAGGAATCGGCGCACGCGCACCGAGTCATGGGACGTGTTCCGCGACGCACTCGCGATCTGCTGGAACGTCACCGGGGCGCCACTCGGGATCGCCGCTCCGCCGCTCTGGATCTGCGCGCCGCACAAGCCCGACAGGACGGCAACGCAGACCGCACCCAGGCCGGTGCGGAGAGCACCGGTCAGGCGGCGGAGCGTTGCGGTATGTCGGGAAGGGAGCATGGGAGAGACGGAACTTCAGGACCGGGCAAGCTGGACTTGGCGGCAGACCGTATCCAGTGGGAGATTCACCGGATCACCGCCTGACGCAGGACCGCCGTCGGGTGCATGACCGCCGGCAGCTCGGAGACAGGGACGAATACGATCCGAAGGTCGGCATTTGTTCCCTCGGAACGGCCTGCTCGCCAACCAAATACGACGAACAAGGCGATCGACGCGGCGACCGTCGAAGCGATCGCGACCCCGCGACCGACACCGATGCGGCGCCCCGCATCCATGCCGCCACTGCCGACGGCAACAGCCGGACGGATCCAAGGCGGAGTGTGCGAACCAGCCGCGGCCACGTGTTCTTCGAGACCGTGCTGCAGCGACTGCACCGGCCAGGGCAAGCGGTCGCCCATGGGTTCGACGCGCATGGCAGCAGCCAGGCCTTCGCCGAGTGGGGACGCCTCTGCCTCGTCGACGATCTTCTCGAAGAGCGAGTGGAGGAACTGCGGCCTCGCCAGTTCGGCAGGCGCCTGCGGCCGCGCCGCGGCAAGACCACCGAGACCCGCAGCCAAACGGAGCCTGCGCGCGCAGGCACCGCACGCGGCGGCATGGGCAGGCTGCTCGCCAGCACGCGATGCGTCGAGGTGGTCGGCGAGGTTGCGCGCGAACGCGACGCAGTCAGGACTCATTCGCGAAGAGCTCATGCTCCGCCTCCGTAGGCCTTGCCCGCCTGGGCGACGTTTTCGAGATGCGGGAAGCGTTCGCGCACGACGCGTTCGAGCGCGATGTGGGCGCGAGCCAGACGGCTCTTCACGGTGCCCAACGACAATTCGAGGGTCGCCGCGAGCTCCTCGTAGGACATGTCCTCGAGGTAGCGGAGCGCGAGGATGACGCGCAGCTTCGGGCTCAGGAGTCCGATCGCTTCCTGGATGTGTCCGCCGAACTCGCGCGCCTCGGCGGCGGCATCCGGCGCAGCGCCTGGATCGGTCGCAGTCTCGACCGCGAAGTCGAGACCTTCACGGCTCTGCCAGCCGCGGGAACGCGAACGACGCCGGTGGTCGATGCTGCAATTGACCACGAGGCGGAACAGCCACGTGCTGAACAGCGACCCGGCCCGGAAGCTGTCGAGCTTGCGGAAGACCAGGGAGAAGGACTCCTGCACGACGTCCATCGCGTCGACCGAGTTGCAGGTGATGCGGTACGCGATGGCGTAAACGCGATCCCGGTAGCGCAGGAATAGTTGCTCGAAGGCCGCCTCGAACCCATCGTGGTCGGGGTGCCTGCACGCCTCGACCAAGTCGGCGTCGGGATCCGGAACGAGCTTCACGACGGTTGTGACGTTCCTGGTGCGCCCAGGGTTCCCTCGGCTGCCGCCGAGGGGTCAGCCACCGGTGATCGAACCGGGACCGCCGGGCAGGACGACGATCGTCCCGATGCTCGCGGCGCACTCGACCCCGCAAACGAGGTCGTTGCAGTCCTGGCATTCGGCCCCGCTCACCAGGAAGGCCGAGCCGCCCGAGCCGCTGCCGACCGGCTGCAGCTGCAACACGCAGACGCGGTTGTTCGGTGCCGTTCCGACGACGCCGGCGACTGCAGCCTGGACCGACTGGATCGCGAAGAACCCGGGGGAGTAGGGCACCACGGTGCTCGTGACGCCACCCTGGTCGAACATCGGCATCGCGGTCTCGATCACGCGGCCACCGATGACCGCAGTGCTGCCGATCGTGCACGGCAACACCGAACGCAGCACTTGCTCCGAGCACAGGACGACCGAGTAGCGGACCCAAAGTCCTTCGCCCGGGACCGCGCGCTGCTGAAGCGAGACCGGTTGCAGCGACAACGTGGACAGCGGGATCCGCAGTCCAGGAACCGCGCCGAGTTCGGCGTAGCAGTCGAACTGGTTCAGCAACTCGACGCCGCCGAGGAAGCGGAACATCAAGTGCAGAACGATGTCGTTGCCTGCGGACGTCGGGTTCGAAGTCGCGACGAGCCGCATCTCGTGATCTGCAGGCAATGCCATGCCAGCCTGCCGCGGACGGCCTTTCTGCACGAGCTCGAGGAAGTCCACGCTCCCGTCAGCATCCGTGTCCGGCGACGTAGCGCTCGTGAGGCACACCCACTCGACGCAATCGGGAACGAAGTCGTTGTCCGAGTCGAGGTCGATGGAAGGAGAGTCAGCGCGCAGCGTCTTGTGCTCCGCATCGCCCACCAGCAAGCCCGCCGAAGCGAGCGCGGTTGCGATGAGGATCGTGGCTGTCGTGCGAAGGCTCATTCCGGGTCGAAGGCGATACGTGTCCTAGCAGATACCCACTCGGAGGTTTCTCCGGCCCTGCGAGGGGCACACCGGATTCAAGCGAGGCCGCGGATGAATGCAACGCCCCCCAGAGGCGAAGCCATGTCATCCGGTTGCCCCGGGACGCAAACCAGGTCCCGCACCACTGGGCCCAAAGACGCAGGAAGTCGCCGGGCCATTGGCTCCATGAGCGCAACGGCATGGCGGATTCGGTCGTTGTGTCCCAAGGAAGGCCCCGGTAGATACCGCTCCCCACGCGCGCCCGTAGCTCAGCTGGATAGAGCGTCGGCCTCCGGAGCCGAAGGTCAAAGGTTCGAATCCTTTCGGGCGTGCCATCCGCCCCACCGTGAGCGACCTGCACTTCCGGCTGGACCTGCGCGCGCCTGAACGGCGCCGCATCGTCATCTCCCTCGAAGTCGACCGCGACCTGCTCGCGATGGCGCCTGACGCCACCGACGCCGCCGACTTCTTCCTCCCGACCTGGACCCCGGGCAGCTACCTGATCCGCGAATACGCGCGGCATCTGGGCCCGGTCCATGCGATCGACGTGGCCACGGCGCAGCCGCTGCGCGTCGAGAAGACGCACAAGAACCGGTTCCGCGTCCACGGCCTCGCGGGCGTGCAACGCGTGCGGCTGGACTACTGGGCCTACGCGCACGAGCTCACGGTGCGCACCTGCGACGTCACCGCCGAGCACGCCTACTGGAACCACGCGTGCATCCTGCTGTGGCCCGTCGGCAAGAAGACGCACTCGGCGAAGGTGCGAGTCGACCTTCCCGACGATTGGACGATCGCAGGCGGCTGCCCGGTCACTGCACGGCCAGGTCACGCGCACTACGAATTGAAGGACCTCGACACGGCGATCGACTCACCGTTCCTCGCCGGTTGCTTCCGCACGATGGAAGTCGAGACGCGCGGCGTGCGCCACCAGCTCGCGCTCGATGGCGTCGACGGCGCGCGCATCGACGCGAAGTTCGAACGCGATGTTCGCACGGTGCTGGAGAAGTGCGCCGACGTGTTCGACGGCTCGTTCCCGTATCCGCGCTACACGTTCTTGTGCCTGTTCGCGGACAGCGGCTATGGCGGCCTCGAGCACACGGACTCGACGACGCTGCTGAGTCCGCGCACGGCGCTCTCGGGCGGCAAGCCCTACCAGGAGTTCCTCGGTTTGCTC
>CAZEQF010000027.1:0-19739 GCA_964514315.1 uncultured Singulisphaera sp. | reverse complement strand
GCTGTGGCGCACGGTCGACCGGCTTGCGGAGCGCCTGCCGCTGGTCGGAACGATGTACCAGAGCATCAAGGAAGTGCTCGGCTACGACACATCGCGCGAACGGTTCTTCCAGGGCGTCGTGCTCGTCGACACCGGCGGCGGCGACCAGATCGGGCTCGTGACCGGGACCACGATGATCGATGGCGCCGAACGCACGATCGTGTATGTCCCGGGCACGCCGAATCCGGCTTCGGGCCGGCTCCTGTTCGTGCCGCTCGCGGAGCTGCGACGCGTCGACCTGCGCGTCGCGCATTCGCTGCGCATGCTCGTGGCGATGGGGAAAGCGTCCCAGTAGCCGGAGCCCAGGAACGGGACGCGCGCCGAGGGTGCGCTGTCGCGATTTCCGACACCGGCAAGGCGGCTCCGCAGCGCCCTTCGCGCGGAACCGCCGCGTTCCGGCTCAATCCCGCCGCCGTCATCGGCCGATACCCGACCGTCGAGGTCCCTCTCGGACCCACAGCACGGAGGATCAGCGCGATGGTTTCGATGGAAGATCTGCTCACCCTGATGGTGCAGCGCGGCGGTTCGGACTTGCATCTCTCGGTCGGCTCTGCGCCCAAGATCCGCATCGACGGCAGCCTCGTCGACACGGAGTACGAGCCGCTCACGCCCGAAGTCACGAAGAAGCTGATCTACTCGGTGCTCGGCCCGGACCAGGTCGCGAAGTTCGAGAAGAACCTCGAACTCGACTTCTCCTTCGGCGTGGCCAACATGGGCCGCTTCCGCACGAACGCGTTCATCCAACGCGGGACGATGGCCGCGGTGCTGCGCGTGATCCCCTACGAGGTCTACGACTTCGAGACGATCGGCCTTCCGCGCAAGGTGTGCGAGACGATCTGCAATCTGCCGCGCGGCCTCGTGCTCTGCACGGGCACAACGGGCTCCGGCAAGTCGACGACGCTCGCCTCGATGGTGAACTACATCAACGAGACGCGTCAGCAGCACATCGTCACGATCGAGGACCCGATCGAGTTCTTGCACCGCAACAAGCAGTGCCTCGTGAACCAGCGCGAAGTCGGCGGCGACACGCACGGATTCGACAAGGCCCTGAAGTCGGTGCTGCGCCAGGACCCTGACGTCGTGCTCGTCGGCGAAATGCGCGACCTCGAGACGATCGAGGCGGCGCTCACGCTCGCCGAGACGGGCCACCTGACGTTCGCGACGCTGCACACGTCGGACGTGACGCAGACCGTCAACCGCATCGTCGACGTGTTCCCTGCGCACCAGCAGCAGCAGATCCGCACGATGTTGTCGTTCACGCTGCAGGCCGTGCTCTGCCAGCAGCTGATCCCGAAGGCGACCGGCAAGGGCCGCGCGCTCTCCGCGGAGATCATGATGTGCAATCCGGCCATCCGCGCGCTCATCCGCGACAACAAGGCGCACCAGATCATGTCGATCATCCAGACCGGCGGCGCGCTGGGGATGAGGACGATGAACCAGTCGCTGTTCGAGCTCTACCGCTCGGGCACGATCACCTACGAGCACGCGCTCGAGCACTGCAGCGACGAGGCCGACTTCGCGCGCCTGATGGAGCGCACGGCCAACGCTTCCGCGACCACGACCCGCCGGCCGCTCCGATGAACCAGTTCGGCAAGAAGCTCCGCGGGATCCTGGAGAAGGTCGGCAAGCTCGATGCTGCGACCGGCGACACCTTGCTCGCCGAAGCAGCAGCGCAGCGCCGTCCCTTCACCGAGATCCTCGTCAAGAAGGGCATCGCGAAGGAGCAAGAGCTCATCGCGCTGATCGCGAAGGCCGCCAACATCCCTCCGATCGACCTCGGCAAGCTGACGGTCAACAAGGAAGTGATCGAGGCCGTGCCGCGCGACGTCGCGAAGGACTACGGCATCTTCCCGATCGACCGGATCGGCAACATCATCACGGTCGCGATCGCGAACCCGTTCGACATCCTCAAGCTCGACGACATCCGCATCATCACGGGTTGTCAGCTGCGTCCGGTCGTGAGCACTGCGGAGGAGATCGAGAAGCCCCTCGATCGCGCGTACCAGCAGGACAGCGACTCGGTCGGCGAGATCCTGCAGTCGTTCGACGACGCGGACCTCGAGCTGAAGGACGCCGGCGGCGACGAGGACTCGGCCGACATGTCGGCGATCAGCGACGAGGAGTCGCCGGTCGTCAAGCTCGTGAACAAGATCATCCTCGACGCCTGCAACCAGGGCGCGAGCGACATCCACATCGAGCCGTTCGAGAAGCGCGTGATCGTCCGCTACCGCAAGGACGGATCGCTCACGGAGGTGATGGAGCTGCCGAAGCGCATGCAGAACAACATCACCTCGCGCATCAAGATCATGTCCAAGATGGACATCGCCGAGAAGCGCAAGCCGCAGGACGGCAAGTGCCAGATGCGCGTCGGCAACAAGGCGATCGACTTCCGTATCTCGGTGCTGCCGGTGGTGTGGGGCGAGAAGACGGTCATGCGCGTGCTCGACTCGAGCAACCTCGCGCTCGACATCAAGTCGCTCGGCTTCGAGGAGCGCTCGATGCAGGACTACCTGTGGGCCTGCGCGCAGCCCTACGGGATGATCCTCGTCACCGGTCCGACGGGCTCCGGCAAGTCGACGACGCTGTACTCCGCGGTGCGTCACATCGCGTCGCCGGACATCAACCTCGTCACCGTCGAGGACCCGGTCGAATACACGCTCGAAGGCATCAACCAGGTGCCGGTCAATCCGAAGGGCGGGCTCACGTTCGCCGCGGCGCTGCGTTCGATCCTGCGTCAGGACCCTGACGTCGTGCTGCTCGGCGAAATCCGCGACCACGAGACCCTCGAGATCGCGGTCAAGGCAGCGCTCACGGGCCACCTCGTGCTCAGCACGCTGCACACGAACGACGCGCCGTCGACGATCACGCGCATGGTGGACATGGGCATGGACCCGTTCATGGTGGCGAGCAGCACGCAGCTCATCGCCGCGCAACGACTGGGCCGCAAGCTCTGTCCGCACTGCAAGAAGAAGGTCGACCTGCCGAAGGACGCGCTGCTCCGCCTCGGGTTCCTCGAGCAGGATCTCACGCAACCGATGGAGCTCTTCGGCCCTGTCGGGTGCCCGCGCTGCAACGGTGGCTACAAGGGGCGATTCGCGATCCTCGAGACGATGCGCATGACGGAGCCGATCCGCCGCATGGTCGTGGAGCGCGCGCACCTCGCCGACATCAAGCGCCAGGCGCTCTCGGAAGGAATGCTCACGCTCCGCCGGTGCGGCCTGCTCAACGCGGCGCGCGGCAAGACGAGCCTGGAGGAAGTCGAAGCCGTGACCATGGCCGACTGACGCGGGCGTGCCGACGCGGTCGGCGCGCACAGGGAACACGAAACAGATTCAGCGATAGGACGAGGGGAACATGTCCAGCACGTTCAAGTTCGAAGCCCGCGACCAGGCCGGCAAGACCGTCAAGGGTTCGATGTCCGCCGAGACCCAGAACGACGTCGTCGCGGATCTGCGCCGCCGCAACCTCACTCCTCTGGACATCCAGAAGAGCGGTGGCGGAGGCGGGCTCTTCGGAGGCAAGAAGGCGAAGGGCGGCAAGATGAACCGTCATCTCGCCAAGAAGTCCTCGGTGAAGAAGGGCGAGCTGGAGGTCTTCACGCGCCAGCTCTCCACGATGCTCTCCGCGGGCATCCCGATGCTGGAGGCCTTGGAGATCCTCGCCGACCAGGCCGAGTCGCCGGGCTTCGCGTTCTGCCTCGACAAGGTGGTCGACGACATCCGTTCCGGCTCCGACCTCAGCAAGGCGATGGAGCAGCACAAGAAGGTCTTCAGCCACATCTACGTCAGCATGATCCGCGCCGGCGAAGTCTCCGGTCAGCTCGACATCATCCTGACGCGCCTCGCGGAGTACCTCGAGGCAGCCGCGCACCTGCGCGCGGAGATCAAGTCGGCGATGACCTATCCGGTCATCTCGCTCGTGCTCGTCTTCGGCATCGCGAGCTTCCTGATGATCGGCATCGTGCCGTCGTTCAAGCCGGTGTTCGAGTCGCTCGAAGTCGAGCTGCCGGGCCTGACGGTGATGATCATGGACGTGGCCTTCTTCATGAAGGACTACTGGTACGTGATCTTCGGCGCGCTCGCGTGCGCCGTCGTCGCGCTCAAGCTCGTCGTGCAGACCGAGAAGGGCGAATACGCGAAGGACGCCTTCGTGCTGAAGCTCCCGGTCTTCGGCGTGCTGTTCAAGAAGGTCGCGCTGTCCCGCTTCGCGCGAACGTTCTCGACGCTCGTGAAGAGCGGCGTGCCGATCCTCGGCGCGATGGAGATCGTGTCGCAGACCGCGGGCAATCGCGTGATCTCGTCGATCGTTGACTCCGCGCGCGACAGCGTGCGCAACGGCGACAGCCTGTCGGAGCCGTTCACCAAGTCCGACGTGTTCCCGCCGATGGTCGTCAAGATGATGTCGATCGGCGAGCGTTCGGGCGCGCTCGACGCGCTGCTCGAGAAGATCGCCGAGTTCTACGACCAGCAGGTCGAGGCCGAGGTGAAGGGCCTGACGTCGATGATCGAGCCGATCATGATCGCCGTGATGGGCGTGATCGTCGGCGGCATCGTGCTCGCGGTGTTCCTGCCGATCTTCAAGCTGCAAGAGAAGCTCTCGGGCGGCTGAGGAACGACATGGCGCTTTCGATCGGCATGCGCCGCGTGGCGCTCTACGGCGCCGCGGCGCCGATCCTCGGCGCGCTGCTCTGGGCGCAGTTCGGCTACGAGCCCGTGCCCGAGTTCGGCCAGTTGCTCTCGCAGATCAACGCCAACCTCCGGCTCGCGAACTCGATCCCCGCGCGCGACAAGGACGGCAATGCCGTCGCCGCGCGCGAACAGTTGCTCGCCGCAGCGGAGCGCGACATCGCGCTGGCGAACGGCGAGCACAAGGACTCGGCGGTGCTCGCGGAGTTCGACGGGTTCGCGCGCAGCCTCCGCGGCGACTTCGCCGGCGCTGCCGAGCGATACCGCGTCGCGCGGACGCTGCCCGACTGCGCTGAGGACCAGCGCACGGTGCTCTCGTTCAACGAGGCCCGGATGCTGCGCAGCGCCGGCAACCCGGCGCAGGCGCTGCAGGTCCTCACGGAATCGCAGCCGTCGTTTTCGGGCGGCTACGCGGCGCAGTGCCTGGTGGAGCGCGCGGAACTCTTGATCTCGATGTCGCAACGCGAGACCGGGGACGGCGTGACCGCGAAGCTGCGCGATGCGCGCTCGCTGTTGCAGCAGTCGCTCGGCACGGACCAGCCGATGGCATGGGTGCAGGCCGGCGACGCGTTCGCGTCGATCGGCGACGTCGCAGCGGCGGACGCCGCATGGGAACGCGCCGCCGATTCGGTCCCGATCGCAAACTTGCGTCGCTCTCGACTCAAGTTGCGCGCGGGCGACGTCGATACCGCACTGCAGTTGTTCGAACGCGCAGCCAAGGCTGCGCCTGCCGAGACGAGGCGACTGGTCCGCGAGGATCCGGCCGCCTGGCAGGCGATCGCAGGGGACGCGCGATTCGTGCAGCTGGTCGATCCGAAGGCAGCGGCGCCAGTCCGCTGATCGGCTCGGCTCGAAGGGAAGACAGAGACCAGGGAGCACGACGCTCCCGCAACAACAGGGCAGTCAGGGAAACACCATGAACAAGCGCGAACAGGGCTTCACGCTCATCGAGCTGATGATCGTCGTGGCGATCATCGCCATCATCGCGAGCATCGCGATTCCGAACCTCCTCAGCGCCCGCCTCAACGCCAATGAATCGGCTGCGATCGCGACGCTGAAGAACATCTCGTCGGCCCAGGCCCAGTGCCAGGCGTCCGGCGTGATCGATTGCAACAACAACGGCCAGGGCGAGTACGGCTTCTTCGGTGAGCTGTCCGGCGCCGACGCCGTCCGCAACGACGAAGCCGGCGGTGTCGGCACGGCGACGATCACGCCGCCCGTGCTGAGCAACGCGTTCGGCAACGTCGACACGAGCCGCGTCACGCGTTCGGGCTACATCTTCCAGATGTACCTCCCGGACACGACGGCGCAGGGCACGGCGGAGAACGCGACCGGTGGCGCAGCTGGCTCCTCGATCGCGGCCGGCCAGGCTGAGGTCCTGTGGTGCTGCTACGCGTGGCCGAGCTCGTTCGGCAACTCGGGCAAGCGCACGTTCTTCATCAACCAGAGCGGTGACGTCCTGGCGAGCAAGAACACGACGACGACCTACGGCGCCCCGAACGGTGGTGGCGTCCTGTCGCCCACGTTCGACGCCGCGTTCGACCCGAACAGCACGGCGACCGGCATGGCCGCTGGCGTCGCGTCGAACATCGCCGGCAACGACGGCGAGATCTGGACCGTCGTGAACTGAGCCGGTCCGCCGGTTCGCTCACGCACGATCTGTGCTGCAGAAGGGCTGCCCCGACGGGCAGCCCTTCTGCGTTTCCATGGCGCGAGTTCTTCGCGTGCTCAGCGAATCGCGGGCTCGCCGAACAGCGCGCACGCGTTGCGGTGGGTGACCTCCGCCGCGTGCTCGATGCTGCAGCCGCGCACTTGTGCGAGCATCGCGAGCGTCTCGAGCACGAACGCCGGCTCGTTGCGTTGGCCTCGCCGCTTCTGCGGCGGCAGGAACGGCGCGTCGGTCTCGACGAGGATCCGATCCTCGGGCACCGCGGCCGCGGCCTCGCGCAGCGCCGCGTTCTTCGGGTAGGTGATCGGCGCCGCGAACGACACGTGCAGCCCGAGGGCGACTGCGCGCCGCGCGTCGTCTGCGTTGCCCGAGAAGCAGTGCATCACGCCGCGAAGCGGCGCGCGCGCTCCGAGTTCGGTGAGCAATGCGTCCATCGCGTCGCGGCAGTGGAAGACGAGCGGCAGGCCGAGTTCCCGCGCGAGGTCGAGGTGGGCGCGCAGCGAGCGTTCTTGTTCCTCGCGGGTCGCGTGGTCGCGGAAGAAGTCGAGCCCGGTCTCGCCGAGCGCCGCACAGTCCGGTTCGCTGGCCAGCGCGCGGATGCCATCCCATTCGGCGTCGAATCGGCGGGCGTCGTTGGGGTGCAGGCCTGCGCTCCAGCGCGCGCCCGGCAACGTGCGCGCGAGGTCGCGCGCGGCGATGGACGACGCGAGGTCGATGCCGACGAGCACGAAGTCCGCGACGCCGGCCTCGATCGCGCGCGCGTGCTCTGCGCGCGCATCGCCGCGATCGTCGAGGCCGAGATGGCAATGCGTGTCGAACGCGCGCATGCGCAGCGTCACTTGCCGGTCGCCGGCGCGGCCGGCGACGCGTCGCCTTGGGTCGCGGCTCCTTGTGGCTTCGGCGTCGGGTTGTCGAACTCCTGGATCAGCCGGTCGATGTGCTGGACCACGAGTTCGTGCTCGGCCTTCGCGAGCTGCTCCTGCAGCCACGGCTTGCACTCTTTGCCGCGGATCGACACGAGCGCATCGAGGCACTTGTTGAGGAACAGCGGGTTCTGCTGCGCGCCGGGCGGGTGCGCGTAGAGGTCTTCGATGCGCTTCTGCGCGCGCGCCGCCTTCATGCCGCCCAGGGCCTCGACCGTCTCCTGCAGCGTCGCGATGTCTTGCTGCGGCCGCGTGAGCACCTGGAGCAGCGTCTCCTCGGCCTCCGGGTCCTCGGTGCGCAGGTAGTGGATGACGAAGTTGAAGAACCCCGTCGCCGCCACCGCGGCCGGATCGAGCACGCTGACGTTGTAGGCTGCCGCGCGATCGGGGTCGATTCCGCGGCTCGTCTCGGTCAGCAGGACCTGTCGCAGCGTGCGCTGCGCGAGCGGCTTGTCGGTGCGCTGCAGCAGTTCGGCGGCAGCCCAGCGCAGGCGAGGGCTCGGCTTCAGCTTGCCTTCCAGCACCTGCACGACGAGTTGCTTGCCCTTGTCGGCATCGCACTGCACGAGCGCTTCGAGCAGCCATCGCAGTTCGTCGAAGTTCTTCTGCGGCTCCAGCTGGTCGAAGCGCCGGCGCAGTGGCGCGAGTCCGTCCTCGCCGAGCGACGCGAAGGCGCGAAGGACGGCCCGCATCTGCTCCTGCGCGTTCTGGAAGTCGGGGGCCGTGGCGCGCGCGTTGACGAGCGTGTCGGCGTGCGTGCGCAGCATCTCCATCAGCGCTTGCGGGCCTTGGCCGCCGACGCGCTGCTCGATGCGCATGCGCGTGATCTCGCTCGTCATGCGATCCAACGTCTCCTGGGCGGTGGCGCGGAACGCTGCCTCGGCGGCGCTGCGGTCGGCGGCCTGGATGCGGAGGGCGGAGAGCTCGGCGGCCGTGCGGGACTGGAGGTAGCCGATGCCGGCCACGCCGACGGCAAGGAGGACGCCCAGCGCGGTGCGGGCCGGGGAGGAGGGGGTCGCCATGGGTGGCGCAGGCTAGCCGCCTCGGCGGGTGGGGTCACGAAGCCGAGCCCGGGCCTTCGAGGTGTTCGATCTCGCACGGTCTGCCTGCAGGGTTGGGCGGTCGCGATCGAGTTCGGGGCCGGGCGGGCACTTGGATGCTCGACGCGGCTTCTGCGCGAGGCCCCCGGCAACGGCAGTTCCTGGTCAGTTTGGACCTGCCTGGGGGGTGAGCTTGGGAGGACGGCATGGAACTTGTCGCATGGCGTCTGCAAACGGCCTCATCCTGGGGCCGTCGGATGCGCGATACAGACCCCGAGGCGGCATGCGACCTCGTTCGAACAGCCCTGGCAGCCGGCGAGGCACCGAACTACGGTGCGCCGCCACTCCCTTGCCTGCGAGAACGGAACTGTTCGCACACGAACTGTTTCTGCTAGCATGCGCGACCCCTCTTGCAGCCCGGCGCCCTTCCGGTCTGAGCCCTGCGCGGCAACCCTAGTCCCTTGTCGATACGGATTTCGAGGCACTCGATGCGATCCCGAATCTCCTTGGCCTGGTCCCATGGCAATCGCGCCTCCGGCGCGCTCCTCGTGGCTTTGGCCGCTGGTCTCGCTGCGTGTTCGGGCGGTAGTTCGGGCACCACTGGGGAAGCGGGCGGCATAAGCGGCCTCTGCACCGGCGCGACTGCTGACTACGTGTGCCTCGAGACCTGCAGCCTGGGATGCCGCAGCAGCACGCCGTCGGCTGGCGCCGCGACGCCGGGCGCGATCATCGGTTGTGAGATCACGAACATCGCGCAGAACGAGAACATCGTGCTGCGATTCAGCCAGCCGATCGACCCTCGGTCGGTGAACCCGTCGACGATCCAGTTCCGCACGGCGTCTGGCGCCGAGCCGGTCGGCGAATTCCTCGTCAACGGCAGCCTCGTCGAGTTCAAGCCGCAGGTGCTGACCCAGGGCTCGCAGAGCTTCTTCGGCTTCCAGGCCGGCGAGACCTACACGATGACCCTTCCGAGCGGGTCCACGCAGGACACGGTCCGCTCGACGGCGGGTGATCCGCTGCTCAACACGGTCTCGTGCACGCTGCGCGTGACGCGCGGCATCATCGACCTGAACGGCGTCGCTCCGAGCGCCGAGATCATCCAGCCGACCGCGCTGCTCGAGGTCCCGCTCGACGCGGTGATCCAACTGCGGTTCAACGAGCTGATCGACGCCACGCCGTTCGTCGGTTCCTCGGGCGCGAACGCGCCGGTGTCGTTCACGGTCGCACGCACGCTCGGCCAGGGCGATGCGCGCATCTGCAGCCCGGAAGTGACGCCGATCGCGGGTTCGATCCGCGTCGACCAGATCGCGGCCATCTCCGCGTCGGTCGTGACGTTCACGCCGGCAGCCAACCTGCCGACGAACTCCTGTGTCCGCGTGTCGGTGACCAATCGCGTGACGGATCTCTCCGGTCGTCCTGCCGAGCCGCAGACGTTCGAGTTCCGCACGCTGCAGGCAGCGCTGACGGAGCGCAACGTGACCGAGGAGTTCGACACGGCGGACCAGCTCGACGCCAACGTCTCCGCTGGCACGTGGGGCGGCGGTGTCGCCACCTTCGCGCAGATCGGCGGTGACGGCCGTCACGGCCCGTTCTTGCTCTCGCTCGCGACGCAGCTCGCCAACCAGGGCGGCTACCGCGTGTTCGAGCTCAACACGAACAACACGGTGATCCCGGCGGCCAACACGGTTGGCGGCCAGGCCCTGACGGTCAACGACGGCAAGTTCCAGTTCACCGAGATGGTGGTGCCGACGGACGTCAAGCTGGTGTTCTCGGGCACCGCGGTGCCGCAGATCGCGGTGCGCGGTCGGATGGAGATCAACGGCGTGATCGATGTGAGCGGGCAGACGCTGCTCTACTTCGAGAACTCGAACCTGTCGAGCCTGCCCGGTCAGCCTGGCGGCCTCGGCGGAATCGGCGGCGCGAACGGCGGCAACGGCGGCACGCGCTGCATCGGCGCTGGCGCGCAGCCGGCCAACGCGGGCCAGAACGGTTTTGACGCGCGGGTGGCAAGCTCGCACGCCTACGCGGCCCAGGTCGTCGGCACCGGCGGCCGTGGTTCGGGTGTGTTCCCGGCATCCGGCCTCAAGACGGCGCTCGTGTTCCCGCCGGCATCCGCGTCCGTCGACTACGTCATGCAGTCCACTTCCGGCGGCGGCGGCGGCGGCTTCGTGGTCGCCGGCGGCGTTGGCCGTGCGGTGTCGAACCAGGCGGACCCGTCTGGCAACGGCGCGACGCGCCTTGACTTCCTCGGCCCGGATGCGGCCGGCGGTGGGTCCTTCCCCGCCTACACGCTCCCGCCGGACACGCGCAGCATCCTGCACTACCTCATGGGTGGTTCGGGCGGCGGCGGTGGCGGCAGCCACGCGGTGCTGATGACCAAGGCCCTCGCCCAGGCCCCGACGGGCAACTGGGCAGCCGGCTGTGGTGGCGGCGGCGGTGGCGGTGTCCTCGCTCTCCGCGTCGGCAACCAGCTTCGCCTCAGCTCCACGGGCCGTCTGCTCGCGACGGGTGGTTCTGCAGGTGTCTCGCCGGTCACGCAGGTCGCGGTCGCCCAGTCCGCCCCGGGTGGCGGCGGCTCCGGTGGCAGCATCCTGCTGCAGTCCGGTGGCACGGTCGAAGTGGCTGGCCTCGTCGACGTCCGCGGCGGCGCCGCGGGTCGCCTCGCGCGCGGCACGCTCCCCTCGCCCCCGCCGCGCGGTGGCCAGGTGGTCGTCGAAGGTGGCGCTGGCAGCCGCGGCGTGCTGCGCCTCGAGGCGCTCGGCACCCCGACTGCGTCGCAACTGCCCAACGCGCAGCCGCCGGCTGCTGCCGAGAACGTCGGCACGCTGACGGACACCGACACGCGCGTCGCGTTCCAGTCCAACTTCTACTCCACGGGCCAGCCCTTCGGCCCCGAGTTCGTCCGCTACGAGATTCGCGCGCGCATCAACGGCCAGCCGGTCGTCTTCAGTGACGATCCTGCGGTCGGCTCGCCCGCGCGTCCGGGCTTCGGCCCGCTCGAGGTCTGGTGGCAGGGTGTCCGTCTCGACCTCGAGACCGGTGCGATCGACCCGATCGACCTGCTGACCCGCCAGTGGCGTCCGTCGGTCGGCTTCGGTCCGGGCAGCCTCGCGCTCGACAACCGGAACGCGTTCCGCTTCCAACTGATCCTCGATCGTTCGAGCGTCTCCGACGTCGTCATCGAGAGCGTCAAGGTCATCTTCCGCGTCTAGTCGGATCGTCCATCCCTACGCGAATCCACCGCATCGTCGCCCTGGCAGCAGTCCTTCCAATCGAACGTCTCATGAGCCTGTTCTCGCGATCGATCGTCGTTCTCAGCGGGTTGTCCGCGCTGTTCCTGGCCGGCTGCTCGGGCGGCTCGTCTTCGGAGTCCACCACGGCGGGCGGAGGCATCTCCCCGACGACCCGATGCACGGACAACGCGGCGTTCTGCCTCCAGTCCTGTGATCTCGGCTGCACGTCCACGGGCTGCCTCGTGACGCGGATCGCGGAGAACCAGCGCCTGGGCTTCACCTTCAACCAGCAGATCGCGAGCAACACGGTCGACTTCGGCACGGTGTCGATCCGCACGCTGAACGGCGAGTCGCCGGACGGCCGGTTCGTGGTGGACGGCAACAAGATCACGTTCATCCCGTCGATCTCGGTTGCGAACGGCATCAGCTCGTTCGGCTTCCGCCGCAACGAGTCCTACATCATCACCTTCGCAAGCGGCGGCCTCGGCATCCGCTCGCTGTCGGGCCAGCAGCTCTCGACCGCGTTCACGTGCACGGTTCGCGCCGATGGTGGCATCCAGGACGAAGATGCCGCGCCGCCGCGCGCTGAGCTCATCGCGCCGACCAACCTGACGGCCGCGCCGATCGATTCGACGATCGTGCTGCGCTTCTCGGAAGTCGTCGACACGACCGCCTTCCTGCAGCCGATCAGCGCCAGCACGCCGATTCGCTACGTGCTGCGCCGGTCGCGCATCCCTGCGGGCAGCACCGAGCGCGAGTGCAACATCGACAGCGAGGCGATCCAGGTCGAAGGCCTGCCGGTCGTGTCGCTCGACACGGTCAACGGCCGTCCGGTCACCGTGATCAGCCTGCGCCCGACGCTGGCTCTGCCCGGTCTCTCCTGCCTCGAGATCACGGTCACGAGCGACGTTCGCGACATCTCGGGCCGCGGCGCCGAGGAACGCACGTTCCGCGTGATCACGGCTGCCTCGGCGCAGACGGACACGCTGCTCGTCGAAGCGTTCACCAACGAGACGCGCATGGACCCGGATGTCTCGGGCGGCACGTGGGCGGATGGCGCGCGTCCGGCTCCGCTGGGTGGTGACGGCCGTCACGGCTCGTTCAACATCAACAACGGCACGGACGTCGGCAACAACACCTACCAGTGGAACGTCGACAACTTCACGATCCCTGGCTCGCAGACGTTCAACGGCCAGTCGGCAACGATCACGGACGGCAAGTTCTTCTTCTCCGACTTCGTGGTGCCTGCCGGCTCGACGGTCCGCTTCACCGGCACGAACCCCGTGCAGATCTACGTGCGCGGCAAGATCGAGGTGAACGGCCGCATCCAGGCGAACGGCGCCGACCAGGTCACGTTCAACTGCCGTAACCCGCAGCAGACCATTCCGAACAACCCGGTGCCGGGCCAGCTCGGTTCGCTCGGCGGACCCGGTGGCGGCCGCGGTGGCCAAGGCGGCGATCGCTGCCTCGGCGCGGGCGCCCAGCCGAACAACAGCGGTCGCAACGGTGAGGATCTGCGCCTGCCAGCTGGCCACGCCTACACGGCGGCCGCAGTCGGCACCGGTGGTCGCGGCTCGCCTCTGCACCCGCTGCACGGCCTGGACGCGTCGCTGACCGCTCCGGTCAACACCTACACCAGCGGCGGCGTGTTCAACAGCAACGTCGGCTTCGGTGGCAGTGGTGGTGGCTACGGGCTCCAGGGCTCGGTTGCCGCCAACTTCCCCGTGGTCCCGAACGTCATCCAGATTCTGCCGGCGTCTCCGATTGCCGGCGGCATCACCTTTGACCCGCTGCCGATCCCGTCGCCGACGACGTCGTCGCTGAGCCACTTCTTGATCGGTGGCTCGGGCGGCGGTGGTGGCGGCAGCCACCCGTTCCTCGGCCTCGCTTCGAACGTCGCGACGTTCAACGCGGACCGCTGGAAGGCGGGTGGTGGCGGCACGGGCGGTGGCGGCGCCATCGCGCTGCGCGCCGGTCGCAGCATCTCCGTCGGCCAGAACGGCCGCATCGAAGTGCGCGGTGGCCGTGGCGCGACCTACAACGGTGACAGCCCGGCTACCCCGACGCAGGACTCGGTCTCCGCAGCGACGGGCCCGCACTGGGGCATCCCGGTTCCGGGCGGCGGCGGCTCGGGTGGCACGGCCCTGCTGCAGGCGAGCCGTGACGCGATCGCGGACGGCATCCTCGACGCCAGCGGCGGCGTGGGCAGCAACACCGACGGCATCCTGCCGAACACCGGCACGACGTCGCTCGACATCGACAACCGCGCCGGCAACGGCGCCCCGGGCTTCTACCGCCTCGAGGCGGTCGGCATCGCCGCTGCGACCAACGCCGGCAACGTCCCCGCGTTCAACGCGGCCCGCAACGCGGGCGCGCTGCGCGACGCGGATCGCGACACGGCTTCGGGTTCCCGCTCGACGTGGCGCTCGACGGGCTTCGTGTTCCCGCCGGAGTGGCTCCGCTACGAGATGCAGGTCGACGTCGACGGCGACGGCACGGTCGATCGCGTCTACTCGGACGACCCGACGGTCCAGAACAACTTCGGCCCCGCGACGGACCCGCTCGGTCCGGTGACGGTCAAGTTCCAAGGCGCGCGCGTCAACTCGATCGGCGTGCCGGACCCGGCGACGATCCGCCAGTGGCGCGATTTCGTCGGCGATGCGATCGGCGTCGGCATCAACAGCGACCTGCCGACCGGCTTCCGCTTCCAGATCCTGTTCAACACGCAGGCGTTCCCGAACTGCGTGGTCAAGCGCCTCACGGTCGTCACGCGCGGCTGATGCTGCGCGGACCCGTGCGGGAGGCGCTGCGCTGGACGCGGCGCCCCGACTGGGCTGCTTCCCGCGGCGCTCCGCCATCGCAGCCGATGGCTGACCGCCTCGCGCGGAGAACGCGATGAACGCGCTCCGCGTCCGCCTCGCGTTCACCGGCTCCCGGTGGATCGAGCGCGCCGAGATCCTGTGGGACGGCAGCGGACGGATCCTGCGCGTCGGTCGCGCGGCGAATGGCGCGAAGGTGCGCGATGTCGCGGTCCTGCCTGGGCTCGTCAACGCGCACGCCCACCTGCAACTCGCCGACGTCGGACCTGCGCCGGAGTCGTTCGTCGCCTGGGTCGGAGCCGTCATGGCGTCGCGGGCGCGCGCCGACCAGCGCACGCTGGCTTCGAACGCCGTCGCCAACCTGCGCGCGCTGCTTCGCGACGGCTGCACCGCGGTCGGCGAGATCGACAGCACGGGGCTCAGCCCCGCCGCGTTGCGTTCCGTGCCGTTCGCCGGCCGTTGCTACCAGGAGGTCACCGGGTTCCACCTCGATGCGAACGGCGCACGAGAACTCGTCGCGCATCGCCGTGTCGAAGGGACGGATGCGTGCCCAGGCGGGCTCTCGCCGCACGCGCCCTACTCCGTGTCGCCGGCGCTGTTCGCCGCGTGCGCACGCGGCCGCACGCCGATCAGCGTGCACGTCGCGGAACTGCCCGAAGAGCAGCAGTTCCTGCGCGAGGGCACGGGCCCGTTCCGTGAACTGCTCGTCCGGCTCGGGCGTCTGCCCGAAGGGTTCCGCGCGCCCGGCGTCGGCGCGGTGCGCCGTCTCGAGCGGCTGTCGTTGCTGCGGCCGTCGACGCTGCTGGTGCACTGCCAGGAACTCGAACGCGGCGATGCTGCGCGCATCGCCGCGGGCGGCGCGCCGATCGTCGTGTGCCCCGGCACGATCGACTACTTCGGCCGGACGCCGCCGCCGGTGGGGGACTGGCTGCGGCGCGGGATCCCCGTTGCGCTCGGAACGGACTCGCGCGCCTCGAACCGCGCGATGTCGATGCTCGCAGAACTGCAGGCGGCTGCGCGCATGTGGCCTGGGCTCGATCCCGCGACGTTGCTGGCGATGGCCACCGTCCACGGAGCGCGCGCGTTGCGGCATCCGGGCCTCGGCCAACTGCGTCGCGGCCTGCGCGCCGACTTCTTCGCCGTCGCAACCGAAGGCGCTTCGCCTGCTGCGATCCTCGAAGCCGTGGTGCATGGCGCGGCCCGGCCACGCGCGACCTGGCTCGCAGGCCGCATGCATCGCATGGCGCGGAGTCCCGGTCCGAACGGTTGAGCGGGCCGCGAGGCCCATCTAGAGTCCTCGGCCGCAACGCGGGCCATCTTGCCTGCGCGCGCATCGACCAGAGACGTTGCATACCTCGCTCCAGGACCTCATCGCCTCCCGCGACAGTTTCTTGCTGACCGGCCACGAGAACCCGGACGGCGACTGCCTCGGCGCCGAGACGGCGCTCTTCCACCTGCTCACGGCGCTCGGCAAGAAGGTCGCGATCGTCAACCCGGATCCGCTCGGCCACCCGTTCGACTTCCTCGCCGAGAAGACGCCGTTCTCGTTCGCGACGGCGGACAGCCCGCTGCCGAAGTTCGACGTCGCGATCCTGCTCGACTGCTGCCAGCTCTCGCGCACCGGCGTGCTCGGGCCGCGGCTGCGCGCCTCGGGTGCGACGATTGCGGTGATCGACCACCACGTCGGCAGCGACCGCGGCGACGGCACGGTGTGCTTCGTCGACCCGAAGGCGGCGGCGACGGGCGCGCTCGTGCGGCGGCTCTACAAGGCGTTCGGCGTGCCGCTGCCGTTGGCTGCGGCCGAGGGCGTGTTCCTGTCGCTCGTGATGGACACGGGTTGGTTCCGCTACTCCAACACCGACGTCGAAGTGCTCTCGATGGCGGCTGAGCTCGTCGGGCTCGGCGTCGACAGCAGCCGCATCTACGACGCGATCTACCGCCGCATGCATCCCGAGACCGCGGCGATGATGGCCGCGTGCCTGTCGCGCCACGAACTGCGTTTGCAAGGCAAGCTCGCGATGGTGCCGATCGACAAGCAACTCTACGAGCGCGCGTCGCACATCGACTTCGACACGGACCTCGTGATCGACCCGCTGCGCTCGCTGCTCGGCGTCGAGGTCGTCGCGATCCTCAAGGAACGCTTCGACGGCACGGTCAAGGTATCGATGCGCGCGAAGGGCGACGTCGACGTGCAGCGCATCGCGTCGACGTTCGGCGGCGGCGGCCACAAGAAGGCTGCGGGCGCGGCGATCCAGGGCGGTCTCGTCGCCGCGGTGCCGGCGCTCGAAGCGCGCGTGCAGCAGGCGATCGCGGAGATGCGATAGGAGCTCAGGCGTGGCCTTCGCGATCGTCTCGGACATCCACAGCAACCTCGAAGCGCTCGAAGCGGTGTTCGCGCGCATCGACGCGTTGGGGGTCCGGGAGGTCGTGTGCCTCGGCGACGTGGTCGGCTACGGCGCGGATCCGCTGCCGACGACGCGGCTCGTGATGGAGCGCTGCAAGTGGACGATCCGCGGCAACCACGACTGGGGGCTCTTCCACGATCTCGACGACTTCAATCCGCTCGCGCGCGAAGCGCTCTACCTGTCGCGTCGACGGTTGAAGCCCAGCTGGATCACGCCGGGCCGGCGCGCTGCGTTCGAGTACCTGCGTCGCTTGCCGGAGCGCATGCAGGACCACGGTTGCCTGTTCTTCCACGGGTCGCCGCGCGATCCGGTGATGGAATACGTGCTGCGCAGCGACGGCTTCCTCGAGCCCGAGAAGATGCGCGCGATCTTCGCCGCGATCGACCGGCCGACGTTCGTCGGCCACACGCACTGGCCGGGAATCCACCGCGGCGACTTCAAGTTCACGCAGGCGACCGACGACAACCGCGTCTTCGACCTCGGCGCGGAGCCGTGCATCGTCAACGTCGGCAGCGTCGGCCAGCCGCGCGACGGCGATCCGCGCGCTTCGTTCGCGGTCGTCGATCGCGGCCGCGCCGAGATCCACCGCGTCGAGTACGACCTGCGGCGCACCCAAGCCAAGATCCTCGCAGCAGGACTGCACCCGGCCCTCGCCGAACGGCTCGCGCGCGGCAAATGAACGGCCCTGCGCACAACCCCGACGACGTCGTGGTCGTGCTCAGCACGGCGCCGGCTTCGCCCGCAGACGGCAAGCCCGGCGCTCATGAACTCGTCGAAGCGCTGCTGCGCGAACGGCTGTGCGCGTGCGGCAACGTCGTTCCCGGAGTCGTTTCGCACTACTGGTGGAACGGCGCGCTGGAGCGTTCGTCCGAAGCGTTGCTCGTGCTCAAGACGACGCGAGGCCTCGCGACACGGCTCTGCGAACGGCTCGTCGCGCTGCATCCCTACGAAGTGCCCGAGGCGCTCGTGATGGAGACAAGCGGCGGCCACGCGCCGTATCTCGACTGGGTCCGCAACGAGACCTCGTCGCGCCGCGCGCCCCGCGAGGGGAACGCGTGAGCGAGCACGGCAAGGACGCCGAAGTGCGTCCAGCGCTGCTCGCGCTCGCGGCGGCGATCGGCGTGCTCGCCTACCTGTTCGCCGATTCGCTGCCGTTCGCGGCCGGCGTCGATC
This sequence comes from uncultured Singulisphaera sp., assembly GCA_964514315.1. Lineage (GTDB taxonomy): Bacteria > Planctomycetota > UBA1135 > UBA1135 > UBA2386 > SXPK01. The sequence goes on along the minus strand of CAZEQF010000027.1, from coordinate 1,753 downwards.
CGCGGGCGGGTCGCGTCGTGCTCGGCGTCACGGCTGCCACGATCGCCTGTTGGATGTCGGCGGCGATGCCGCTCGGCGCCGCGTCGCTGTTGCCCGTCGTGCTGCTGCCGATGTTCGGCGCGGTGGGCATGCCGGATCTCGTGCGCGGCTACAGCGATCCGATCCTGTGGCTGTTCGGCGGCGGCTTCGTGCTCGCGCAAGCGATCGAGAAGTGGGGGCTGCACCGTCGCCTCGCGTTGCGCGTCGTCGGCCTCGTCGGCCCCGATCCGCGCCGGCTCGTAGGCGGATTCTTCCTCGTCGCGACGTCGATCTCGCTGTGGATCAACAACACGTCGGTGGCGCTGATGCTGCTGCCGATCGGTTGGGCGATGGTCGAACGCGTTCGCGCGACCGGCGCGCTCGACGCGCGCGCGCAGAGCAACTTCGGCGCGGGCATCATGCTCGCGATCGCCTACGGCGCATCGATCGGCGGCATCGGCACGCCGATCGGCACGGCGCCCAACCTCGTCTTCTTCCTCAACTACCAGACGCTCGTCGAACGCGGCGCGCCGACGGTGTCGTTCCTGCAGTGGTCGCTCGCGTTCGCGCCGTATGCGATCCTGCTGACGATCGCGTTCTCGTGGCTCATGACGCGCGTCGTGTTGCCGCTGCCGAAGGGCCGCCTGCCCGACGGCGACGCGATCCTCGAAGAGGCTCGCTCGTTGCCGTCGATGAGCACGCCCGAACGTCGCGTCGCATGGCTGTTCTGCTTCGCGGTGCTGGCGTGGGTGAGTCGCGGCGACGTGCGCGTGTCCGAGGACTTCGTCGTGCACGGATGGGCGCACTACCTGCGGCCTGCGGGGAGCCGCGACGACTTCTTGCCCGACGGGCTCGTCGCGATCCTCGTCGCGATCGCTGCGTTCCTCGTGCCGTCGGGAGCCGCCGCCGGCGCGCCGAAGCGCATCATGGACTGGCAGACGGCGCAGAAGCTGCCGTTCGACATCCTGTTCCTGCTCGGCGCGGGCATCGCGCTCGCGCGCGCGTTCGATCCGACGGGCGTGTCCGCCGCGTTCGGCGAACTGATGCGGCCGTGGATCGGCGCGATGCCGCCGCTGCTGCTCGTCTCGTCGGTGGCCGTGTTGATCCTGTTGCTGTCCGAAGTGGCGAGCAACACGGCGATCGCATCGTTGTTCCTGCCGATCCTCATGCAGGGCGCGATCGCCGCCGACATGGACCCGCGCTTCCTCATGTTGCCCGCGACGGTCGCCGCGAGTTGCGGCTTCATGCTGCCGATCGCGACGCCGCCCAACACGATCGTGTTCGCGAGCGGCCATCTGCGCACGGGCCAGATGGTGCGCGCGGGCTTCGTGCTCGACGCGCTGGCGATCCTTCTGCTCGTCGCGATGCTCTGGCTCGTCGTGTTCCCGTTGCTCGGAGTCGATCCCGCTGTGAGGCCCGCATGGTTGCCGCCGAAGTGAACGAACGCGCCGCCGCGGATCCTGCAGCCACGCGCGTCCCGCTCGCGCGACTCTGGTTCGGTTTCTTCCTGCTGTTGCTGAGCTTCGCCTACGGCAACTTCGAGAACCTCGACTCGGGCTTCACGATGCAGGGCGCGCGCGCGCTGCTGCGTCGCGGCGACTCGGGCCTGCTGCAGCAGAAGGACGGCGGCGACTCGATCGCCGAGATCGCGGCAGCGGGCTACATCGCTCAATACAGCGGGGTCGCGTTCGGCAAGACGGGCACCGACGGCGTGCATCAATACGTGTGGTTCCCG
>CAZEQF010000026.1:0-19881 GCA_964514315.1 uncultured Singulisphaera sp. | reverse complement strand
GTGGCGTTGCCGCTCGAGCCGGGCCCCGACCTCGCACGCTCGGACTTGTTGCTCGTGCCGGGAGCGCCGACGGCAGGCGTCGTGCTCGACGCGCAGCCCGCCGGCGATGCGCCGGCCGGTGACGGCGCCGCTGCTGGCGAGAAGGCCGAAGCGGCCTCGCGCGGCGGCGTGCAGGAGACGCGCGAACAGAAGAAGGAGCGCTACCGCAAGCAGTACGACCAGGTCTGGCTCACGGGCCAGAACGAGGAGCACTTCGGCATCCTGCGCGCGCCGGGCCAGGACCTCTACGACCTCGAGGAACGCGATGCCGCGAAGCTCGAGGGCGTGGTCGTGCACATGCTCGAGTTCTCGATCGCCGAGGAGAAGGTCAAGCCGCCGGAGTCGACGTTCGGCAACGACGAGCGCATCCGTGTGACGAAGGTCCGCCTCGCCGACACGTTGAAGAACCGCGTCGCGCGCGCCGTGCGCGCCGTGCCCGCGGATGCAGCGCACGCGCTCGACCGCGACAAGCTCATCGACCAGCTGCTGCTGTGGGCCCGCGACGACGCGTGGGTCTACGACATCGCGCTCGAGCAAGCCGACATCCTCGCGAAGACCGACGCCGGCCTGTCCGCGGTGCGCGCGAAGTCGCGCGTGCTGCGCGCGAAGGGCGATCTCGCCGCCGAGCTCGCGCTCTACGAATCACTGCCGGACACCGGCGCCTCGGCGTCGTTCCGCTTCGAAGGGCTCGGCATCCTGCAAGGCCGCCTCGGCCTCGCCGCCGCCGCCGAAGCGAGCCTTCGCCGCGCGATCGAACTCGCGCCGACGGACGCGCGTCCGCACGCTGCGGTCGGCGCGTTCCTGCGCCAGCGCGGACAGCCGCGCGAGGCCTACGAGATGGCGCAGCTCGCGGTCGCGCGACTCGGCTCGGTCGCCGACGCGCTCGAACGCATGCGCGTGATCCAGGTGTCGATCGCCGGCTTGCTCGGCATGGGCGACCTCGATGCCGCGCGCGACGCGCTGTCGAAGTTCGGCAGCCATCCCGCGGGCACGCTGCCGGCGGCCGCCGCCCAGCACCTTCGCGCGAGCATCGACTACGCCGCGGGCCAGCTCGGCGCGGCGAAGGACGGGTTCCGCAATGCAGCTGCATCGGGCTTCGGCCCCGCCGCGCAACTCGGCCTCGCGGCGTGCCAGGCGCGGCTCGGCGAGTGGCAGGATGCGAAGACGGGCTTCGAAGCGGTCGCCGCGGACGCGCCGCTGCTGCGCCATCAGGCGCTCGCCGGCCTCTCGCTGCTCTACCTGCGCGTGGGCCAATACGAGAGCGCGGCGACGCAAGCGGACCGCGCGCTCGACGCCGACCCGACCTACGCCTACGCGCACTACCTCAAGGCTCGCGCGCTCGCGGGCATGGGCCAGCCGGGCAGCGCGCTCGAGTCGCTGACGCAGGTGCTGCGCCTGCGCGACGACTTCGTCGCCGCGCTCGCCGAAGTCAGCGAGCAGCGCATGCGCATGCTGCGCGACGGCGACGCCACCGACCAGGCGGAGAACGCGCTCGCAGCCGTCCGCTACGCGGATCGCGCTGTGTCGCTGTCGCCGGTGCGCAGCGTGACGCTCTACGAGCGCCAGGGCCTCGCGCACTACGCGGCGGCGGACCTGCGCGGCGCCGGCTCGGCATTCGGCAACGCGCGCGATGCAGCAGCGGACGACGCGGGCCGGCTGTTCGCGCAAGCGGCGCTCGCCGTCGTCGACTACGCGCAGGACCGCGTCGACGACGCGCGCCCGCAGCTCGAACGACTGCAGAACGACCTCGCGAAGGAGCACCCGATCCGCCAGTGGGCGGTCGAGACCCTGCAGCGCATCGACGACCACGCGCAGAAGGAACAGCTCGACGACCGCTTCGAACGCAGCGAAGTCGGCAACGTCTGGCGCCTCGAACGCGACGGCGCGCTCGCCGCGGTGGTGGAGCAGAACCGCATGCGCTTTGCGGGCAAGTTCAGCAAGGCGACCGAAGTGTCGGCGACGCGCATCGGCGCGGTGCTGAAGGGCGGCAAGTTCCTCGCGGTCGGCGCGAAGATGGAGCTGCTCGACAAGCACACCGCGCAGGACACGTTCGCCGGCCTGCGCATCCAGTCGCGCAGCAGCGGCGGCTCGACGGACTTCACGGCGCAGGTCGGGCTCCGCGACGGCAAGCCCTACTACTACGTGAAGGAAGGCAAGGCCGACGCCGTGCAGTCCGCGCCGGGCGGCGTCGCTGCCGCTGCGGGCCGTCACGAGCTGGAGCTGCGCGTGCTCGACCGCGGCGAGAACCTGTTCACGCTCGTCGTGCTCATGGATGGCCAGGAACTGCACCGCCAGGACCTGACGCTGCTGCGTGCCGCGGACCAGAAGGAACTGGAGACGATGCTGTGCGTGTCGGGCCGTTCGGGCTCCGTCGCCGACGTCGCCTTCGACGACTACCACCTCGAACGCCGCAAGGACTGACGCCGATGGACCGCTGTTCCCAATCCCGCAACATGGCCGGCAAGTCGAACGGCTTCACGCTCGTCGAGCTGTTGATCGTCATCGCGATCCTCGGCGTGCTCGCCGCCGCGTTCCTGCCGGACCTCATCGGCGCGCGCGAGTCGGCCAACGAGTCGACGACGCTCGCGAACCTGCAGCGCCTCGCTTCGGGCTGCGAGAACTTCGAGCGCAAGCACGGCTTCTATCCGCCGGACGACTTCCACGACCCCGAAGGCAAGCTCAAGCTCAAGTCCGACAACGGCGCGAACACCGGCATCGAGTCGCTGGTCGCGTTCCTGAGCCAGTCCACGCAGGACGGCCAGGACCTGTCCGACCTCGGCGCACGCCTCGTCAACACCGACGACGACAGCAACGACGTGCTGTTGCCGCTGCTGTCGCGCAAGGACCGGCTCGAACTCGCGGACGAATGGGGGACGCCGATCGTCTACTTCAGCAAGACGAGCGCGAACCTCGGCTTCGACAAGCCGCAGCAGGTCGCGTTGCCCGGCGGCGACGGCCTGCGGCACACGGCGAAGGCGTGGCGCAACGAAGACGGCCAGCCGATCGGCGGCCGCAAGTACCAGTTCGTGTCGGCGGGCCGCGACCAGCTGTTCAACACCGACGACGACCTGACCTGGCCGCAGCGCGAACGCTGAAGGCCGCACCCGCGAGTCCGCCACCACCCGACGCATGCACGCACCCGAGAACCGCGCCAGGAACGCTGGCTTCACGATGCTCGAACTGATCGTGACGGCGGGCATCATCGCCGTGCTCGCTGGCCTGGGCCTCGGCTTCCTCCAGCGCTCCGACGGGTTGCCCGAAGCGAAGTCGGCGATCGTCGGCTCGCTGCGCCTCGCGGCGCTCGATGCGCGCACGCGCGGCCTGCCGACCGAGGTGTTGCTGGAGCCGGGCGTCGACGGCGCGCCGCCGACGGTCAGCGCGCGCGGCCTCGATCCGCAACTGCTCGTCACGTTCGATCCGGGCCAACGGCAACTCGATTCGCGCATCGTCCCGATGCTCGGCGGCGAGGACGTGCAAGACGGTCGCATCGGCCGCGGCCGTCGCCAGAAGGACGGCGACCCGAGCAGTGCGCTGCGCCTGTCGGTGTCGCCGCAGGCGGTGGACCTCTCGCGCGGCTTCGCGCTGCGACTCGATGTGCGCCTCATGACGCGCGGCTCGGGCACGCTGCTTCGGCTCGGCAGCACGTTGACGGTGCGGCTCGACGACTCGGGTTGTCCGCAAGCCCGCATCACGACCGAAGACGAGAACGGCCGCGGCGGCGCCGCGGTCAGCCTCGCGTCGCCGCAGGGCCTGCCGATCGGCCGCTGGTGCACGTTCGAGGTCGCTGCGGACGGCGGTCGCGCGTGGCTTGCGATCGACGGCCGCGTGGTCGCCGACGCGACGCAGCGCGAACGCGTTCGCCAGCAGAAGGACGAGATGCTCGAAGTGCTGCCCGGCGGCGAGCCGCTCGGCTGCGACGTCGACGAGCTGCAGGTGTTGGCCTACATGATCGCCGACGCGCAGCGGATGCCGGACGGCGTGTCGCTGAAGAAGCCGGTTCGCATCGCGTTCGACGCGCAAGGCGAACCCATCGCGCCGCAGGCGATCGAACTGGTCATGGCTTCCGACGGTCGCACGGAGACGTTGCGCGTCGGTTCGGGAGGCGTGCTGCAATGAGCGCATCGAACGGCATTCCTCGGCACGCATCTTCTCTGCGCGCGCAACGCGAACGCGGCATCGCGCTGCTCGCGGTGCTGATGGCGCTCACGCTGCTGCTGTTGCTCGCGCTGCCGTTCTCGGTGTCGATGGGCCGCGGCGCCGACGTCGCTGCGCGTTCGATCGAAGGGCGCAAGGTCGAGCTGCTGTCCGCGAGCGCGCGCGACCTGATGCTCGGCGAGGCGATGCTCGGGCACGCGACCTACGACGAGACGCCGGACTACGACACGCGCGACGAGTTCCCTTCGTCGATTCCCGACGCGTTCCCCGCGCTCAAGCTCGACGGCCGCGCCCGCTTCGGCGGCTCGACCTACGACCTGCAACGCCTGATCGCGCTCGATGCGGTCACGCCGATGCTGCTCGCGAACATCCTCGGCGGGGCCTCGCGCCTCTCTGCCGAGCTGTTGCCCGACGCGACCGAGATCACGCTCGACGACGCGACCAGGCTGCCCGACAGCGGCTTCGTCTGGATCGACCACGAAGTGATCCGCTATGCCGAGAAGCAGGGCAACAAACTGTCCGGCTGCGAGCGTTCGCTGTTCTTGGACCAGGGCTTCGTGAAGGCCGACGAGCACCAGGTCGCGGAGACCGCGCTCGCGCTCGACTGGCGTTGCGTGCTCGCGTGCGCGTGGCCGTTCCACGGCCGCACCGGCGGCGATCGCACGCAGCGGCAACCGTTCGCGTCGGCGACCGAGCTCGCGGAGATCGAGCGCAGCGGCACCGGCGGATTCTCGCCGCAAGAACTCGACGCGCTGGTGGCCGTGCTCGGCGACGCGTCCGACGTCGTCACCGCGCCGATGTGGGGCCGCCCCGAGCGCGTGTTCTACGACGTGCCTGTCGGCAGCCGCCGGCTCGTCGTGAAGTCCGCATTGCACCTCGGCGCCGGCAGCACGGTGCGCATCCGCAGCCTCGAGACGGGCGCGGTCGAATACGGCCTCGTGATGACGGCGCTGACGCCGCAGAGCGCGCAGGAACTGCGCCTGCCGTCGGTCTTCGAACTCAGCCTGCTGCACCCCGCGACGCTGTCGTGGAAGGGCATGGACACGGTGGTGGAGCCGCTCGTGCCCGCGCCCGTGAACTGCAACACGGCGTCGACCGACGTGCTCGTCGCGTTGTTCACGGGATGCCGTCGCGCGCTCGACGTGCGCGTGCACGACGCGTCCGGCGCCCGCCGCATCACGCCGATGGTGCCGATGTCACGCGCCGAGGCCCGCGAGATCGCGGAGCAGATCGTCGCGATGCGCGAAGAGCAGCCGTTCCCCGGCTTCGAGGAACTCGCGCAGAAGGTCTTCGGCCCGCGCCTCGCGGATGCGAGCCAGGAGCAGAAGCTGCGCTTGCTCTACCTCTACCGGTTGCTGCTCACGGGCCGCGACAGCGTGGTGGAGATGGGCACTGCGCCGATCACGTTCCGCTCGGGTCCGCTCGTCGCCTACCGCGCGGCCGCCGCGCTGCAGCGCAGCGTGGTCGCGCCCGGCATCGCCGCGCGCCACGAACGTTCGGGCATCGCCCTCGTGCAGCCCGGCATGCTGCTCGCGTCGTCGTGGCAGACGCAGGAACGGCTCGAAGAAGCGTTCCGTCTCGACCAGCGCTCGCCGTTCTGGCTCACGGGCCCCGAGAACGTCGGCGCGACCGGCGGCGGCGAACTCGGCAACGATCCAACCTCGCGCTACCTGCCGCACATCGTCGGCATGGCGTTCCCCGACGCGGGCCTCGGCACGAGCCGCTATCCGTCGCGCAAGGAGACCGACGCCGCGGTGTTCCCCGGCCCGGTCTCGATCCGTGCGGGCGAGTGGCCTCGCACCGGCCCCGCGTCGAGCGCCGCGCGCTACGGGCACGAAGCGTTCTCCACTTCGATCGACCCTCGCGGCCACGACGTTGCGCGCCAAGGTCCGTTCCGCGTCCGCAACACGGGACCGCGCGACCAGGGCGCCGCGCCGCAGCCGCCGCGCACGCACGAGCTGTCGCATGCGTTCACGCAAGCGCAGGCGAAGGGCGGCGCGGGCCGCTTTGCGATGTCCGCGTGGTTCGAGCCGCAGTCGCTCGGCAACGGCGTGTTGTTCGACTACGGCACCGGCGACGCCTCGCGCAACCGCATGGCGCTGCTCGTGCGCGAGAACAAGCTCGTCTACGAAGTGCTCGACGAAGCGGGCCTCGATCCCGATCCAGGCCAGTCGCCGGCCGGCGTGGTGCGCTCGTCCACGCGGTGGGAGCTGCCGCTCGCCGAGTTGTCGCTGCCGCCGCGCACGCCGTTCCACGTCTCGGCCACGGCCTACTCCTCGCGGCCTTCCGACCTTGCCGTCGCGGTCGACGGCTTCGCTCGCGGCAAGAAGGCGTTCCGCACCAAGCTCACCGCGGCGCTGCCGGGCTACGACCCGCAGCAGAGCCCGCAGGTCCCGCCCGGCCAGTCGTCGAGCGATCCGCGCAACGTGACGCTGCAGGTCGAGAGCACCGAGGGCTTCCCGCTGCAGGGCATCCTGCGCATCGGCACCGAGCTGTTCGAATACACCGACGTCCAGGGCAACTCGTTCGTCTGCCAACCCAGGGACTCGACCGGTGGCCGCGCGTCGCGACAGATCGCGCGCGAGCACCGGCCGGACATTCCTGTCGACGCGAACGGGCGGCCGACGATCGACCTCGACTCGATCGCGCAAGGCGTCAACATCGACCAGTTCCCGAACCATCCGGCGGGCGCCGAGGTCGAGCTCTACGGCTACTCGGCGGTGCCGTCGTCGGACACGCTGATGTTCACGGGCAGCTCGCCGGTCGACACGATCGGCGGCTTCGCCGTCGCGCGCGGCTGGCTCACGAACGCGCGCCCGATCGTGCTCAGCGCGCAGGGCCTGCCGCCGATCCGCATCGGCATGGGCCTCGACCTCACGTGGACGGGCGACCTCGAACTCGCGGACCCGGTGACGAGCAACTCGCGCGCGCCGGCTCCGGCGAGCACGGCGATCAGCGACGCGTTCCCGACGCGCGGCGGCTTCGCGCTGCTCGTGCAACGCCGCTTCCGCTTCAGCCCGCCGATCGGCCAGGTTGCTGCGCAGGTGCTCGCGGGCGGCGTCGAAGTGATCCGCTACACGAGCCGCAACGGCAACAAGCTGGTCGGCGTGCAGCGCGCGGTGATCCTTCCGGGCAACAACAGCCAGATCGCCCAGCAGTTCTTCGACGGCGCGCCGAGCCAGTTCGTCACCGACTGGGACGACAACTTCATGGACCCGCGCGTGCAGCCGCCGCTGAAGTGGGACGAAGACCCGCTGCGCATGCTGACCGTGGTGCCGATCTCGCTGCCGTTGCAGAACGCGGCCGACATGCCGGACCCGGCGGCAACCGGCACGACGGAGTGGGTGCAGCTGTTCCCGAGCTCCTACCCGGTCGACACGGAGTGGGTGCGCTACGACGCGATCGTCGACCGCACGCATCTCGTGCGCACGTTCCGGCTCGCGTGGGAACGCGTGCGCGGCGTGCTGACGAACCAGTTCGCTCTCGACGACGTGCAGGTCGGCCCGCTCGGCCCGGTCGGCGGCACGGCGCCGACGGCGCAGGCTCCGTGGCCCGCAGTCGTGTCGACGAGCGGCTACATCGGCTACATCCCCAAGCTCGAGAGCGACTACCCGCAGATCTACCTCGCGCGTCAGGCGCTCGGGTTCCGCGGCGACCCGTTCACGCGCACGTCGTCGCACCCGCACCAGAACAGCATCGCCACGCCGTGCCATCGCCTCGACCTGTGGTGGGGCAACTTCGGCGCGATGACCGGCAGGCCCGGCCGCCACGACCGCATCGCGCTCGTGCAAGGCAGCTCGGGCAGCGGCAGCCAGCGGCCGCCGGTCGAGTGGCACACGGTCAACTGGTCGGTGCGCGACTACACGGGCGACCTGCAGCAGCAGAACCCGCCGCCCGAACGCACGAGCCCGGACCCGTTCCAGCTGATCGCGTTCCAGGCGCCGGTGCAGATCCTGATCCGCGGCCAACGTCGCGGCCAGCCGGTGCTCGACACGCGAGTGCTCGATCGCGTCGTGAAGTTCCCGAGCGGCGAGTTGCCGGCCGCGGCTGCCGATGCCGTGGTGTGCGGCGGCAACAGCAACGGCGGCGAGACCCTGCCCGGCGCGGTCGACGAGATCAGCGTCGCGGACCACTGCGCGTCGGACCTCGTCGTCGACGAACAGTTCGCGGACCAGGCGCAGCAGTTCCTCGTGCGGCCGACGGCCTACGTGGCGGCGCACGGGATCGTCTACGTCAATGCGGACCTGACCACGGACTTCCCGGCGACGGGCGGCCTCGTGCAGATCGACGACGAGATCCTCGCCTACCAGAACCACGCGAACGGCACGTTCCAGGTCGCGCGCAACGGCCGCGGCCTGCTCGGCACGACGCCGTCCGGCCACGATCGCGGCGCGCGCGTGCGCTTCCTCACGCATCGACCGGCCGGCATCACGACTGCGTCCGTGTCGCCGCGCGACGAGAAGATCCAGCTGCAGGCCGGCGGCGCGATGCCGACGCAGTTCGGCTCCGTGCTGCTGAACCGCACCGAGGTCGCGCACTACACGTGGACGCGCACGCTGGGCACGGGCCTCGCGCTGGAGATGCCGCGGCACTTCCCGCCCGGCGACGAAGGCGACTCGATGGCGGCGCGCGGGTTGTTCCGCGGGCGCTTCGGAACGGCGCCGCAGAGCCTCGGCGCGGGCGAGCCCGTGGTCTTCATGCCGGTCCGGCACTGGGACCGTCACGTCGCGCGCAGCGACGATCCGGAGCAGGCCTACTTCCAGTTCACGATGCGCGAGGCGCCGAGCTACTTCCGCAGCGTGCGGTGGGAAGAGGAGACGACCGACCCGACCGTCGACGTGAAGCTGTTCGTGCGCGCCGATGCTCGGTCGCCGTGGCGCGAGGACCCGAAGGTCTCGCCGTGGCTGCGCGAACTCGAGCGCTCGGGCGGCGACAGCGCGCCCGCGATCCTCGACCTGCAGGCGACGCAACTCGAACTGCGCTTCGTGCACATCTACTCGCCGGGATGCCTCGACCTGCAGACGTTCCGCGCGCACGGTTGGAAGACCGCGCCGAAGGTGCGCAACGTCGAGCTCGAATACGAAGGCGAGTCGCGCATCGTGCGCGAGATGGGGACCACGCGATGAGCGCCGCATCCACAACGCGCCGCGAACACGGCTTCACGTTGATCGAGCTGCTCGTCGTGCTCGGCATCCTCACCGGCTTCCTCGCGATGCTCGTGCAGTTCGTCGACTCGGGCGTGCGCCTGTTCGACGAAGGCGAGGCGGGGCAGTCGCTCGCGGACCGCGCCGAGGCCGCGCGCGTGTCGGTCGAACGCGAGCTTCGCGCGATCACCGCCGACGCGCGCAAGCTCGACGGCGGCGCGCCCGACGATCGCTTCCTCGTGCAGCGTCTCGCCATCGGCCTGCCCGGCCGCATTTCGGCGTCGGATCCGAAGGCGTTCGTGCTGCGAGCCGGCGTCGCGCTGCCGCCCGCAGCGGAGCAGCAACTCCAACAGCACGCGTTGCTCGTGCAGGCTGCCGTTGAACTCGGCCCGACCGCGGAACCCGAGGCAGTCGCTTTGCGCGCCAAGGAACTGCAGGCGTCCGCAGGCCTGCGTGGCCGCGGCCGCATCCTGCTCGCGCAGTGGCCGCAGTCGGACGACGGCGCGGTGCTCGAACTGCGCATCGCGCGCTTCTTGATCGACCAGACCATCGCGCTCGACCAGGAGCGCGTCGTCGATCCGTTCACGGTCGTCGTGCCGGGCAGCGCGGAGCTGCCGACGTTGGCCGTCTACGCGAACACCGAGTTGCTCGTCGGCAACCTGCTGTTCGCCGACGTCGAGATGTGGTCGCAGTCGACCGCGAGCTGGACCGCCACCGGCAACACGGGCCCCGAGCAGGTCTGGGACTCAGCGCGCGGCGGCTGGCTCAGCGATGCGGCGCTCGGTCCGGTGTGGCGCTTCGACCGCGAGCCCGCGAGCCTCGTCGAACCTGCGGACGACATCCATCCGCATGCGATGCGCGTGACGCTCGTGGTCGCCGCCGACGAGAACCGGCCGAAGGAAGGCATCCTGCAGCAGCCGATCGAGGCCGACACGACCGTGATCGAGCTCGTCAACGGCGAGCGTTTCCCCGGCGCGCAGGACGGGGGCTTCTGCAAGGTCGAAGGCGAGTGGATCCGCTACACGGAGCGCGTCGGCGACGAGTTGCGCGGCTGCCGTCGCGGCCAGCGCGGCACGCGCGCGGTGCCGCATCAGGCCTCGAGCGCCGTGCGCGTCGGCCGCACCGTGCAGTTCACGATCGCGTTCCCGCACGCGAAGGACGACTGGAATGGCTGATCGCGCACAACGTCCGGCCCGCGCCGACGCCGGCTTCACGCTGGCGGAGATGCTCGTGGCGCTCGGCATCCTCTGCGTCGGCGTCACGACGCTGCTCGCGGCGCTCGGCGACAGCATGGCGCTGCGTCGCGGCAGCGATGCGCGCCTCGTTGCGCAACAGGCCGTCGAAGACCTCGTGCATCGCGTCACGAACGGCGGGCTCGAGATGCGCGCCGACGCGCAGACGCCGTTCGACGTGCAGCTGCAAGCGCAGGAGCCGACGCCGCTCGAAGGCGCTCCGGGCCTCACGATCGCGTCGAAGCTCGAGTTCGACGACGCGCGGCCCGACGTCGCGATGCTGCGCATCCAGGTCTCGTGGCTCGATGGCGGCGAGACCGTCTCCGAAGAATTCTTGCGCGTGATCCCGCGGCAATTGCCGCTCGGCGCGCGCGTCCAGGCTTTCCGCAAAGAACACGACCGTGCGAGGTGACCCGATGCGCATGTTCTCCTTGATCCCGTTGTTGCTCGTCGTCTGCGGCTTCTTGGCGCCGTGCGCGGCGCAGACGCTGCAGATGGCCGACGGCCAGGTGCTGCTCGCGCAGGTCGAAGAGGCCTACGGCGAAGGCCTGCGCATCAAGCGCCTCGACAACGGCGGCACGTTGGAGCTGCGCTGGGACCAGCTCGCTCCTGACTGCTCGCGCCGCATCCAGCAGGCCTACGCGCTCGTCGGCGACGACCAGGGCGAGATCACCGTGCAGGCGAGCGAAGTGCGCTACTTGCTGAACGGCTCGCCGCAGACGGTGCTCGGCATCCTGACCGACCAGCAGAACGCGACGACGATGGTCGTGCAGCAGAAGGGCGTGCAGTTCCGCATCCCGCGCACCGAGGTCACGGGCGTGCGCCAGATCGAGGTGCCGGTGAGCCAGGTGTTCACGCCGGACGAGTTCTACGGCAAGCGCCTCGCCGAGATCGCGCCTGCGGAGAACGCGGACCTGCACGTGCAGCTCGCCGACGAGATGATCCGCGTGCGCGACTACGCGCGCGCCGTCGAGCACTTGCAGAAGGCCAAGGACCTCGGCAACTCGCGCGCGCCCGAGCGCATCGCGCCGCAACTCGAACGCGCCAAGCTCTACGTCGGCGCCAAGAAGGAGCGCGACATGCTCGACGGCATCCAGGTCGCGCGCACGCGCGGCACCGCGCGCGACTTCAAGCTCGGTCGCGAGTTGATCGCGCGCTTCGGCAAGGAGTTCCCGCAGTCGCGGCTCAAGGCCGACCTCGACACGGAGACGCGCCGCTTCGAGGAAGCGCGCACGCGCTTCTTCAGCCAGCAGGTTGCGGACCGCTGGCGCGATGCGATCCAGACCGTCGGCGACAAGAAGCTGCAGGAGCCCGGCGTGACGCTTTCGCAGGCGCGCGAATACGCCGAGAGCAAGATGAGCGACGACATCCAGGCCTACGTCGGCAAGCGGCTCGAACTGCCGGTCGACGAGGTCTCTTCGCTGTTCGCGCTGCGCGACAAGTACCCGCTCGGCCGCCGCACGGAGCACTTCTCCTACGGCATCGGCTCGTGGGTGCTCGGCGAGGTCGCTATCCTGAAGGGCACGAAGCAAGGCGCAGCCAACCAGCAGGCCGAGAAGGACCCCGCGCAGGCGCGCGAGATCGATCGCATCCAGCGCGCGATCCGCCAGATGATGGAGCAGCGCCGTGGCGCCGCCGGCGGCGGCCAGCAAGGCCAGCAACAAGAGCAGACCGACGAAGAGTGGTGGCAGGCGCAGGACCGCAGCGACCGCGCGAGCTGGCTGCGCGCCTACTACGCGGAGTTCGGCGGCAAGCTCGTGGTGGGCGCGGCCTACACGCAGAGCTGCTTCGCCTGCTCGGCGCTCGGCACGCAGACGGAGTTCGAGCCGCAGACCAACAAGGTCGTCAAGGTGAAGTGCTACCTCTGCCACGGCACGAAGTGGACGCGCACGTTCAAGGCCTATTGAGCCCTCGTCGCGCGGCGCTTGCGCTCGCGTGCTGCCTCGCGGCGTGCGGCGGCCCCAAGCGACAGCCGATCGCGCCGCGCGCCAAGCCCGTGCCTGTGCCGAGCCCGGTCGTGCAGGCCCCGCAGGCGGCGCGGCCCGTCTCTGACTACGGCCCGGAGATCCTGTTGCCCGACGCCGCGCAAGGCGACGCCGAGGTCGCGCGCATCGGCGGGACGACGTTGCGCCAGAGCCAGGCGTTCGCGCGCCTGTTGTCCGCGGACCCCAAGCTCGCGTTGTCGGCCGTCGACCTGCTCGTGTTCGACGTGCTGATCGCGCAGCACGCGCGTGAGTTCGACATCCGCGTGCCCAACGAACGCGTGCGCGCGCTCGCCGAGGACGAGGAGAAGAAGCTCGCGGAGCAGGTCCACAAGGAACTCGGCGCGAAGATCGCGTTCGAGGACTACGTCTGGCGCATCTTCGGCATGCGGCTCGAGGACTGGCGCAAGACGACGGAGCTGCGCACCGCGCAGCGGCTCTACCAGGGCTACGTGATCCGCTACCTCGCCCTGCGCGAGGATCGCGTCGTCGTGCGCTACATCGCCAACAAGGACGAGAACGAACTGCGCGACGCGGCCAACAAGGTGCGCGAAGGCGCGGACTTCGCGACGCTGGCGCTGCGGCTGTCCGAGGACCCGCTGCGCCGCGACGGCGGCCTGCTGCCCGCATTCGGGCGCGGCTTCCCGCACCCGGTGGCCGAGGTCGCGCTCGCGATGGAGCCGGGGCAGCTCTCCGAAGTGTTCGCGCAGAAGGGCGGCGAGGAGCGGCGGTTCTACCTCGTCTTCTGCCTCGAACGCCTGCCCGGCCGCGACGCGACGTTTGCCGAGGTCCAGCAGGAGATCGACGAGGACTTGCAGAAGCGGCCGCTCACGCCGATCGAGACCAACGCCTACACGCTTCGCTGGCGCGGCGCACTGGAAGCGAAGACCACGGATGAAAAGCCGCTTGCGCCGCGGTAGAAGGCTCCGTCCATGGACGACATCATGCGGGATGCATCCGCGGACACCGGAGGTCAGCCGGTCGCGGAACGTTCTCGGACCTTGCTCGACGCGGACAGCCGCCGGTCCGAAGTCGAATGCGACGCGGGCGCAGACGGGGACACCCGTGCGACCGTTCGCGAAATCGCGGCCTTGCTGCGGTCGCGCGGAGCGAACGACATGAGCGAACTCGAACCCGAGTCGTCCAGCGCGGGGGAGACCCCGAACGAAGCGCCGTTGCCCGCTCCGCAGGATGCGGTGCCCGCGGCGCAGCAGGTTCCGCCTGTCGATGCAGAGCAGGTCGTCGAGCCGGAGCAGGTCGTCGATGCGGAGCAGGTCTCGGAATCGGCGCAAGTCGTCGAAGCCGAGCCGGTCCTCGAGGAATCGGTCGCGCCGTCCACTGACGACGCCACCGCGCAGGCCTGCCCGACGGAGGACGCTTCCGCTGAAGTCTGCCCGACGGACGAAGTCGCCGTCGAGCTGCCCGTGGATGGCGTCGCGGTCGAAGACGCTGTCGCTGCGGTCGCTGCAGAAGAGGACACGTTGGAGATCGACGAGGCGGAAGCTGGCGAAGCCGAAGACGGCCTGCCGCCCGTTCCCGAACTCGCGGGCGCCGACGAAGTGGCGCGCGTCGTCTTCGTGTTGCTGCTGTCGCAGCGCGACGGCCTCTCGATGTTCCGCCTCGCGCAGGCGTGCAACGTGACGCAGAAGGCGGTCGAAGCCGCGCTCGAGCCGCTTGCGCAGTGGCTCCAGCAGATGGCGCTGCCCGTCGAGATCGTGCGCACGGGCGAGTCGGTCAAGCTGCTGTCGCGGCCCGACGCGTTCCCGTTCCTTCAGCGCCTGCGCGGCGTGAAGAAGATGGAGAAGCTGTCGCCGGCGGCGCTCGAGACGCTCGCGGTGATCGCCTACCGCCAGCCCGTGATGCGCGCCGAGATCGAAGGCATCCGCGGCGTGAAGGCCGGGCCGATGCTGCGCACGCTGCTGCAGCACAAGCTCGTGCGCATCACCGGCCGCGCCGACGTCCCTGGCCGCCCGCTGCAATACGGCACGACCGACCAGTTCCTCGAGCGCTTTGGCCTCGCCTCGCTGCAGGAGCTGCCGAGCGTCAAGGAATGGAAGCAGCTCGGCTGAAGGCCTGAGCGGGAGTCGCCTGCGGACTCCGAGATTGCCGCGGTTGGCCGCCATCGCGGCCACGCGGCTCCCGAGGAAGCGTGCGTCGCATCGGCTCCGAGCCGGGCTCGCCGTTCGCAGCGCTGCGCGGCGCCGCGTAGCGGGTTGCTTCCAAGGCATCGGGAGGTTCTGGTGGATCCTCCCATGGCAGCATTCCCTTGCCTCGCCTCGCCGCGCGCCCGCCTCTTGGCTTCCGCTCTCGTGCTCGCTGCTTCGTGCGGCGGAGGTGGCGGGGGCGGCGATGGCGGCGGCGGTGAGCCGCCCGACAACACGGCGCCGACGATCCAAGTGCCCAGTGGGCTCACCGGCACTGCACCGCGCGTCACGTGGACCGTGCCGATCCTCGACAGCGCGAGCATCACGTTCACGGCGAACGACGCCGACGGCGACCTTCTGCAGTGGCAGCTTTCCGGCAGCTCGATCGCGTTCGCGGCCGCTGGCGTGAACGCGCCCACGTCGGCGACCGGCACGTCGTTCACGATCGACCTCGACCCGGTGCTCTCGCCCGCGTTCGCCTTGTGCAACGTGCTCGTGCAGGACGGCGCGGCAACCGCAGGGCTCGAAGTCTCCGTGCTGCGCACGGGCGCGCCGCAGATCGACGGCGTGACGCCGGCGTCCGCGTTCGCGGGCCAGGCGCTCGAGGTCGAAGTGACGGGCTCGGCGCTCGCGCTCGGCGGCGTGGTGCAGGCGCAGGTCACGTTCGGCGGCGCGGCGGCGACCGTGCTCGCTTCGACCGGCGAGAACGCGCTCACGTGCCGCACGCCGACGATCGCGCCGAGCGGGCAGACGGTGGTCGCGGTCAGCAACACGAACGGCTCCGACCAGCTGCCCGCGTCCGCGTTCCGCGTGATGCCGTTCCCGCCGACCTTCGCGTCGAACGATGTCGCGGTCGATTCTGGCGGCGGCGCCACGGGCATCGACTGCGCGCTGCAGGATGCTGTCGTCGACGTCGTGTCGATCGCAGCGTCCACCGTGACGCACGCCCGTTCGACGGACGGCGGCGCGACGTTCGGCGTCGGCACGCTGCTGTCGGCGACCGAGACCGTGACCGAGGCCAAGGTGGTGGCGCTTGGCGATGTCGTCCACGTCGCGTGGATCGGCGATGCGCAGCAAGTGTGGTATCGCCGTTCCGTCGACGGCGGCGCGTCGTTCGCGTCTGCCGTGCGGCTCGATGCGGGCGCGCAGCCGGTGCAAGGCGTGCGGCTCGCCGCCAGCGCCACGCACGTGCACGCGGCGTGGATCTCGGGCAGCTTCGGCCTCACGCAGGCGCGCGTGACGACCGCTTCGTCCCAGAACGCAGGTTCGTCGTTCGCAGCGCCAGTGGGCGTGGCGAGCGGTTCGCAGAACCAGCGCGACGTCGAGATCGTGTGCACCGGCGACGACCTCGCGCTCGCGTGGCTCGACGACCGCGTGGCGCCGCAGTCCCGCGGTGTCTACGCCGCGCGTTCGGGCGACGGCGGCGTCACGTTCTCGTCGGCGGTGCGGCTGTCCGGGCTCGATGGTCTTGCGACCGCGCTCGACCTGTCGCGCGACGGCAGTGCGGTGCACGTGGCGTTCGTGACCGAGGATGGAGTGTTCTACGACGGCTCGCCCGACTTCGGCGCCACGTGGCGTACGCCGGAGGTCTTCGTCCGCGGTCTCGAGGACGGCATCCCGTCGGAGCCGCGCGTCCACGCGAGCGGCGACCGCGTCTACGTCGCCTACACGACGGACGGGACCGAGGTCCGGCTCGGGCGCAGCAGCGACCTCGGCGCGTCGTTCCCCGCCACGGCTCGCCTCGACTCCGCGAACGTGCCGGTGTCCAGCCCGCGCATCGCCGGAGTGGGGGACTACGTGACCGTCGCGTGGCTGTCGGGCGACGCCGGCACCGACTCGGTGCGCTCTGCCTGGACCGTCTCCACCAACCGCGGCGGTTCGTGGCGCGCCCAGGCCTCTGCGGGCGACGGCATCAGCAACCAGGGCAGCCTGCTCCTGCGCCAATCGGGCGCGCGGCTGCTGCTCGGCTATCTCGAACGGCGTGGGCTCCCGATCCGCGCGCTCGTGAACGCGAACCAGCCCTGACGTGCGCGAAGAGGTCGCAACTGGACTCTTGCCAGCGGCGAAGTCGTCTCTATCATCCCCGGCCCCAACGCGGGTCCCGGTCGTCTAGTCCGGCCTAGGACACTGGATTTTCATTCCAGTAACACGGGTTCAAATCCCGTCCGGGATACCAAACGGGCCCGTCGGCGCACGCCGGCGGGCCCGATTCTTTTCTACGGCAGTCGGACGGCTGCCGCGTTCGTGGACGGACGGTCGGCGGTGACGGACGGCGGCGAGGACCTGCTCTCTCTGCTGCGCCGCGCGGCGGCGCTGCGCGGGGCCGAACCGTTCCTTTGCGTCGCCAAGGAAACCGTGTCCGCGGCAGAACTGCTGCGGCGCGTCGAGTCCACGGCGCTCGGTCTCCTGGCGCGCGGCTTTGCGCGCGGCGACCGCCTCGCAGTGCACCTGCACCGCTGCGTCGACGAGGCGGTGGCCTTGCTCGCGGCGGCGGCGGCGGGCGGCATCGCGGTGCCGATCCATCCCAAGCTCAAGGATGCGCAGGTTGCGCACGTGCTCGACGACGCCGACCCCTGGGCCGTCGTCACGAGCCCCGTGAAGGGGGCCCTGCTCCAGGACCAGGAACGCATCCTCGCCGAGCGGCGCATGTTCGTCGTCGGCGCGGACCCGAGCGATGCCCCCGCCCGTCGCGAACCGTTCGAAGCGCTCGCGCAGGCCGCGTCGGCCGCTGCTGGCGAACTCCGCGCGCCGCGGTCCGCGGACCCGGCGATCCTGCTCTACACGAGCGGCAGCACGGGACTCAGCAAGGGCGTGGTGCAGAGCCACCAGAACCTCGCGCGCGGCGCGCGCATCGTCGCGGGCTACCTCGGCATGACGGCGCACGACCACGTGCTCGCGCTGCTGCCGTTCAGCTTCGACTACGGCCTCAACCAGCTGCTCGCGTCGATGCACGTCGGCTGCCGTGTGACGGCCGCGGACTTCCTCGGCCTCGGCGAACTCGCGACGCTGCTGCGCACCGTTCGCCCCACGGGCCTCGCCGGCGTGCCGTCGCTGTGGCACGAATGCGCGCGCGGGCTCGCGAGCGGCGCGTTGCATCCCGTCGACGGCGCGAGCCTTCGCTACGTCACGAACAGCGGCGGCCGCCTCGCCCTCGACGACCTGCGCGCGATCCGCAAAGCGTGGCCGCGCACGCAGGTGTTTGCGATGTATGGCCTCACCGAGGCGTTCCGTTCCGCGTTCCTCGACCCGAGTCGCATCGACGAACGGCCCGACAGCTTCGGCCGCGCGCTGCCCGGCGTCGAACTGCTGCTCGTCGATCCCGCGACGGGCGCGGTGCTCGACGGGCCGGGAACTGGCGAGCTCGTGCATGCAGGCGAACTCGTCGCGCTCGGCTACTGGAACCGTCCCGATGCGACGTCGCAGCGCTTTCGCCCCGATCCGCGCGGCACGGGCAAGACCGTCGTCTACAGCGGCGACCTCGTGCGCCGCGACGAGGAAGGCCTGCTCTACTTCGTCGCGCGCAACGACCGCATGCTGAAGGTCCAGGGCCATCGCATCTCGCCCGACGAGGTCGCGGCGGCGTTGTCGGGTTGCGCGGGCGTCGGCGAGACCGCGGTGCTGGGCTTCGACGGCGGGCCCGCCGGGCACCGCATCGTCGTCGTGGTGGGCGGCGATCCCGAGGACCGCGAGTTGCCAGCGCGCGCGCTGCGCCAGTGCCGCGCGCGCCTTCCCGCCTACATGGTGCCGGCCGAGGTGCGCGTGCTGCGCGCCTTGCCGCACACGCAGAACGGCAAGATCGACCTGCAGAAGCTCCAACGAGACCTCGCATGCACCGACACGAACTGACCGCGCTGTTGCAGCGCTACGGCCGACGCGACGCGGCGTCGCGCGCGATCGCCGATCGCTTCCTCGCGTTCGTGGATTCGCGCGACGACTGCTTGTTGCGCACGTGCGATCCGGGCCACATCACCGCGTCGGCGTGGATCTGGTCCGCGGACCGGCGCGCCTGCCTGATGACGCACCACAAGAAGCTCGATCGTTGGCTGCAGCTCGGCGGCCACGTCGACGGCGAGCCGCGCGTGCAGTTCGCGGCGTTGCGCGAGGCACAGGAAGAATCGGGCATGGATCGCTTCGAGCTGCTGGCGCCGCGCGGCGAGTTGATGCCGCTCGACCTCGACGTGCATGCGATTCCTGCGCGCAAGGACGAGCCCGAGCACCTGCACTGGGACGTGCGGTTCCTGTTCTGCGCAGCGCCCGGCCAGGACCTCGTGCTGTCGGCGGAGTCGAAGGCGCTGCAGTGGGTGCCGCGCAGCGAGATCGCGGCGTTCGTCGGCGAGGAGAGCGTGCTGCGGCTCGAGCGCACCGCGGCGGCGTGGGAGTCCTTCTCCGGCGCGGACGCGATCCGGCCCTGCTCGCTGTAGAGTCCGCGGCCTCGCGTTCCTGCCCATGCCGCTCCTGCGCCTGATCCCGTTCCGCTTGCTGCTCGTGCTCGGCGCGGGGCTCGTGCTCGCGTTCTGCGGGCAGGGCCTCGGGCTGTGGACGGGCGAGCGCGGGGCTTCGACGCCGGTCGGCGAGAATGCGTCGAGCGCACGCGACGCGGATCGTCCGCAGCAGGCGGCGAAGGAAACTGCGGCACAGGACACTGAAGCGAAGGAGTCCGTCGCGAAGGCCCTGGAGCAAGCGCAGCGCGAAGCCGATGCGAAGCGCGCGGCCGAGGACGCGGCGGCGGCTCGGGCCGCCGATTCCGATCGCGACGGCGCGCTCGCCGCGCGCGACCACGACCTCATGTTGCGCATCGATGCGGTGGTCTCGTCGGTGCAGCAGGGCGCGTTCCATGCGGCATGCGCGGCGCTCGCGGAACTCGACGTCGCTGCGGAGCCGAGCACTGCCGCGGCGTTGCGCGCGCGATGCTCGACGCTGGGTTGGCCCGAACTGCACGGCGACGTGCGCGAGCCTGCGCCGTGGACCCCTTTTGCGTTTTCGTTGCAAGGCCGGTTGGTCCGTGCCGCGAAGGACGCGCCGCCGGTGCGAGTGCTCGCGCAGGATGCCGATTCGGTGACGTTGCGCGTGCCTTCGCCGCTCGGCGTGACGTTCCCCAAGGTCGCGACGCATCGCATCGAGCCCGACGCCGTGCGCGCAGACGAAGCAACCGAACTCGGCTACGCGGCCTACGGCAACGCCGACT
>CAZEQF010000025.1:10710-20280 GCA_964514315.1 uncultured Singulisphaera sp. | reverse complement strand
GGAAGAAGCCCATCGTCGCGCCGTACTCCGGCGCCATGTTGGCGATCGTCGCGCGATCGGCGAGCGACATCTGCAGCGCGCCGGAGCCGAAGAACTCGACGAACTTGCCGACGACGCCGTGCTTGCGCAGCGCCTGCGTGATCGTGAGCACGAGGTCCGTCGCGGTGGCGCCTTCCGGCAGCTGGCCCGTGAGTTCCATGCCGACCACTTCGGGCAGCAGCATGTAGGTGGGCTGGCCGAGCATCACTGCCTCGGCCTCGATGCCGCCGACGCCCCAGCCGAGCACGCCGAGGCCGTTGATCATCGTCGTGTGGCTGTCCGTGCCGACGACGCTGTCGGGATACACGACCGTGTCCTTGCCCGACTTCTTCGTCAGCACGACGGTCGCGAGGTACTCGAGGTTGACCTGGTGCACGATGCCCATGCCCGGCGGCACGGCGCGGAAGTTGGTCAGCGACTGCTGGCCCCACTTCAAGAACTCGTAGCGCTCCTGGTTGCGCTCGAACTCGAGCTTGAGGTTCTCGCCTTCGGCCTTCTTGCTCGCGAACGCGTCGACTTGCACCGAGTGGTCGATGACGAGGTCGCACGGAACGAGCGGGTTGATCTTCTTGGGATCGCCGCCGAGGCGCTTCATCGACGCGCGCATCGCCGCGAGGTCGACGACGCACGGCACGCCGGTGAAGTCCTGCAGCACGACGCGGCCCGGCAGGAACGGGATCTCGACCTTGCCTGCGGTCTTGGGGCCGAAGTCCGCGATGTTGCGGACATCCTGTTCACTGACGACGTAGCCGTCGACGTTGCGCAGCGCCTGCTCGAGCAGCACGCGGATGGAGAATGGCAGTGCGTGCATGCGGCCGAGGCCGCTGCGCTCGAGAGCCGGGAGGGAGAAGTACGAGAACGTGCGCTTGCCGACCTTCAGGGTGGCCCGCGCGCCGAACGGATTGGCGACCATGCTGGGGCGGCGTTCTATCGGTTGCGGCGGGCGCTTGGAAGATCGCCGGAGGGCTCAAGTCGCGGAGCGATCCTGCCGATGCCATGGGCATGACCGCCCCCCGGTTGTTCGCCCTCCTTTGCGCGTTCGCGGCCCTCGCCGGCTGCAAGTCGACCCCGGTCGCCGACCTCGCCCTGAACCCGGAGCTCTACGCCTACACGGACTACGTCTGCAAGGCGCCCGGAGACCGGACGGTCTTCGTCGCTCCCGTGACGGATGCCCGGACGGATGTCACCGTTGCCGACGAGGTCAACGTGGGCGGATTCCCGGTCTCCTACGACGTCGACGGCCGCTGGCATCGCTCGGTGGTGGAGATGGTCGACGAGATCCTGCGCCACGAGATCGAGGAGTCGGAGATCTTCGACGAAGTGGTCGCGAGCCCGGCCAAGGCCCAGATCCTCGTGGTCCCGACGCTTGTCTCGTTCCGCACGGGTGCGGTCGAGGAGATGTCCGGCGGCCGCGCCGTCGCCGAGGTCTCGATGCGCATCGAAGTCCACGGGCCCGCGGACGCGAACGGCAACCGCAAGCTCATGTTCGAGCAGGCGTTCGTCGACCGCAAAGTGACCGAAGCGTCCTTCCGCACCGCGAGCCGCTACGTGCTGGCGGGCGTGTCGCTGCGCGCGGTGGTGCTGCGCATGCTGCAGACGATCGACAGCAAGAACGTCGCGCGCGAAGGCATGCCGATGCCCGTCCAGACCGGGACGCCCGCCGAGGCATCGCTGCGTCGCTGAGTCGCCACCGCCAACAGGCCCAGGTCGTCCTGGGGTAGACTTGCGCAGGCATGGAACCGCGCGGCGAAGGTCTGCTGCTCCGCTGGATCGACCGCCGCAGCCCCGCGGCGGCCGCGGTCATCGTCTTCGCACTGGTCGCCGCAGTCGGGTTCGCCGACTGGCTGAGCACCGCCGAGATCGCGTTCACGCTCGGCTACATGCTGCCGCTCGCGCTCGCCGCGTGGCGGCTCCCGCGCGCTGCTGTGGTGTTCGTCGCGATCGCCTGCGCCGGCGCGTGGCTCGTGGTGCACGAAGGGCGCCGCGACATCCCGCAGTCGACGCCCGTGCTGGTCGTGAACCTCGTGATGGAACTGCTCGTGTTCCTGTCGTTCGGGCTCCTGATCGCGGCCATGCGGCGACGGCTGCAGCACGAACGGCGGCTCGCGCGCACCGACTCGCTGACGGGCATGCCGAACCGTCGCGCATTCCACGCGGAGCTGGAGCGCGAGACCGAACGGTGCCGGCGCTACGGGCAGCCGTTCTCGATCGCCTATCTCGACGTCGACCGGTTCAAGCAGGTCAACGACCGGCTCGGCCACGCCGCCGGCGACGCGTTGTTGAAGCGCGTGGCGATGGCGCTGCAGACCTCGGTGCGCAAGGTCGACCTCGTCGCGCGGCTCGGCGGCGACGAGTTCGCGTTGCTGCTGCCAGGGGCCGACGCGATCGGCGCGGGCGTCGTCATCCGCCGCCTGCAGGGCCTCCTCGCCGAGTGGGTGGAGCGCGAGTTCTCGGCCTCGTGCAGCATCGGCTGCCTGACCGTCCTGCGCGATCCACCCGGCGTCGACGAACTGGTCGCCGAAGTGGATCGGCTCATGTACCGGCAGAAGGAAGAGGCGCGCGGCACCTGCCGCCACGAGACGTGGCCGCGGCCTGCGGCGCAGACCGAATCAGCCACCGCCTGACCGCGGCTCGTCGCCGTCGAGCACGAGCGCGCGCGATTCTGCGAGCACGGCGCCGAAGATGCGCGCGAGCGCTTCGGGCTCGAAGCCTTCGCCGCAATCGCGCAGCAGCGCCATCATCATGTCCGCCTCGCGCGAGGGATCGACGAGCGGCAAGCCGTGTTCGCGCTTGTGCGTCGCGATGCGGCGGCACACGTTTGCCCTCTGCTGCAGCAGGTCGCGCAGGCGAACGTTGATCGCGTCGATCTCGGCGCGCATCGCGAGCAGTCGCTTGGTTGCTTCGGCGGACATTGCGGTTTGGCTGCGGCGCGGAATACTACGCGGCCCGCCGTGGCCGCCAAATCGACGAAACCCGAAGTCCTCGCCCCGGCCGGTTCGCTGGACTCGCTCGTGGCCGCGCTGCAGAGCGGCGCCGACGCGGTCTACTTCGGCCTCCAGGACGGGTTCAACGCGCGCGCCCGCGCCGCGAACTTCGCGCTCGCCGAGTTGCCGGAGACCGTGGGCCTGATCCATCGCGCGGGCGCTCGCGCCTACGTGACGATGAACACGCTCGTGTTCGAGCCCGAGCTCGAGCAGTGTGAACGCGCGCTGCGCGCTCTCGCCGCGAGCAGCGTCGACGCGTTGATCGTGCAGGATCCAGCCGTGTGCCTGCTCGCGCGCGAGGTGTGCCCGTCGTTCGAGCTGCATGCCAGCACGCAGATGACGATCGCCAACGGCGAGGCGTGCCGCTTCGCGGAGCGGTTGGCTGTCACGCGCGTCGTCGTGCCGCGCGAACTGTCGGTGCAGGAGATCGAGCGCTTTGCCGCCGGCACCGACCTCGAGCTCGAAGTGTTCGTGCACGGCGCGCTGTGCGTGTCGTGGAGCGGCCAGTGCCTGACGAGCGAGGCGTGGGGCGGCCGTTCGGCCAACCGCGGCCAGTGCTCGCAGAGCTGCCGCATGCCGTATTCGCTCGTCGTCGACGGCGCGGTAAAGGACCTCGGCGACGTGCGCTACCTGCTGTCGCCGAAGGACCTGTCGGGTGCGCGCGCGATCCCGGACCTCGTGCGCATCGGCGTGCACGGCCTCAAGATCGAAGGCCGCCAGAAGGGCCCGCAGTACGTGGCGACGGCGACCGGCGGCTATCGCCGATGGGTCGATGCGATCACGAGCGGCGCGGACCAGAAGGCGGCGGAGAAGCAGCTCGCGCAGGACCTGCTGTCGATGGCGCTGAGCTACACGCGCGGCTTCTCGGACGGGTTCCTCGCCGGTTCGGACCACCAAACGTTGGTGGAGGGGCGCTTCCCCAAGCACCGCGGCGTCTACGTCGGCCGCGTCACGCGCGTCGAGCGCGACGTCGTCGTCGTGAAGAAGGACGCGGCGGGTCGGCCGTGGACCGGGGCGCTCGCGCGCGAGGACCGGCCGGATGCGCCGATCGGCGACGTCAGTTCGCCGCTCGCGAGCGATGCGGCGCCTGCGCCGCTGCAGCTGCGCGCGGGCATGGGCGTCGTGTTCGACCAGGGCAAGCCCGAGCGCGCGGAGCCCGGCGGCCCGGTGTTCGCCGTCGACGACGCGGGCCAGGAACTGCGGCTGCGCTTCGGCCAGCCTGGGCCCGACCTCGCTGCCGTGCGTGTCGGCGACCGCGTGTTCGCGACCAACGACAACGCGCTCGCGGCGATGGCCGACAAGCTCGTGCTGCGCGACGAGCCCGAGGGCCGCGTGCCCGTGCGGCTCGTCGTCTCCGGTGCGCTCGGCGAGCCGTTGCGCGTCGACGCCGCGAGCGGCAACGCGACAGCCTCGGCGGAGACCGCGGTCCGCGCCGAAGCGGCGCGCGGCCGTGGCCTCGACCGCGAACTGCTCGCGGACAAGCTCGGCGGCTTCGGCGGCACGCCGTTCCGCCTCGACGGCATCGACTGCAGCGCGCTCGCGCCGGGGCTTCACGTCCCGCCAGGCGAGTTGAAGGAACTGCGCCGGCGCATCGTCGCCGACCTGTTGCCGCAGGTGGAGCGCGGGGTCGCGCGCACGATTGACGCGTTGCCGTCGTTGCCGCGCGTTCGCGACAAGCTGCGCGCTGCGGTGCGCGAAGTCGCCGTTCCCGAGCACGCGTACGTGGTGCCGCTGCTGCGCAGCGATGCGCAGCTCGAAGCGGCGATCGAAGCGGGCGTGCGCGAAGTCGAACTCGACTGGATGGAGTTCACCGGCCTCGGCCGCGCCTTCGAACGCGCGCGCGCTGCGGGCCTCGCGGTCGTCGTCGCGACGCCGCGCATCGGCAAGCCCGGCGAGGAGCCGATCGACGAGCGCATCCTGCGGCTTCTGCCCGACGGAGTGCTCGTGCGCCACTTCGGCGCGATGGAGCGCTTCCTGCGCGCGCGCCGCGAAGGCGCCTCGTTCGCGTTGCACGGCGACTTCTCGCTCAACGTCACCAACTCGCTGACGGCGATGCACCTTCTCGGCCTCGGCCTCGACACGGTGACCGCGTCGTTCGACCTCGACGAAGCGCAGTTGATGGCGTTGCTCAACGCGTCGCCGAAGGGCCGCCTCGCCGTCGTCGTGCACCACCGCATCCCGACGTTCCACACCGAGCACTGCCTCTATTCGCACCTGCTCAGCAACGGCCGCGACTTCCATTCGTGCGGTCGCCCGTGCGAACGCCACCAGATCGCGGTGCAGGACCACCTGCAGCGCCAGCATCCGGTGATCGTCGACGTCGGCTGCCGCAACACGGTGTTCCATCACGAGCCGCAGCAGGCCGCCGAGGCGCTGCCGCGCATGCTGCACATGGGCGTGCGCCGCGTCCGCGTCGAGTTCGTGCGCGAGACGCAGGCCGAAGCCCTCGCTGCCTTGCGCGCATGGGACGACATGCTGCACGCGCGCATCGACGCGACGGAGTTGCAGCGCCGCACCGGCGCGCGTGCGCAGATCGGAGTTGCGCAAGGGCGCATGCAGTTGCTCGGCGACGGGTGAGCGGCGAGCGAAGCGCGCGGCGCAGCAGCCGTTCAGGCTTTGCCGCTCAGCTTGCGCTGCTCGCGCCGGACTTCGCTTGCGCGATGCGCGCAGCTTCGATGCGCGCGAAGAAGCCCGTGTAGGCCGACGCGAACGCGCAGGCTCCGTGCCACAGCGTGCGCAGCCACCACGACGCGTGGGGGGCATCAGGCTGCTTCGCGAATGCTTCGAACAAGCCGCCGAGCAGCAGCGCCATCGAGCCAGCGATCATGCCGACGAACGTCGCGACGAGGCTCGGACGGGTCAGCGGACCAAGGTCCAGCGTTCGTTCGTTGGGCCGCATGCGGCGGCGAATCGTCTGCAGCGCGAGCAGGAGCGCGACGATCGCTGCGTAGTCGACCGGGCCCATCGGCCAGCGCCGGAACTCGGCGAGGCCGATGATCCAGATCGCGGGCACCAGCGACTGCGACAGGCGCAGGATGCGAAGCCTCCACGTCGCGCGCGGGGCCTTGGATTGTGCGGGCGCGGCCACTTCGTCAGTAACTCTCGTCAGGGCCCGGGAACGCGCCCTTCTTCACGTCGTCGGCGTAGCTCTGCACCGCGCTCTGGATGAGGCGGCCGAGTTCTGCATAGCGACGCACGAAGCGCGGACGGAAGCGCGAGAACAGGCCGAGCATGTCGTGCGTGACGAGCACCTGCCCGTCGCAGTCCGGGCCTGCGCCGATGCCGATGACCGGGACCTTCACCGCCTCGGTGATCTCCTTGCCGAGCGTTGCGGGGACCTTCTCGACCACGATCGCAAACGCGCCGGCCTGCTCGAGCGAGCGCGCGTCGTCGAGGATGCGCAGCCGTTCCGCGTCGTCCTGGCCGCGCGCCTTGTAGCTGCCGAACTGGTGGATGCTCTGCGGCGTGAGGCCGATGTGGCCCATGACCGGGATGCCCGCGTCGACGAGTCGCGCGACGGTGGGGGCCATCGAAGCGCCGCCTTCGAGCTTCACCGATTCGGCGCCGCCTTCCTTGAGCAGACGGCCGGCATTGCGCATCGCGTCCTCGGCGCTGACCTGGTAGCTCAAGAACGGCATGTCGCCGACGACGAGCGCGCGCTTGCACGCGCGGCTCACCAGTTCGGTGTGGTAGACCATCTGGTCCATCGTCACCGAGACCGTCGCAGCGCGGCCCTGCATCACGGTGCCGACCGAGTCGCCGACGAGCACGACATCGATGCCGGCCTCGTCGAGCAACTGCGCGAAGAGGTGGTCGTAGGCCGTCAGCGTGGTGATGCGCTCGTGCTGCGCCTTCATCTCACGCAGCACGGCGGTCGTGATCTTCGTGCGGGTCATGCGCGCCTCCGTGCGCCGCGGGTCACCAGTCGCCGAACGTGTCGCCACCCGTCGGCGCGTCGTCGACCGGAGGCGGCGGCGCGTTCGAAGGATCGTCGCCCTGGCCGGGCGGCGGCGGCGGACGGTAGTCGTCGCGGCCCTCGTCGGGCATGCGCGGCGCGCGCTTCTTCGGCCGACCCTTGCCCTCGACGATCGAGCCGAACGTCGGCACGCGCTTGGGATCGAGTTCGATGTCGAAGGCGGTGAGGTCGAGCTGTTGCGGCTCGATCACGTCGACCTTGCCGCGACGATCCACGCCGCGCGGAACGACGTCGACATCGCGCGGAGCGCCGTCGCGGCGGCCTCGACGACGGTCGCGGCGGCCCTTGCGATCGCCGTGTTGGCCTTCGCGGCGGTCGCCCTGGCGCTGGCCGTGCTGCTGGCCCTGATGCTGGTGACCCTGATTCTGGTGACCCTGTTGCCGCTGGCCCTGCTGGTGCCGCCCGTGCTGGCGGTTTCCTTGGTGGCGCTGGCCGCGCTGGTCCTGGGCGCTCGGGGCGTCGGATCCTTCGCGGGTGTCGGCTCCGTCCGGGAGCTCTGCGCCGTCCTGGAAACGTTCGCCGGAGTCCTGGTCCGCGACTTCGCCGCCTTCGCGGTGCGCATGGTGGGGCTGGCCTTCGCCAGCATCGTCCCCGCCGCGGCCGCCACGACGACGGCGCCGGCGACGACGACGACGACCGCCTTCGCCTTGGTCGTTCTGCTGGGCATTCGCGTCCTGCGCGCTGCCTTCCGCTGCGTCGGCTTCGCCTTCGAACGGACCTTCTTGGCCTTCGCCGCGGTCCTGGTCCGCAAACGCGCCGTGGTCGCCGTCATCGGCTTCCACGGGAATGCGATCGTCCTGCGGTCCGCCCTGCGCGTCCTGGCTGCGCGGCGCGTCGTCGAACTCGTCGCCGCCGCGGCCACCGCGACGACGGCGCCGACGCCGACGCCTGCGGCCGCCTTCGCCGTGGCGCTCGTCGCCACCGTCGCGCTGCGCCACAGGTCCGCCTTCGTCCGCTCCTTCGTCGCCTTCCCCGTGCGCGCGTTGCGCCGGTTCGCCGCCGAAGTCCTCGTCGCCATCCGCGCCGTGGCCGGGGAACCCGTCGTGGCGGCGGTGTTCGCTCGCGTCCTGAGCGACCACTTGCCACTGCTGGAGCAGCGTGGGGTCGATGTTCGTGGCCTCGGCGCGCAGCTGGAACAGCTCCAGGGCTTCGTCGAAGTAGGGGCTCGTCGCGAATGCGCCGATCTTGAAGCCCTGCGGCTCGTCGAACTGGAAGAACCGGTGCGCGACGCCGCAGATGCGCTTCACGCAACCCGTGTCGCGGCGCGGCAGGCGCAGCTGCACGCACAACGGGCCGAGCAGTTCTTCGGCGACGGTGCTGGGGCTCTTGTGCGGCTGCTGGGCGCAGCGCGCGAGCACCGGCGACAGCATCAGGGCGCCGAGCAGCACGCCGTTCTGCGGCAGCGGCGCGGAGACCTTCTGGCCCTCGGCGATGCGGTGGTCGAGCGCTTCGAGGATGCGCCAGAACGACACGCGTTCGGCGTGCGCAGCGTCCTGCAAGAACGTCGCGACGACCGGCAGCAAGTGCTTGAGGGCGCCGACGTCGCGCAGCAGCTGGAAGCTGTCGAGCGCGTGGCCGCTGCGCAGCAGGCGCAGGATCTCTTCGAGCACGCGCGGCGGCGCGGCGCGGACGAGGTCCGGCGAGACTTCGGCCATCGCCGCAAGCGTCTCGGGCTCGACGTGGAAGCCGAGGCGGCCGGCGAACTTCGCGGCGCGCAGGATGCGCACCGGGTCCTCGCGGAAGCGGACGCGCGGGTCGCCGATCGTGCGGATCGTGCGGTTGTGCAGGTCCTCGAGGCCGTTCGCGTAGTCGAGGATGCAGTTGCGGCCGACGTCGAGGAACAACGCGTTGACCGTGAAGTCGCGGCGGAGCGCGTCTTCTTCTGCGGTCCCGAACTCGTTGTCGTGGCGGATCAGCAGATCCGCTTGCGTGCTCTCCTGGTTCTCCGTCTGCGGCGTCCGGCGGAACGTCGAGACCTCGAGGATCTTCGTGTTGCCGTGGAAGTGCAGGTGCGCGAGCTTGAACCGACGGCCGATGATGCGGCAGTTGCGCGGGAACGTGCGCTTGACCTGCTGAGGCCGCGCCGCCGTCGCGATGTCATAGTCCTTGGGCCGCAGGCCGAGCAGGAGGTCGCGGACGCAGCCGCCGACCAGATACGCCTCGAAACCACGTTGGTCGAGGCGCTGGGTTGCCCGAACGGCATCGTCATCGAGCTTGCGAAGGTCGATGCTCGACGGGGAAAGGATGGTGGGCTCGATAGCCAGGGGAACTACTGCTGGTAGGAAGCGAAGTTGGGCGACCGTTCTAGCGGGCCGCCGCAGGTCGTGCCACAGCAAACCCAAAGCGACAGGGGACCTGCGACCGCGTCGGCTCATGCCAGGCCCGGTGCAGAACGCCTTCGGAGGCTGCGCGAAGCCAGTTCGCCAGACTTGGGAGCCGCCGGCTTCGATGCGGCGATCTCGGCGACGAATCGAAGGGCTCGAGGTGCTTCTCGGCCGTGTCGTCGCGAATGGTCGCCGCCGGAGCGACGAGCCTCGATCAGAGGCGCAGCAGCGCGACCGAAGCCGTGTT
>CAZEQF010000025.1:0-10700 GCA_964514315.1 uncultured Singulisphaera sp. | reverse complement strand
GTCCTGGCCGCCGAACAGCGCAATCGTGCCGTCCGGCAGCAGCGCCGCGGCGTGCGCCATGCGCGGCGCCGGCAGCGCGGCGAACGACGTCCAGCCGTTCGTTGCGGGGCTGTAGACCTCGACGCCGTCGACGGCGACCGGCAGCGTCAGCGAGCCTTGCGCGCCGCCGCACACGAGGACGCGGCCGTCCGGCAAGCGCGTGGCCGAGTGCAGCGACCGCGCGGTCGCCATCGTCGACGACGTCCACGTGTTGGTCGCCTGGTCGTAGGCGCATGCATTCGTGAGCGGCGTCGTCGTGATTGCCTGCGTGGTGATGTTGACCGACACGCTCATGCCGCCGGTCATCAGCACGCGGCCGTTCTGCAGCGTCGTCTGGTTGAAGTGATGCCCGGTGCGCGCGCCCGGCATCGCGGCGGCCGCGGCCCAGCTGTTGGTCGCGGGGTTGTAGCTCTGGCAGTTGGCCGTCGTGCCTGCGCTCAGCGGGATGCCGAGGAAGAACGACACCTCGAGGCCGCCGGCCGCCAGCACGCGGCCGTTGGGCAGCAAGCTCAGCGACGGCAGCATGCGGAAGCCGCCGAGGTTGGCGGACACCGTCCACGTGCCCGTCGCCGGGTTGTAGATCTCGGTCGAGTTGCGCACATTCGTGATCGTCGACACGGCGTCGAGCAGGCTGCTCGTGCCGCCGGCGACGAGCACGCGGCCGTCGGCCATGCGCACCGCGGCGTGCAGCACGCGCGGCGTCAGCATGCTGCCCGTCGGCGTGAATGTGTTGGCGACCGGGTCGTAGATCTCGCACGTCGACAGCACCGCGCCGAGCGCATCGGCGCCGCCGCACAGCAGCACGCGGCCGTCCGCGAGCGTCACTGCTTGATGCAACGCGCGCGCGCTGTTCATCGTCGGGCCTGCGGTGAACGCGAGGCGACGGAAGTCGAACTGCTCGGTCGTCGCGAGTCCGGTCGACGAAGTGAGCGTGCCGCCGCCGCCGCCCGCGAGCAGCACGTTGCCTTGGCCGTTGCCCGCGAATGCGGTCGCGAACGCGCGCGGCGCGATGAGGCTGTTCGGTCCCGTTGTCGCCGTTCCGCTCGCTCCGAACTGCGTCACGACGTCGTTGCTGATCTGGCCGAGAAGCGTCGTGGTCCCGGGGAACGTGAACGACTGCCAGTGCAGCGTGAGCCCGTGGAACGCGGTGTCGTTCGGCACCGTGAGCGCGAGCGTCGATGCGCCAGCGGCGTCGGTCAGCGCGAAGTACCAGTCGTTGACCAGGTCGGCTCCGACCGAAAGCGAGCGCGGATCCGCGGGATCGACGAGGCCGATCGGCGTCGGGCCGCCCGTCGTCGACAGTGCGTAGAACAACGCCGCGTTGGCGGGGGCTGCGGTCGCGCGCAGCGTGATCGGCGAACCGAGTGCGCCCGCGGTCGTCTTGTCGAGCGCGAAGTCGTTCTGGCAGAGCGCCTGGGCGCAGAGCGCGAGCACGGAGAGAGGAAGGAGATGGCGCATGGGAGGGCGCAGGATAGCAGGCATCCGATGGGGGCGGGGCGGTCGCGATCCCGTGTGCGGCGGAACGCAACGTGCGGGCTCAAGCCGTTCCCGCGATGTCCGAAGATGGGACCATGGGCCCGCGCGGCGCGGGCGGAGGTGCAGCGCACATGGCGGACTACGGCCATCTCGGCGGAATCGACGCGCTCTCGGAGCGCCACGGTCGTCCTGCGTGGCGACGCGACGGCGCGCAGGCGCAGGCCGTTCGCAAGGACGGCGAGGCGCCGCACGACTCGGTCGAAGTGGCCCGCGGAGCCGACGTCGTGGTCGCCCTCGTGCGCCAGCAGGTGCTGCTCGCGACGGTCGCGCGCCGTGCCGTCGCCGTCGCGATGGGGGCAGTCCTCGCCGCCGGTCGCGATCAGCCGCATCCGCGCCGAGCAGCGCCACCTCGCCGCGTCCTCGCCGTTGTCCGAACGCGCGCTCGACGTCGCGTTCCTGCAAGGCCTCGACCGTGCAGAAGCGATCCTCGACGAAGTGCACCAGCGCGATGCCGAAGCGGCCGCGTGGATCGATGCCGCGCGGCGGATGCTCTCCGCGTAGCCGCGTGTGGTCTGCGCAGCCGTTCGTGAGCTGCGTGCGTGATGCGCTTCGCGTTCGTCGCGCGCCGCAACGCGACGACGCGTTCGATCGCCGCAGGCGGTGTCCGTTCGTCCGCTGACAGAACGGGATCGTCGATCGCTACCCGCCGTCCATCTCCAACGGGTCGTCGATGCACACGTCTTCGTCGCGGCACTCCAAGAACCCTTCTGGCAGCGACACGTGGTCCTGCGGCCGTCCGTCCTTGCAGCGGCGCGCGCGGATCGAGCCCATCGGATACGGCAGCGCGTCGGGCAGCGGCGCGATGAGTTCGTCGAACTCCGCCATGGTCCGCACCATGTGCAGCGCACCGAGTTGCCGCTTCGCGCCGGGGAAGCCCTTCAGATACCAGCCGGTGAACTTGCGCATCTGCGCCATGCCGTGCTTCTCGCTGAAGAACGCGCACAGCAATCGCGCGTGTTCGCGCATGGTCGCCTTCACTTCGCCGAGCGTCGGCGGCGTGCGCGGCTCCTTGCCGTCGAAGACGTCGACGATCTCGCCGAACAGCCACGGCCGGCCGAGGCAGCCGCGGCCGACGACGACGCCGTCGCAGCCCGTCTGCCGCATCATCTGCAGCGCGTCCCACGGCTCGAAGATGTCGCCGTTGCCGAGCACGGGGATCGTCTTCGTCGCCTGCTTGAGCTCGGCGATCGCGTTCCAGTCGGCGCGGCCCGAGTAGAGCTGCTGCGCGGTGCGCGCATGCAGCGCGAGCGAACGCGCGCCCTCCTGTTCGCCGACGCGGCCGGCGTCGAGGAACGTCAGCAACTCGTCGTGGATGCCCTTGCGGAACTTGATTGTCACCGGCACCGAGCCCGCGCCCTTCACGACCGCGCGCACGATGCGCGCCATCAGCTTGGGCCGCGCCGGGATCGCGGAACCGCCGCCGGCCGACGTGACCTTGCGCACCGGGCAGCCGAAGTTCATGTCGATGTGCTCGACGCCCCAGTCGTTGACGAGCATGCGCGCCGCTTCGCCGAGCGCGCCCTCGTGCGTGCCGTAGAGCTGGATGCTGCGGCGGCCCGTCTCGTCAGGTCCGAACGACGCGAGCTTGAGCGTCTTGGCATTGCCTTCGACGAACGCGCGCGCCGTGATCATCTCGCTGACGTAGAGGCAGCGGCCCGCCGAGAAGCTGCGGCACAGCTGGCGGAACGGCGCGTTCGTGATGCCCGCCATCGGCGCGAGCACGACGGGCGGGTCGACGGTCAGCGGGCCGATCTGCAGCGGCCGGAACTCCGAGGGCTTCGCGACGACACGCGGCGCCGGCGTGAAGCCGTCGTCCGGTTCGAGTTCGGTTGGCTCGGTGGGTGCGTCCATCGCGCGCGGTCAGCGGGTCCGCATCGTTGCGCTGCTTGCGGCGCAGAAGAAGTCGGCACCCCGCGCTGTCGCGGGGGCCGAGTGCGGCACGTTGCTGCCGCGAAGTGGTGCCCAGGAGAGGACTTGAACCTCCATCCGATGTTACTCGGGCCAGGACCTGAACCTGGTGCGTCTGCCAATTCCGCCACCTGGGCGCGGATCGGGCGCGAGAAAGTAGCGGAGGCATCCGTCTTTGCAAGTGCCTTCCTTCTCGCGCTGGCGCGTCCTACCGTGCGGCGCAGATGGCCAAGTCGACGAGCAAGCCTGCGAGCGCGGGCAAGAAGCCGCAAGGCGGCAAGAAGGAAGACCCCAACACGCTCGTCTGCGACAACAAGAAGGCGCGCTTCCACTACGAAGTGATCGACACCTTCGAGGCGGGCCTCGTGCTGCGCGGCACCGAGGTCAAGGTGCTGCGCCAGGGCCGCATGAGCCTCGACGAGTCCTACGCGCGCCTGCAGGACGGCGAGGTGTTCCTCATCGGCTCGCACATCGACGAGTATTCGCACGGCAACGTCCAGAACCACGAGCCGAAGCGGAAGCGCAAGTGCCTGCTGCACCGCCGCGAGATCGTGAAGCTCAAGCAGAAGGTGGACGTGAAGGGCCTCACGCTCGTGCCGCTGCGCGTCTACTTCGGCGAACGCGGCTACGCGAAGGTCACGCTCGCGATCTGCAAGGGCAAGAACACGCACGACAAGCGCGCGACGTTGAAGGAACGCGAAGCGAAGAAGGAACTGCGCAACGCGTGAGTTGACGCGGCGCGGCGGCGCTGCCTGCTCGTTGCGCGGAACCGTTCGCTGCGGGCTGCCGAGACCTCGTGCGGACTCGTTCGCGCCCGGCCCCATTCGCGCCTGCCCCAGAAATGGCGCGACCCTGCTGCCGTCTTGCGACGACAGCAGGGTCACAGTGGTGGAGGCGGCGGGAATTGAACCCGCGTCCCGAGATACCCCGACCAACGCCTCTACGTGCGTAGGTTGCTGTTTGGTCTCGCTGCCGAAGCTCCAGCGACCAGAGATCCGCGGCAGCCAGCTCGACTGTGTCTCACCGCGCGCGGGCCGAGCAGCCGCGCGGGGCCAGCCTGCTGTGTGTCGACTCAGCCCCCCGCAGGCGAAGGGACCTCGTCGCTCGCTACACTAAATCAGGCAGCGAGGGAGTAGTGCGTGTTGGCACTTGGTTTTTCCGAAGGGATTTACGAGGGCCTCGGACCTCGGCACGCCACGCTGGCCGTGACAGCATCCGGTCGAAGCCGGTCGCCCCCACGTGTTGGCGCGCGCATCATGGGCCGGGCAGGCGAAAGCGCAAGGCCTCGCTTCGGGACGTTGCGCCGCGCGCGGCCGTGGCCTTCTCGGCGCCGTGCCGCGCGGGTCTGCGCGTGGAGCCCCTCCGCGGCGCTTCGACGCAAGGCGCATGCGAGCCGCGGCGGCGCGCATGCACGCGAAGTCATGGAAGCGCGATCGGTCGCAGCGCGAGTTCGAGGCGCGATGTGGGAACCGCAGCCCGATGCGCAGCCGGCCCGGGCCGACCGGTCGACGCATCGTCGCAACGAACCTATGCTGCGCCGATCCCGCAGCGTCGCCGTGTGAAGGTGCGCGTCCGTGCGCGCAGCAACGCAGCGTCGATCCGCTCCTCGCCCCAGTCCGCGAACGCACCCTCGCATGCGCGCCCTGTTCGCCATCGCCGCAACGATGCTCGCTTGCGCCGCGTCGCCTTCGCAGCAAGACGAAGCGAAGGATCGTCGCGCGCGCGTGGCGCAGGCGATCCAGGCCTGGGTCGACGACTATGCGCGCGGCGCCGTGCATCCCGGCGGGCCGCTGCGCGAGGAAGGCGGGCTGCAGCCCCGCTATGCGCGCATTGCGCGCAACGCCGAGTTGTTGTCGCAGCGCGACGGCGGCTCGCTGCTGCACGTCGACGCGTTGCAGAAGTTCTTGTTCTACGCGGAGCGCGACGCGGACGAAGCGATCGCCGAAGCGGCGCTGTCGGTCGCGTCTGCGGGCTTCGACAAGGGCCTCGTCGACCGCGATGCCGCAGCGGTGCGCGAACTCGGCGCCACATCGCTGTTGCGCATGGACAACAACGCGGTGTGGCTCGTGCTCATGCGCGCGGCGAGCGGTGGCGTCGTGCCGCTCCTGCCGCTCAACCCGACGTCCGAAATCGCGGTCGCGCGTCGCGTGGCGGCGTTGCGTTTGCTCGGGCAGAAGGGCGCGCCGGTGTTTCGCAGCACGATCGAGAGCGCGCTCGGCGACGGCGATGCGCGCGTTCGGCTCGCTGCGGCGGAGGCCATCGACCTCTGGCGGCGGAAGGAGTCGCTGCCCGTGTTGCTGCGTGCGCTCGGAGTCGAATCGCATCCGGTCGTGGCGCAGGCCCTCGTGCGCGCCGTGCAACGCACGCTGCAGGCGCACCCGGACGCGATCGACGCAGAAGAGCGCTCGCGCGCGGTCGAGGTCGCGATGCGCCGCTTCTCGCGCGCGGGATGGCGCACCGACATGGAACTGCTCGACTTCGTCGAGGCGTTCCCGGACCGCGCTGCGGTCGTGCCGTTGATCGAGTTGCTCGAACGCGGTGGCTCTGGCGACGCGCTCGCCGAAACGGTGAATGCGCAAGCGTCGCCGCGTCTGCGCGCGCGCGCCTACGAATGCCTGCGCGGGCTCACGGGCGCGATCCTGCCGATGGAGGACACGAAGGGTTGGCGCGCGTTCTGGGAACGCGAGCAGAAGAACATCGTTCCGCCCGCGACGTTGCCGCACATGCGCGGCGCCGTGTCGACGCGCAGTTCGTTCTTCGGCATCCCGGTCGAAGGCCGCAACGTCGTGTTCGTGATCGACACGTCGGGCAGCATGGACGCGGACGTCGCGAAGCCGGACGACGACGAACGCACTTCGTCGCGGCGCCGCAACCGCACCGTGTCGCGCCTTGCTGCCGCGAAGCAGCAACTCGTGCAGGCGGTGCAGGCGATGCCCGCGGAGTCGCGCTATCGGCTCGTCACGTTCGACCGCGACGTCAAGCTGTGGAGCGAGAAGCCGGAGGCTCCGGGCCGTGCATCGACGCGCGCGTTGGTCGACTTGCTGTCGGGCATCCAGGCGCACGGCGGCACGAATGTGCACGACGCGCTCGTGGCCGCGCTCGCGCTCGACGGCCTGCGCTTCGGGCAGGAGCCTGCGAGCGAAGTCGACGAGGTCTTCGTGTTGTCGGACGGCCAGCCGACGGAAGGGCCCGTGCGCGATCCGGAGCAGATCCTCGAGGTCGTGCGCACGGCCAATCGCTACCTGCACGTGCGCATCCACGCGGTGTTCACAGGCGACGGCGCGGGCTCCGAGTTCTTGCGCAAGCTCGCCGAGGAGAACGACGGCGCGTTCTTGCAGCGCTGAGCGAAGGCTGTGGCGCGGGCCGCTCTTGGGCCGTGGTGTGGGCCACATCGCGCGGCCTTGCGCGGGGCCGCTGCACATAGTCCTTGCACATGGTCTCTGCACATGGTCCCTGCACCGAGTCGCTGCGCGGGTCCCTTCGTGCCGCATTGCAATCGACGCGCCGCGGCGCGCCGTCAACGCGTCACTTCGAGGTCTTGGCCTGCAACTCGCGCCAGCGCTTCTCGATTGCCAGCGGATACGCCTCGCACTCGGCTGCGAACACGCGCGCCGCGAGTGAATCAGGCGTGTCGATCGGCAGCACGGGAACGCGCTGCTGCATCACGATCGGGCCGCGGTCGTATTCGTCGGTGCAGACGTGCACCGTGCAGCCGGACTCCGTGTCGCGCGCGGCCAGCACGGCTTCGTGCACGTGATGTCCGTGCATGCCCTTGCCGCCGTGCGCCGGAAGCAGCGACGGATGGATGTTGAGCACGCGGCCCGCGAACTCGCGGTCGATCGGCAGCAGCCGCAAGTAGCCGCACAGCAGCACGAGGTCGACCTTCGCCTCGCGCAGGCGCGCCCAGATCGCAGAGTTGTCGCGCAGGCACTCGGCCGGGATCCCGCGTTCCTCGGCGCGCGCGATGCCGAGCGCTTGGGGCCGGTCGGCGATCACGCAGACGATCTCGGCTGACAGTCGGCCGTCGCGGATGCGGTCCGCGAGGTTGACGAGCGTTCGCCCGCCGCCGCTCAACAACACGCCGAGCCGCGGCGCGCGGTGCATGTCAGCGTTGGCGGGACGGTCCGTCGGCGAAGGCATGCGCGTGGTTTGCCGCACGCGCGCGCTGCGGGCAAGCGCGGCTTCGCCGTTCTTGGCGCAATGCTGCTCCCGACGTCGGGGCGGCGCGGCGCCTGGTGGGGGATGGATCCGATGCACGCAGCGGGGACCGCCGCGCCTCCGTCCCCACGCTGCTGCTTCAGCGCTTCGTCGCGGGCGCGTCCTTCGCGATCTGCTGCGCCGTGCCGTCGCCGCGCAACACGATCTCGAACGGCTCGCCGACCTGCGTTGCGCCATCGGTCACGATGACGAGGTAGTTGCCGGCCGGCACGTCGCGCAGCGCGATTGCGTTGTCTTGCACCGGCAGACGCTTGTGGAACGCGCCGAGCGGCACGTCCGGCATGCGCTGCAGCAAGGCTGCGGTCGCGCCGTTCTTGGCAGCGACCGGCAACGCGATGCGCGCCGGCTTCGCGATCGGCGCTTCGGTCACTTCGCCGAGGTCGACGGGTTCCGTTCCGACTTCGACGATGCGTTGGCGCACGATGCGGCCCGTGGCCAAGAGCCGCAGCACGTAGCGGCCCGGAGCCACCGCCGGGAACTCGAACACGCCGTCCTCGAGCATGCGCTGCGCCACGCGGCTCTGCACTTCGGCCGGGCCGTCGTCGCTGCGGAACGGATCGCGCGCGGCGTCCTGGAACGGCACGAGGAACGCGAGCGACGACTTCGCCGCGGTCGCGAGGCGGCCGCGCACGACGGCAGTCGGCAGCGCGATCTCGAGGTCCGTCCGGTCCTCGTAGCTGCGGACGTTCGCGACGAACGGTCCCGTCGCGAACGGCTGGCCCTCGACGCGCACGCGCACCGAGTAGTTGCCCGGCTTGCCTGCGAGCAGCCGGAACTTGCCCTCGGCGTCCGTCGTCGCGCGCGGGAAGTGGCGCGCTGGGTGCGCCTGGTCGAACCCGAGCGGGTTCTTGGCGATCGGCATGGGCAGTTGGCCGCCTTCGACGCATGCGAACACCGTGGCTCCCGGGACCGGGCGACCGTTCTGGCGCACGACGCCGTGGATCTCGGGGATCGGCGGCAGCGGCAGGATCAGCTGGCTGCGTTGTCCGCCCTTGCTGTCGACGACCGTGGTCGTGCGCGAATCGATGCCGTCCGCGAGCAACGGCACGTCGAGCGGCTGCGCGCCGCCGACCGGGCCTTGCTGCGTGCGGTCGCGGCGACGCAGCGCCACGTGCCACACGCCTTGCTTGCACTCCGGGCTGCGGAACGTGCCGTCGACTTCGAGCGGCAGCTCCATCGCGCTGCGCGGATCCTGCTCCTTGCGCCATGCGACGACCTGCAGCGCATACGGCGCGTCGGGCCGGTAGTCCGGGATGCGGCCGTCGAGCACGGTCGCGCGTTCGAGCGTGACCGCGAGGCCTGTGGCGTCCGCGTTCAGGTCGACGGCGTGCTGCGTGTCGAGGTGGCCTGCACGGCGAACGCGCATCGTCGCGTTCTCGCCCGCATCGAACGCGACCACGAGCTGGCCACGGTGGTCGGCGCGGAACGTGCGCGGCGCAGCATCGGCCTTGCTCGCGACCTCCGCGGTCGCGAACGCGACCGGCTCCGCGGCATCGTTGCGCACCGTGAACACGCGCGTCGTTCCCGCGGTCCACGCCAGCGCGACGAACGGCTCGTCGGGCAGTGCAACCGTGCGCAGCTCGCTGCAGCCGTTCTCGGACTGCACGCGCACCGTGTAGCGGCCGGCGACGAGGCCGGGCACCGCGAAGTTGCCTTCGGCGTCGACGGCGTGCGGCTTCTGCAGCGCGTCGGCGACGAACGGATGCGCGACGTCGCCGTCGCACAGGCCGAGCCAGGCTTGCGCGCCGGCGGACGCGCCCGCTGCCTTGCCGCGCAGTTCGCGCACGCGCTGCAGCACGATGCGGCGCACGCTCGTCGCGGCGTCCACTTCGATGTCGTTCGGCGCGCAGCCATCGGCATCGATGCGCACGCGTCCGCCGACCGATGCCTGCATCGTCGCGAGGCCCATGGCGTCGCTCGCGGCTTCGTGGTCGTCGTCGACCGCGACGAGGCGCGCACCTTCGACGGGCCTGCCGTCGTCGTCGCGCAGCGTCCACGTGAGGTCCGCGCGCGGACGCAGCACGAGCGCCGCCGCGAGTTCGGCAGCCGTTCCGTCGGCTGTGACGCGCGCGCGGCCGTGCGCTGCGTCGCGCTGCACGTCGATGCGCAGCGCGCCTTCGGGCACGTCTTCGAACGCGAACGTGCCGTCGTCGCCCGCAGTCGTCTCGCCTGCGCTCGTGCCGTCCTCGCGCGTCAACGTGACGACGGCGCCGCTGCCCTTGCTGCCGTCGAGCGCGGTGGCCGTGCCGCGCACCGCGATGCGCGGCCGCAGCACGAGGTCGCCGAGTTCGCACGGCTTGCCCTCCGCGAGTTCGACGGTCCAGGTGCGTTGGTGCGCGGAGAGGCCCGGGCCGACCGCGCGCAACTCGAACGTGCCCGCTCCCGCGAGGCCGCGCCGGAAGCGGCCGTCCTCGTCCGTGCGCAGGTTCTGCCGACGGCCCTTGCCGTTCTGCGGCACGAGCACGAAGTCCATGTTGGCGATCGGCTGGCCGTCGCGCACACAGCGACCTTCGACGATGCAGTGGGGCGCTGGCGGCTCTTCCGGCTCTGCGGCTGCGGCCTTCGAGCTGCGCGATCGCTTCTTGTTGAGCGAACCGTTCTCGAGCGGCGCCGCCGCCGTCGGGTTCGCATCTTCCTTGGCCCGCAGGTCTTCCTTTGCGCGTGGGCGCGGCTTCGGCGCAGCGCTTGCGACCGCGGGATCGATGCCGTTGCGCTCCGGTTCGTCGGCGCGGACGGAGTCCGTTCGCACGCGAACGATCGGCTGCGCCGCGCTGCCGTCGAAGAAGCACAAGGCTGCGGCAAACGCGCCGAGCGCGAGACCGACGAAGAGCAACGGTGAGCGGAGCGTCGTCATGGACACGATGCAGAGTCGTTTCGGGACGCTTCGCCTATCGACGCACTTCGATGCGCAAGTGGCTCTGGTCGCGTCGAAGCGTCTCGGAACGAAACTGCGCGATGCACCGTCGCGCAGCTTGCCGGCGCGCATGCGATGGCAGTGG
>CAZEQF010000024.1:0-20337 GCA_964514315.1 uncultured Singulisphaera sp. | reverse complement strand
CACGACGCAGAGATCGGCCCGGATGCCAGGCTCGCAGGCAGCATGCGTTCTTCAATGGACCGCTAACAACCTGCGAACTCGGCGACGCGCAGTGCGAGCGCTCATGAGCTTTGCTGCGACTCTTCTTCGGCGCCTTCTTCCGCGTCGTCCTCTTCTTCGTCGATCTCCTTCACTTCGTCTTCCTCCTCCAGTTCGTCCGCCGGCACGAGCTTGCCCGCCTTCCAGCCGTACTCGTCGCCGTTGATGTGAACCCTGCATTCTTCGGGGCACAACCGACGCGCAAGGGACAGCAGTTCCTTTTCCCTGAGGTGGTGCGAGTCGAGGCCTGGGTCGTTCGCTTCCGTCTGGAACGAGTCTGCTGTGTTCAGCGCCTCCTTGATCGACTCGTAGGGACCGGATGTCTCCCAATCGGTCGAAGTGCACACACAGATGTCGCCTACGGCTCGCAGCCAGGTCGAACCGGTGCTGCACATCGGCGTCGATCCGTCCCAGAAGAAGTGAAGCACCTCCTCCGCCTTTGCGTCGAATGCGTTGCGAATGCAGTCGAGCAGGTCGGGAACACCGTGCTCGCTGCCCTTCTTGATCTCCTCGACGAGGGCATCGACGAAGTCGCGCTCCCCGAGCAACTTGGGAAGCACCTTGCCCCACTGTTGGTGCTCATCCATGACGAAGCCCTCCGTTCCGGATGACACCGCCGATCACGAGAGAGCGCCGCGCTGGCCGCCGCTTCTGCCGAAGAGACGGAAGCAGCGAGATCGCGCGCCGATGCACGGCAAAGCGCGCCAACGTCGGCACGCGCAACGCGGGATGGAAACAAGGAGACTTCATCGGGTTCCTTTCGCGCCCGCGCGCGACGACCCGCTTCCTCGCGGATCGAACGCCGAGCGCTCGAACACCGGGCGCGGCGCAATGCGCCGCAGGAGCCTTCGTTCGCCGGGTGGATCACCCGCGCGCATCGATCCGGCAACCCGCCGGACCAAGCCACCTTGCCGCTCCTCGGCAGGTTGGCCACCCTGCGCTCGCGCGAAGGGCTGTCCTGATGCTGGTTCCCTTTTCTCAACCCGACGCGCGCTCGTCAATGCGACGATCGAGCGCGCGTGTGTCATGTTGTGTCATGACGCGCGCAGGAAGTCGCTCGCGCACGGCTCCAGTCAGCGCTTCTTCGACAGCGAACCGCGCTCGCTTGCGGTGATCGGCACGCCCGATCCGAACATCGTGAGCTCGGCCTCGAGACCCTTCTCGCCCTTGCGCAGCACGAACTGGCCACCGGCGAAGGTCCCCTCCTGCAACCAGTAGACGGCAGGGTCCCCGGACGCGCGCGTCGCTCCCTTCTTTGCTGGAGGCTCTCCGTCTGCGCCCATTTCACGGATCTCGACCTTCTTGCAACCGTCGGTCACGACCACCGAGTAGCGCGGCCCGTCGGAGACGAGACGGTAGTCGTCCTCGGTCAACGAGGTCGGCAGGGCCTGCG
Source organism: uncultured Singulisphaera sp. (assembly GCA_964514315.1). GTDB lineage: Bacteria > Planctomycetota > UBA1135 > UBA1135 > UBA2386 > SXPK01. Next base: position 18,866 of record CAZEQF010000024.1, on the reverse strand, counting down.
CACCCTCCCTCACCCACTCGCGGTCCACCTGCAACTCCCATTCGCCGTCCGAGATCCACGCCGACGACGCGCTCGGCTCCGCAACGCAGGCTTGCAGCAGCGCGCAGCATGCGCAGGCAAGGACGAGAGAAGTCATGAGCCAGTTTCGCATGCGAAGAGGTCCTCGGGTCCGAGCCGTCCCTTATAGCCTCGTCTTGCGTGCGGACGCGAGACACGCGACGGAGGCTGGCTTCCATCGCGCGGCCTGCCGCAGACCGCGACGGACGGCCGTGCGTATTCGAAGCCATGGTTGATGACGCCTGCCGGTCGCCGATCCCGCCGCAAGGGCGCCGGTGGGATTGACGCAAGGAACGCGTTGCCGGACCCTCATTCACCACTTCCTCGCCCATGCGATCCACTCTCGCCGCGCTCGCCCTCGCAGCATTTGCCGCCGCGCCACTCGCCGCGCAGTGCAGCGACCCTGCGACGCCGCCCCTGGCCTTCGCGACGACCTCGGCAATCGACCAACTCGTCACGTTCAGCGACGGCTACAGAACGCGGGCCGATGTGCGCTGGCCGACTGCATCGCCCGGTCCGTGCGGCTGGCCGCTCGTCGTCGTCGTGCATGGTTGGCCTGCCGACAAGAACGGCCCCGTCGCAACGATGGCCGCCGAGTACGCGGCGCGCGGCTACGTGACCGTCGCCTACGACGTGCGCGGGCAAGGATCCGGCATCGCGCTCAATCCCGGCCGCGGCACGACGCTGATGGCGTTCGCCGAGTGGCTCGACCTGTTCGAGATCATGGAATGGGTCGAGGCGCAGCAACCGTCGCTCGTCGACTTCGCGCGCATCGGCGTCACGGGCATCAGCCAAGGCGGCGCGCACTCGTGGGCTGCGGCTGCGTGGTCGGGCCGCACGCCGCCGCCCAACGCGCGACGCAGCGCTCCGTTCCCGGTCGTGCGCGCGGTCGCGCCGACGGTGATGGTGCCGAGCCACACGGATGCAGCGACGTTCGACGGCACCGCGTTCGTCGACTCGTGGGCAGGCTTCGCGTTCGCGCCGCCCAATGCCAACTTCGCGCTCGACGCCTCGTTCCAGACGACGATGCGCAACTTCGTGCTCGCCGACGATCCGGCGGGCATGCGCGCGTGGATGCGCGCGGATCCGGGCCGCGACTTCCTGTCGCTGCTCTCGACGTCGACGACGGCGACGCTCGCGACGATGGCGTGGCACGACGAGTCGATGTCGGCCGCGCCGACGCTGCGCGCGCTCGCTTCGATGCCGGCGACCACGCCCAAGCGCGCCTTGCTGACGACGGGCAACCACGGCACGCCGACCAACGCCTACGAATCCGCTCGTGTCGACGAAGTGCGCCGCGCGTGGTTCGACCGATTCCTGAAGGGCGCGTTCGAGCCCGTCGAACTGGGTCCGCCGGTCCTTTCGGCCGTGATCCCACCGACGGCCGCCGAGTATCTCACTGGCTCCACGTTGTGGCGCCATCGCGCCGACGCGACGTTTCCACCCGCCAACGCGACGAACGCGGTGTGGCACCTGCGCCAAGGCGCGCAATTGACGACCGCGGCGCCGACGACGAACGAAGCACCGGAGGTCGTGCAACACGTCGTGCCCGCCGGCTACACGCTGCAGAACTGGCGCGCCGACGGCGCCGGCGGCAACGTGCCGCTCGCGCTCTCGCGCTTGCCGCTGTCGAGCTTCAGCTATACGACGCTGCCGTTCGCGCAGGACGAAGAAGTCGCAGGCATGCCGCAACTCCAACTCGAAGTGACCGCGCAGCAGGCGCGCTTCGTGTTGTCCGCGCGGCTCGAGATCGTGCCCGCGAGCGGCGCCGCGCAAATCGTCGCGCAAGGCGGCATCGGCGTCCGTCTCGCTTCTGCGCCCGCGACGACGACGGTCACAATCGAGATGTCTGCGACCGACTTCGTCGTGCCCGCTGGCGCGCGACTGCGGCTGTCGGTGCGCAACCACTACCTCGTCAAGGCCGCGGCGGTCGAGTCGTTCCGTTGCATGCCGGTGTTCACGTCGTCGTCGGTCGCGGTCGAGCACAGGCCCGGCATGCTGTGGCGATTGTCGCTGCCGATGCGTCCATCCGTCAGCCTCGACGCGAGCTCTTCGGCGACGACGCTCGATCTCGCGCAACCTGCGATCGTGCCGTTCACGCTGCGTTCGTCACCTGCGTTCGCCGGGAGCCCCTACGTGCTGCTCGGCTCGCTGCTCGGCCAGACGCCGACGCCATTGCCCGGCGGCGACACGATGTGGCTCTGGTTCGACGGACTCACGAGCAGCCTGCTCGACCCGACGCCCAATCCGCTGTTCCCTGGATTCCTCGGAACTCTCGACGCAACGGGCTCCGCAACCGCGTCGATGAACCTCTCGCCCATCGCGCCGCTGCCCGCGAGCCTCAGCGGCTGGCGCGTGCACTTCGCGCCTGCGCTCGTCGTCGGCAACTCCGCGATCGCGGGGCCGCCGCTCGAGATCGTGCTGCGATAGCGAGCGACGAAGCCGCGCACCCTCACGCGATCACCGGATGCCAAACTGCGCACTTCGCCCCGCGCGGAGCCCTTGCATCCAAGCTCCCTTCATCCGAAGCAAGCTGCATGAAGTCCGACTCGACCGCGTCCCCTGATTCCGTCCGCGACGAAGTGCGCGCGCACTACGCAGCGATCCGCACGGCCGCCGACAGCGCGAGCTGCGCGCCCGGTTGCTGCGGGGCCAATCCCAATGCCTCGCTCGACCTCGGCTACACGCAGAAAGACCTCGACGCGCTGCCCGAGGGCGCCAACCTCGGGCTCGGCTGCGGCAACCCGCAAGAACTCGCGCGGCTCAAAGCCGGCGAGCGCGTGCTCGACCTCGGCAGCGGCGGCGGCATCGACTGCTTCCTCGCCGCCAAGAAGGTCGGCCCCACCGGCCACGTGATCGGCGTCGACATGACGCCCGAGATGCTGAAGAGCGCGCGCGCCGCCAGGCAACGCATGCGCGCCGCGAACGTCGAGTTCCGCCTCGGCGAGATCGAGCACCTGCCGGTCGCCGACGGCACGATCGACGTGATCCTCTCCAACTGCGTCGTCAACCTGTCGCCCGACAAGCCGCAGGTGTTCCGCGAAGCGTTCCGCGTGCTCGCGCCGGGCGGCCGCCTCGCGATCCGCGACGTCGTCGCCACCGCGCCGATGCCAGAGGCGCTGGCCAACGACCCGCGCATGGTCGCCGGCTGCGTCGGCAGCGCCGCGCCCGTGCAGCAGCTCGAAGCCGCGCTACGCCAAGCCGGCTTCCGCAGCGTCGACGTCGAGGTCGACGAGTCGAGCCGCAAGGTCATCGCCACGTGGTTCCCCGGCTCCGGCGCCGAGAACTACGTCGCCTCGGCCAACATCACCGCGCGGAAGGGCGGTGCCTGCGGGTGCGGGCCGGGCGCTTGCGGGTGAGCGGACAGTGTCTAGGCGGGTGGTTTCGGTGCACGTGCACGCATTCCACCCCTGCCACCGCGCTGCACCTGAAACGGGCGGCGCGCGCAAACCCTCGCTCGGTCTCTACTTAAAGTGGTGGGCCGTGCAGGATTCGAACCTGCGACTTCGACCTTGTGACGATCGCACTCTACCAACTGAGTTAACGGCCCGTCCGAACGGGGCGGCGAACACTACAAAGCGGCCGCGCCCCGTTCAAGCAGAGACTCCATCGGCCCGCGAAGTCCCCGGACCGAAGTCGCAGTCGTGGTCGCCGGCGGGTTCGAGGCGGCCGGACGGCACGTGGCGGATTCTGCGACACCGTTGCAAAGCTCCCGAACGGCTGCAGCCAGCCGGTGCGATTGGTCGATGTCGGATCGGTTCCCAAGGAGAGACCGACGCCGATGCTGCACTTCTTCGCCGCTGCACTTCCTGCCCTGCTGCTCGCGGGCGCGCAGGACCCCACCACGCCCCCCGGTGCGACGCAGGAACCTGCGACGCAAGCTGCGCCGAAGGAGCCGACGCAAACAGACGCGCCGGCGGCCGTGACCGCGGGACAGAACCCCGAGACGTCGACCGCAGCCCCCGGGCAAGAAGCTGCCAAGGCCGCCAACGACGCAGCGATGCGCGAGCAAGCAGCGGCCGCGCTGCATCGCGCCGAGAAGACGGGGCTTTCCGCCGACTCGCTCTCGGACGTTACGCCGCTCGTCCAGCACGCAGACCTCGCGATCGCGCAACGAGCCGCGTGGTTGCTCGGCGAGTGGAAGACCAAGGACGGCGTCGAAGCGCTCTCGCAAGCTCTCTCGCACAGCGAACATGCCGACCTGCGACTGCAGTGCGCGGCAGCGCTCGATCGCATCCGCGACGACAGCGCGACCGAGTCGCTCGTTCGCGGCCTGCATGACAGCGACATGAGCGTGCGCGCATTCGCAGCGCAGGCGCTCGCGCGCCGCAAAGCCACGGGTTCGGACAAGCAACTGATCGCGCTGATCGAACGCGAAGGCAGCGTGGACCCGAAGGCCGCGCACAAGGACGTCACCGCGGCGCTGATCGCGCTCGTCGACATCGGCAACGCGGACTCGATCCTGCCTGCGGCGGCGGCGGTTCGCTTCGCGTCCGACGAAACCGGCGAAGCGCTCGCGTTCTTGTTCCAGGAACTGTCGCCCAAGATGGGCCCTGACGTCGAAGCGACCGCGCTCGTCGCCTCGCTCGACCACTGCGAGCCACTGCTGCGTCGCTATGCGATCCAGCGCCTTGGCGAACTTCGCAACCCTTCCACCGCGCGCGCCCTCGAAGGCCGGCTCGCGACCGAGGATCCCGCGCTGCAACCGCTGATCCGCGTTTCGCTCGCCCAGGTCCGTCGCGATGACGTGGAGACTGGCGCCGACCTCGCGCTGCGCGCGAAGAGCAACGCGATCGCGATCGGCCGGCTGGTCGAACGCCAGTGGAGCTCGATGGAGACGGGCACGCGCCTGTCCGCGAGCGCCGGCGCCGGCGTGATCACGATCGGGATGCTGCTCATCCTGCTGGCCCGCCGTCGCGCCCGCAGGGCCGAAGCCGCGCGCGAAGCGATCGCGCTCATCGGCCCGTCGCGCCACACGAGCCAGCAAGCAAGGCCCGAGCTCCGCGCGACACCTCGCTTCCAGCAACCGAACTCCGACCGCACGCCCGTCGGCAGCGGCCGCTACTGAGGGATCCGGTGCGCTCGCGGAAGCACACGAAGAAGAAGCACGCAGCGATTTCGGCGCTGCTGGCATCGCTCTTCGTTGCCTGCGCTGCGCCGGTGCACGCGCAGGCGCCGGACTCGGTGCGCGCCGCATTTGCGGGCGCCGAGGCCGCAGCCAGAACGCCCGCGCTCGCGTGGATCCGCAACGAAGTCCTCACACAACGCGCCGACTGGCCCAAGGGCCGCGACGCGGCGAAGCCGTTCTCGATCCACGGCAACCTCGCTTCGCTGCGCGTCACCGATGCGTTGGCCCTGCCGAATGGATGCGCAGTCGCCGGAGAACTCGAGTTCGACGGAATCGCGGTCGCGTTCGAGTGCATGGACGACGGCAGCGAATCGTGGCGCATTCCCGCGCGCGAACTGCCCGCGACGCTTGCCGCATGGCTCGCGCCGCTGCGCATCGAACTCGACGGCCCCGTGCGCACCATCGACATTGCGTCGCTGTGCGGCCATCTCGCCGGCCCGTCCGTCGAAGAGGACGACGCCGCACGACGGCTTCACCTCGCAGCGCTGCAGTGCGGCGAACTCACGATCCAGGCCGTGCGCGACAGAAGCACGATCGTCGTGCGCGGACGCAGCGGCGGCGGCCTCCTCGGCCCGCTGTTCGTGCTCGCCAACGCAGCGCGACGCGATGCGTTCGCGTCGTTGTCGACCGACCTCGCGACGTGGCGCGTGCGCGCGTTCGCAGGCACGGACGGAGACCGCATCGAGGCTGCCCGCCAACTGCAACGCAGCGGCGAACCCGGGGTGCCGGCGCTGCGCGCGCTGTTGCACGGCGACGAATCGAGCCGGCTCTCCGCCATCGACGGGCTCGTGCGGCTGCAGGCCGCGTCCGAGCTTCCTCGCATCGTCGCAGCCGCGGAGCCCGACATGCCGCTCGCGATCGCGATGGCCGGCACGGCGCTCGACGAACTGTGGCCGCTGGCGTCCGAACCGACGCGTCAGCGCGTGCGCGAAGCCATCGCGAAGAACGGCTTGTTCGGCGATTCGCGGCTGCAGCAATCGGTCGCGCCGAGCGACTCCATGCGCTGGCGGCTCGGCGCGTTGCTGTTCGTCAGCCTGTGCTGCACGACGGGCTTCTGGCTGCGCGAACGCAACCGGCTCGCGCACGCCTGAACGCGGCGGCGACGCAGGCTGCGCGCCGCGGCGCGTTCACTTCTTCTTGCGCCACAGGTCGAGCAGTTCGGCCTCGCGCGCCGGCGCGATGCCCGTGCTCGAGAACGGACGGTTGCCGCGCTCGGTCTTCGCCCACTGCAACGTGTCGCGGATCGTGTCGGCCAGCGGACGGAAGCGCAGGCCTGCCTTGCGCGCGCTCTCGTTCGCGTAGACGCGGCGCCCGTCGCGCGGGATCCACAACGGCATCTGCATCCACGGCCCGACCTTGTTCTCGGCGAGGAACTCCTCGTCCACCCAAGTGATCGTCCCCGGCGTGCTCGTCGCGCACTTGCAGCCGTAGAGGACCTCTTCCATCGTGACCGTGCCGTCGAAGCCGACTGCGTTGAACACGCCGAACACGCGGTTCTCGATGCAGTGCACCATCCAGTCGCCGAGATCGCGCGCGTCGATCATCTGCACGATCGCGTCGCGGTCGCCGGGCGCCAGGATGTCGCCGCCGCGATCCATGCGCACCGGCCACCACGTGAAGCGATCGCTCGTGTCGCGGGGACCGATGATTAGGCCGGGGCGGATGTTGGACACCCGACCGGGCATCGCCTTCTCCGCGGCCTGCTCGCAACGGGCCTTCATCGCGCCGTAGTTCGGCACGGCCTCGCGGATCGTGCGGGCCTTCTGCGCCTCTTCGTCGGAGATCGTGAGCAACGGCGCATCCTCGCCGACCACGGTCTTCGCGTCGCCCGACTCGTCGTAGACCGAGATCGTGCTGACGAACACGTATTGCTTCGCCGTGTCGGCGAACATCGACGCGGTCTGCTCGACGTGCGACGGCACGTAGCCCGACGTGTCGACGACGACGTCGAACGTGCGCCCCTTCAACGCGGAGAGGTCGCCGGACTCGCGGTCGCCCTTCACGTGCTCGACGTTGGGGAACAGGCTCGAGCCAGTCTTGCCGCGATGGAACAGCGTGACCGAGTGCCCGCGCGCGAGCGCCGTGGTGACGAAGTGCGGCCCGAGGAACCCGGTGCCGCCGAGGACCAGGATGCGCTGCGGCTCCTTCGCGCGCAGCACATCAGGTTCGCGATCTTGTGCAGCGCGCAGCGCAGCGCCGACGGGAAGCGCGAGACCGGCAGCGGACGCGCGCGCGAGGAACGAACGACGGGTCGAGTCGTGCATGGCGCGCGTTCTACGCGGCGCGCGGCCTGGTGTTGGCGGCAAAGGACTTTTCGGCCGGAGTGCGTAGCGGGGCGCGGCCGGAGTCCCCATGCGTCGATGCCCGTGACGTTCGGATGACGGGCGACCGTCGATAACTTCGATTCGATGACTCGCCGGTGACATTCGGCCAACGGCGCGGGCGTAGCAGGAGAACCCTCGAAGTCAGGACCCAACTCATGCAACGCATCCTCCTCCCCGTCTTCTTCCTCGCCGCCAGCGCGGCCGCCCAGAACTACCTCTACATGCCGGCGTCGACGTCGCCCAACCTCGTCGAGTCGTCGAGCTACAACCTGCGGCCGTTCATGCAGACGAACAGCCGCGTGCAGATGTTCTTCAGCGCGACGGAAGCGGGCAGCAGCCAGTTCGCGGCCAACGCGATCTCGATGCGCTACGACGGCCCCATCCCGCAGGTCGGCGCGCCCGGCCCGTTCACGGTGCAGCGCCTGCGCGTCGCCGTCGGCACGACGCAGGTCGCGCAGCCGACCGCGTCCTTCGGCGGCAACCTCAGCCAGTCGCTGACGACGGTCTACGACGGCGCGTTCTCCTACCTGCCCGACCCGGGCTCGTCGTTCCCGCACGGCTGGGAGATCCCCAACACGTCGCTTCGCATCCCGTTCAGCGCGCCGGTCGGCCTCACGATCCCCGCGGGCGGATGGCTCGTGGTCGACCTGCAGATGGAAGGCAACAACATCGCGAACTTCGGCTTCTCGCACGCGATCGTCGACGGCTTCATGTCGACCGGCGGCGCGACGAACGGCTCCGCGGTCAACTTCGGCCAGGGTTGCAGCGCCGCAGTCGGCGCTCCTGCCGCGACGATCAACACGACGGGCGTGCACGCGCCGGGCGCCGCGCACTTCGTGTCCGGCCAGAACCTCGGCGCCAGCACGATCGCGCTGATGGTGCTGAGCGGCAGCAACACGAACAGCCAGTTCGGCTCGCTGCCGTTCACGCTGCCGTCGACGAACTGCAGCCTCTACACGGACATCGAACTGAGCTTCGTGATGTTCACGAATGCGAACGGCTCGATCGCGCCGAACTCGCAGATGGGCGCCATCTCCGTGCCCGCCGACCCGGCCTTCGCCGGCGTCACGATCTACGAGCAGTTCGTGTCGCTCGTCGACGCGGCCAACCCCTTCGGCTTCGTGCTCAGCGATGCGCGCGCGGTCACGCTCGGCTCGTTCACGCCTCCGGCAATCGGCGTCTACACCGTCTCGCACGGCGCCGACGCCAACGCCGCGGTCGCGGACAAGGTCGAGCCCTTTGGCTACGCTCTGCGCTTCCAGTTGAACTGAAGTCGCGACGTTGACGCAAAAAGGCCCACTCCTCACCGCCTGCCTCCTGCTCGCCAACCTCGCGCTCGTCGGTTGGTGGACGTGGTTCCAGGTCGCGCAGGCGACCTCGCTCCAGGAGGCCGGCGAGCATCTCTCGCGCGGCGAGGTCGACGATGCGGCGCGCGCGCTCGGCGCGACCGACGCGAAGACGCTGCCAGAACTCGGCGCCGCGCGACGGCGCATGTTCTTGAGTGAAGGCCTCGCGTTCACCGTCGTGCTCGCGCTCGCCGGCGCGACGGTGGTCGTGTTGCTGCGGCGCGAAGCGAAGCTGCGCTCCGACCAGGACAGGTTCCTCGCAGGAGCCACGCACGAGCTGAAGACGCCGCTCGCGACGATCCAACTGCTGCTGGAGTCGCTGCGCGACGACCGATTGCCGGCGGAGAAGCGGATGCGCTACCTGCACTCCGGCCTGCTGGAGTCGCAACGCCTCGAGAACGGCCTCACGAACCTGCTGACCGCAGCAGGCCTGCGCAGCGCAGGATCGCGTCGCAACCAAAAGTCCGAAGGCGACCTCGCCGACGATGTGCGCCGTGCCATCGACAAGCTGCATGCGCGAGCCGACGCGGCCGGCGTGCAGATCCATGCCGACGAACTGGAGCCACTGCGCGCCGTTCGCGACCCCGAAGCGTTGCAACTCGTGCTGCACAACCTGCTCGACAACGCAGTGAAGTACTCGACGCGCGGCGGCAAGGTGCACATCGCGCTGCGCGGCGAGCCGCAGGCCGCGACGCTCACCGTGCGCGACGACGGGATGGGCATGGACGCAGAAGCGCTCGCGAACGCATTCGTCCCGTTCTGGCGCGGACGCGACTCGGGCACCGGCGGCACAGGCCTCGGCCTCTACCTCGTGCGCGAACTCGTCGAAGCGCACGGCGGCACAGTCAGCGCATCGAGCGACGGACCCGGACGCGGCAGCGCGCTGACCGTCCGGCTGCCGCGCCGCGCGATCGCCGCGCAATCCACGGAACCGCGCGCGACGAACGCGACCGCCGGAGGCATGGCATGACGCGCTGGATCCTGGTCGCCGAAGACGAGCCGGTGCTCGGCGAGATGCTCGTCGACAACCTGCAACTCGAGTCCTACCACGCCGAACTCGTGCGCACGGGCACCGACGCGCTCGCGCGCATGGAGAAGGGCGGCATCGACCTCCTGATCCTCGACGTGATGATGCCGGGCTGCGACGGCTTCACTGTGCTGCATCGCCTTCGCCAACGCGGCGACCTCACGCCCGTGCTGATCCTCAGCGCGCGCAGCGCCGACAAGGACAAGATCCGCGGGCTCGAACTCGAGGCCGACGACTACCTGACCAAGCCGTTCAACCTGCGCGAACTGCTGCTGCGCGTCGACGCGTTGTTGCGCCGCAGCCGCGCGCCGAGCCCGGGCGCCGACACACTTTCGTTCGGCGGCAACACGATCGACTTCCGCGCGATGCGCGCGAAGACCTTCGCCGGCGAAGACGTGGAACTCACCGCGACCGAAGTCCGGCTCGTCAAGCTGCTGTGGGCGCACGCCGGCACCGTGGTCAGCCGCAAGATCGTCGTCGAGCACCTGTTCGGCAGCACCGCGCCGCTGACCGTCCGCACGCTGGACAACGTGGTGCTGCGGCTGCGCAAGCTGTTCGAGAAGAACCCAGCCGAGCCGCTGCACCTGCAGACCGTTCGCGGCCTCGGGTTCCGCTTCGAGGCCTGAGTCCGCCGACGGGAACGGAGCCCGAACTCGCCGACAGATCGCCCGACTGCCCGGCCACAGCCCGCGCCGCCGACCCGGGCCTGCATTCCGCAGGATCCGAGACACACCGGCACCCGGGGGATAGAACTCCCGCCCCAATCCCATGAAGCCGCTCCACGTTTCGTCCCTCTTCCCTGCCCTGCTGCTGCTGGCTCCGCTCGCGGCTCAGGACTCCATCCAGCTCCAGGCGCCCAAGTCCGGCAAGGTCTCGTTCGTCCAGCTCGGCCGTCAGGAGCAGAACATCGACGCCGGCGGCCAGCAGATGGAAGTCGTGCAGGAGCTGACGCACCACTTCACGATCGAAGTGACGGGCGTCGCCGAAGACGGCAAGCGCACCTACACGGTCGTGGTCGAGCGCGTGCACGGCAAGCTCGACATCCCGATGGCGGGCGCGATCGAGTTCGACTCGGCGAGCAAGCCCGAGGAAGGCGGCTCGGAAGAGGCCGATGACGAAGAAGGCATGGGCGGCATGGGCCTGCCGAGCGGCGAGAAGCTCTCGGCCGGTCTCCGTGAACTCGCGGGCAAGTCGTTCACCGCCGAAGTCCAGGCCGACGGCTCGATCCTCGGCGTCGCGGGCTTCGACGAAGCGCGCAAGGCGGCGAAGAAGGCGCTCGGCATGGCCGCGCAGATGATGGACGGCGCGATCAGCGACCGCGGCCTCCAGGGCCTCGTTCGCGGCGCGATCGGCCACCTGCCGAAGGATGCTGTCGCCGCGGGCGCTTCGTGGGACACGAAGGTCGACGCCGGCAGCCAGATGCCGATGGAGCAGTCGCTCAAGCTGACGCTCGGCAAGGTCGAGGCCGACGCGGTCGAGATCACCTACGCCGGCGAGTCGAAGATGAAGGAAGGCGCCCGCATGCCGCTGCCCGACGCCGAAGTCGAAGGCGGCAAGATCGAGGGCAAGGCCACGATCTCCCGCAAGGACGGCTTCACGATCGCCTCGAAGCAGACGAGCAACATGTCGATCTTCGGCGAGAACGAGATGGTCGGGCAGATGACGATCGAGCTGAAGCTCATCACCGAGACCAAGCGCGCCGACGCCGCGAAGGCCGAGGAGAAGAAGGAAGAGCCGAAGAAGGAAGAAGCGAAGCAGGCTCCCGCAACCGGCAAGTGACCGGTTCGCGGCCGTGAGCGGGCGCGGAGAAGCCGCGCCCGGCACGACTGCCGCTCCCACCGCTGCATCGATTCATTCGATGCAGCAAACGGCGCCTGCTGCGCGATGCGCGCGGCGCCAGCGCGACTCAGAAGACGCGCACCGCCAGCACGTTCGACGCCGACAGCGGCAACGTGAAGTTGGCCGGGTCGAAGACGACCGTCTGCAACCAGATCTGCCGCCCCGAGCCGACGCCTGAGGGCCCCTGCAGGTTGACGGTCCAAAGACCGCTCGCGTCGGACAGGCCCATGGCCACTTCACCGTACGACGTGAAGTTGTTGCCGATGCCGAGCGAAACGATGCCCGGCGCGACGCTGGGCAGGTTGTCGAACGCCGCGAGCAGCAGGTTGTAGCGGCCTGCGTCGGAGTAGACGCGGAACGGGAAGGCCAGCTGCGTGTTCAGCACCGGCGGCCCTTCGAACCGCGGCGGGTTGAACCCGGTGACCTGCACCACGAACGGCTGGCTCGGGCCCGCGCCGCTTTCAACCGTGACCGCAGCAGGCCCGATCGCCGCCAACAGCGGCGGCGTGAACCGCAGCTGCGTCGACGACAGTGCCTGGAACGGCACCGACGTCGAACGGAACAGCACGCGCGTCGTCTCGTCGAACCGCACGCCCGTCAGGGTGATCGCCGCCGACTGGTAGCTCGTCACCGAAGTCGGATTCGCGCTCGCGATGACGGGCGGCGTCAACGACCCATAGGTCCGGCGCAGGACCTCGATGTCGCCGAGGCTCAACTGCGTGCGCTGCCCCATCGTCGCCTGCTGCGATTGGTTGGGCGGCAGCGCCACGAGCGTGGTCGCGCCGTTGATCCCGCCCTCGGTCGCGCCGAAGTGGAGCACCGAATCGAAGTCGTAGGGTTGCCCGTAGGTGTTGCCGAGCGGCACGACCGCGAACTCGACCGAGCGCGCAGGGTCGACGTTCGCCGACTGCACCTGCACGTAGAGGTCGCGGTCCGGTCGCTGGTGCTCGTGCCAGAAGCCGAGCACGTGCATGAGCGCGTGCACGACCTCGAACCTCGCGCCCCAGTTGGCGACGAACAGCGTCTGCACGCCGCCCTGCCTGCCGATCGGCGACGAGTTGACGTTCGCATCGCGGACCAGCACGTAGTCGGTCTCGTTCGTGCGCGGCACGAACTGCACGCGCACGCGCGAGCTGATCTCCTGCATCGCCTGCGCGAGGCTCTGCGCCATCGCCGGCGTCACGCTGGCGTGAAGGGCATACGGCACGACGCCGTTGGCCCACGACTGCCCGCCGAAGAGGCGAGCGTGCGGCGAGGATCCCGCGGCCACGACACAGCCGAGCGACGGCCGCGCGAACGCGACCTCGTCCGCCGGCGACTTCTGGGCGAGCGCGGCGCCGGCGAACGCGGCGGCGCAGAGGATCGAGAGGATGCGCATGGGCTGGTCCAGCGATTGTGCCGAACCCGCTCCACCCGGCCACCCCCTCGTGGCGCAGCGCCTCTGCGCCGCGCCGCTCACGCGCCGCCGTTCGCCGGTCAGAACCGCGGGCGGAAGAGCCGGTCCGCGTAGGCACTGCCGCGGTGCTGCTCCGCGACCTTGTGCGTGCGGCGCATCGCCTCCGCGACCGGAAGGACCACCGCGCCGTCTGGCACCGGCAACCAGATCGCGTGCCCCTGGTGTTGTGTGACCAACCGATCGAACTCGACGGTGTCCTTCGCCTGCGCGAGCCGATCGAGCAGCGCCTGGTCCAGCAGCGCACAGCCCGCAGGCACCGGCTGCTCCACCTTGCCGAACAAGGTGTCGATGCTGACGCGGAACAGGTCGCTGAGCTTCAACAGGTCTTCCCCGGTCGGAAAGCGCGAACTCCCCTCCCACCGCGAGACCGCGGACTCGTGGACGCCCAGCGCCTTGGCCACCTGATCCTGGGTCATGCCTTGGCGCGCGCGCAGCTCACGGAGCCGGGCGGCCAAGATTCTTGACAGGTTGCTCGGGGCGTCTGGGTCGGGTCCGGACATGGGGCGGCGCATTCTAGGCATCGCATCCCCCGCGGCTACACCAGGGGCGAAAGGAAGGCTGAAGATTCCGCTCCACCGGAATCACCACACAGGCTGCGGTTGCGACCAACAGAATACATGTCACCGATCTTGACGTTCTGGCATTAGTCATGCTGAATCCCACCTCAGTTCTTAGGAGTTCACCCCATGTGCAATTGGCCGCCCGATTTCGATCCCGCTCGATTCCTTCGCATCGCCTGCAGGGCGGCGAGCCGGATCGCCCGGAACCGCCTGGTCATCGAGGAAGCCGCCGAACAAGCAGTCCACCGCTTCCACGTCGCGGTGCTGACCGGCGAACCCGTCCACCACCCGGAGGCCTGGATCTGCACGGTGGCACGGCGCACCGCATGGACGCTGATGCGCAGCGGTTGGGCCAAGACGACTCCGATCGAGGCCGAGGAAGACCTGCTGCTCGCTGCGGAGTGCGAGCGGCGGCACTGGAACCGGGACCGGCTTCGCGCCGCGGTGCGTTCGGCGCTGACGCCGCGCCAACGCGACGCGCTGGACGCAGCGCTGACCAATCGCTCCACGCGCGAGGCAGCCAGGTCGTGCGGGATGCGGCCGCGCGACTTCCGCCGCTACCTCGCCGCGATCTCACGCCGGGCGCGCCAACGACTCCACCGGCTGAAGTCGCTCTGAGCGAACGACGCGGGCAACCGGGAGCCGCCGTCGCACGCCCAGACGTCGAAGGCCAGCGCTGCGCACGAAACACATGGCCACCCCGGCAGGACCACTTTAGAAGTGCGCCTCCGAATGGTCGGCCCGCAAGGCAGGCGGCCGCGGCACGAGGCGAAGAACGAGCCCTTGGTCGGATCCATGGATCCGATGCAGGCTCGCGATGCGGCCGAATGCCGCGGCGTCGCAGCGCAGCGGCCGACGTCTTGCGCAACCCCATCGAGCTTCCTGGCCATGTCTCGCACCTTCCCGTCCTTCGTCCTCAGCTTCCTCGCGGCAGCCCACGCGGCGGCCCAGAACTCGCCGGGCTACACGGACACGCCGATGCTGCCCGACGGCAAGTGGCGCGTTCACGACGCCACGCGGCCCCACCCGACGGTCGTCGATCCGGGCCCTGCCGGTGAGCCAGTCCCGGCGCCGAAGGACGCGATCGTCCTGTTCGACGGCGCGAGCCTCGCCGAATGGAAGGGCAACGACGGCAACGCGAAGTGGACGGTCGCCGACGGCTGCATGACCGTGAACGGATCGGGCGACATCCGCACCGCGCGCGAGTTCGGCGACTGCCAGCTGCACATCGAGTGGGCCTCGCCCGCCAAAGTCGAGAGCGAGTCGCAGGGCCGCGGCAACAGCGGCGTGTTCTTCTACGAGCGCTACGAAGTGCAGGTGCTCGACTCCTACGAGAACGTCACCTACGCCGACGGCCAGGCAGCGGCGCTCTACGGCCAGCAGCCGCCGATGGTCAACGCGTGCCGCAAGCCCGGCGAGTGGCAGACGTATGACCTCGTGTTCCGCGCGCCGAAGTTCGGCCCCGAAGGCGGACTCGTCTCGCCCGCGCGCGTGACGCTGTTCCACAACGGCGTGCTCGTGCACCTCGACCGGCCGATGTGGGGCGCGACCGCGCACCGCGCGCTGCCGAGCTACAAGGCGCACGCGGCGAAGGGTCCGATCCGCCTGCAGGACCACGGCAACCCCGTCCGCTTCCGCAACATCTGGATCCGCGACCTCGACCTCGCTGGCGCGCCCGCGGTGCCGGCGCCTGCCGTCGTCGCAACGACCCCGAAGAAGTCGATGGACGACAGCATCGCCATGTTCATGGCGAAGCCCGAAGTGCTCGACGACTCGATCACCGTGCAGCACGTGTTGATCTCGTTCCAAGGCGCGCCGCGCATGACCGACGTCACGCGGAGCAGGGACGAGGCGAAGGCCCTGGCCGAGAAGGTCTGGGACAAGGCGATCTCCGGCGCGGACTTCAAGGGACTGATGGCAGCGCACAGCAACGACACCGGCCCCGGCGAGTATCCGATGACGAAGGCCACGCGCGCGCAGATGGTGAAGGCCTTCGGCGACGTCGGCTTCCGCCTCAAGGTCGGGGAGATCGGCGTCGCGCCGTGGGACGCGAACGCGAGCCCCTTCGGCTGGCACATCATCAAGCGCGTGAAGTGAACGCGCAGCGACGCGCGCACGCCCCGGCGGCGCGCGTCATCGCTCCGGCAACAGCAATTCGCCGGACGAGAGGAACCGCTCGACTGCGAGCAGCTCTTCGTGGTCGGGGACGTGCACGTGCCGCGGCACGCGGCGAATGCGCCCGTCGTCGCGCGCAAACGGCGGCGGAGGATCCGACTGCCAGAGCGCCGCTGCCGCGCGCGGGTTCATCGCCAAGAACACGAGCTCCGGCTCCGGCAACTCGCCCCACCACGCGACGAGCCGTTCGTTGACGTCCGCGAGCAGCAATTGCCAGTTCTGCAGCCTGAGGCGCGAGCCGTAGCGCGACTTGCCCTTGGTCCGAAGGTGCGTCACCTGCGCGGTCCCGTTGCCGCGGACGACGTAACGCTTCTCGGCCTTGTGGCGCACGAGCGAGGCTCCGTCCCAATAGCCCATCGCCATGGCTCCGTATTGGAGCAGCACCACGACGTGGCGCAGCGGGCCCAAGACGACACGCGCGCGAAAGTCCGCGATCGGCTCGCCCGGCAGCGGTTGCTCGACCGATGCGGGCAGCACGAGGCGCGGAACTGCGGCGTGAGCGACACCGACGGAAGGCTTGCGGACGAAGCTGCGCCCCGCGGCGTCGCCGACCGCGTCAGGGAACGCGGCCGCGAAGTCCGCGAGCTGCTCCTCGAGGTCCGCGAGCGGGAATCGCATGTGCGCACGATTCCGCGGCCACACGCTCCGCGCAATGGCCGACGACGAGGCGGGGACTCGCTGCGCGCGAGCCCTGCCGGACCATTCCGATCGACGTCTTCGCACTCCGGCGGCCTGTCGCCCCGTAGCAGTCGGTTAGCATGCGGCAATGAGCCAGCGCCCCGGCACCGGTGAGGTTCCACTACGCGTCTGCACAGTCGGCTCAGGCCCCTCGGCGTTCTACGCCGTCGAGAGCCTGCTGAAGACGCCGGGGCTCGAAGTGCGCGTCGACATGTTCGAGCGACTGCCCACGCCGTTCGGCCTCGTGCGCGGCGGCGTCGCGCCAGACCACCAGAAGATCAAGTCGGTCAGCAAGGTCTACGACAAGATCGCGGAGGACCCTCGCTTCCGGTTCTTCGGCAACGTGCGTGTCGGCCGCGACCTCACGATCGAACAGCTCGAACGCAACTACCACGCGGTGGTCTGGGCCATCGGCTGCGAGAGCGACAACCGGCTCGGGATCCCAGGCGAAGACCTCGCCGGCGTGCATTCCGCGACGGAGTTCGTCGGCTGGTACAACGCGCATCCGGAGTTCCGCGAACGGACCTTCGACCTGCAGCGCGCACGCCGCGTCGCCGTCGTCGGCAACGGCAACGTCGCGATGGACGTCTCGCGCATCTTGCTGCCGCCGACGAGTTGCCGCCGTTCGCGCACGCAGCCGCGCTCGCGACGTTGCGCAACAGCTCGGTGCGCGAAGTGGTCCTGCTCGGCCGTCGCGGGCCTGCGCAAGCTGCGTTCTCGCCGAAGGAGATCGAAGAGATCGCGGAACTGCCCGATGTCGACGTCGCGGTCAGCGCAGCGGACGCGGAGCTCGACGCGGGCTCGGCGAAGTGGCTCGAGTCGCAAGCTCGCAGCGTGCAGCGCAGCGTCAAGTTCTTGCAGGAATGCGCGGCGCGCGGCCCGCAAGACAAGCCGAAGCGCCTCTGCTGCCGGTTCCTCGTCGCGCCGGTCGCGTTCGAAGGCGAAGCCGGCCGCGTGCGCGCCGTGAAGCTGCAGCACGCGGTGCTCGAGCCCGACGCGGACGGCACGCCGCGCGCGCGACCGATCGATCGCTTCACCACGATCGAAGTCGACCTCGTGCTCAAGGCAGTCGGCTACCGCGGCGTTCCGTTGCCCGGCCTCGCATTCGACGAACGCCGCGGCATCGTCGCGAACGTGGACGGGCGCGTGCTCGATCGAGCCGGCGGCCCCGTCCGCAAAGGCCACTACGTCGTCGGCTGGGCGAAACGCGGCCCCACGGGCCTCGTCGGCACCAACAGCCCCGACAGCAAGGCGACGGTCGAGTTGCTGCTGCACGACGTCGGCGCAGGCGCGACGCTCGCGCCCGATTCACAGAACGACGTCGAGCATTCGTTGCGAACGGCGCATGTCGACTTCGTGTCGTGGCAGGACTGGCAACGACTCGACGCGCACGAGCGCAGCCGCGGCGCAGAGGCCGGCAAGGCGCGCCACAAGGAGCCCCGCGTCGACGCGTTGATGGACGCCGTGCGCGCATTGCGGAAGTCCGCGCACTGACGTCGAAGGCCGCGATCGACTGCGGTCTTTCGGGCCGACGGATCGGGGACGCCCAATGCAGCCCATGGCCAGCTTCGCCTTCGTGGCGGGCGGATGCCGCACCCTTGCCGCCGCCCGCGGAGACGTTCCAAGGCCAATCTCCATCCTCACTGGAGACTCACCCATGGACATCGAACGCATTGCGCAGGCTGCACCCTTGGTGGTGCGCGCAGACACACCGCTCCTGACCGCCATCAACGAACTGCAACGCGAAGGGCTGCAACGGGCGCCTGTCGTCGACGAAGAACATCGGCTCGTCGGCGAACTGCGCGGACCGTGGCAGAAGATGCGATTGTTCGACAGCGCATCGCGTGCCCGCCAACTCCGCGTCGCGAACGCAATGAAGTGGGACACCCTGACGATCTGTTCGAACGCATCGCTGCTCGCCGCGCAGGAGCGCATGCGCGCCCGCTGCGCGACGGATGCCTACGTCGTGTCCCGAGAACTGCGCCTCGTCGGGATCA
This sequence comes from uncultured Singulisphaera sp., assembly GCA_964514315.1. GTDB lineage: Bacteria > Planctomycetota > UBA1135 > UBA1135 > UBA2386 > SXPK01. The sequence goes on along the minus strand of CAZEQF010000024.1, from coordinate 279 downwards.
TCACGTTGCAGGCGATCGAGGCAGCGCTGGCCTTCAGCGGCGGCTGCGGCGCGCAATGCGCCGCCGACTGCGACGGATCGCATGCGCACTGCCGCGGTCGCTGGTGCCGTCACGCGAGCATCTGCGCCGACGCCATCCTGGAAGCGCCGAGCGCCGACACAGCTCCGCAGGGCGCCACGCAATGACGAACGGAAGCGATCAGACGAGGTCGCTGTCGCCCGAAGTGTGGAACCACTGCTCGCGGTAGAACAACGTGCCGCGGTTGTCGAACGGGATCAC
>CAZEQF010000023.1:0-20774 GCA_964514315.1 uncultured Singulisphaera sp. | reverse complement strand
GGCGTTCGACGAGTTCCACCTCTACTCGCTGCCGCTGCCCACGACGTTGCGCAACCGCGAGCAGAAGCAGGTCGAGTTCGTGCGCGCGTCCGGCGTGAAGGCTTCAACGCTCTACGTCTACGACGGCGCGGCGATCCAGAACATGCACGGCTGGAGCATGGAGATGATCCGCAGCCAGCCCGACTACGGGACGCAGTCGAACGGCAAGGTGTGGGTGATGCGCGAGTTCGTGAACACGAAGGAGAACGGTCTCGGCATGCCGTTGCCCAAGGGCAAGACGCGCTTCTACCGCCGCGACGACACGGACGGCCGCATCGAGTTCACAGGCGAGAACCGCATCGACCACACCGCGAAGGACGAGCGTCTGCGCATCTACACCGGCGATGCGTTCGATCTCGTCGGCGAGCGCAAGCGCGTCGACTACCAGCACGACGACAGTCGCAAGCAGATGGAGGAGGCGTTCGAGATCCGCGTGCGCAACCGCAAGGAGAACGAGGCCGTCGAGGTGCGCATCGTCGAGCACCTCTATCGCTGGTCCAACTTCGAGGTCGTGCAGAAGTCGCACGACTTCGTGAAGGCTGACGCGCAGACCGTCGAGTTCCGCGTGCAGGTGCCCGCCGGCGGCGAGCAAGTCGTGACGTATCGCGTGCGCTATCGCTGGTGACGCGAGCGGCGCGCGTCCGCGCCCGAGCCAGTCGGCGACGGGGTGGAGGGAGTGGTTCCCGGACAGGGAACCGAGGCATCCTGACGACGGCCGCCGCGCCGGCGGATCGCGAGACGGGCCGCCCGTCCCTTCGCCGGTTCGCCGACTGTGGCCTTCCTGCAGCAGGCTGGAGCGGCGGCCGCGCGTCCCTATCCTCCGCCGTCCTCCGACCCCGCCACGAACGCGGCTGTGATGCCGCGAACCGCAGAGCCTGCACGTGACCACGACGCCTGACCGAGAAGACCTCGCCGAAGTGCTGGCGGAGGTTCGGCGCATCGAGGTGCAGAGCAATCGGCTCGTGCGCAGCGTGATGGCGGGCGGCTACGCGTCGGTGTTCCGCGGCGCGGGCCTCGAGTTCGAGGAAGTGCGCGAGTTCGCAGAAGGCGACGATCCGCGGCAGATCGACTGGAAGGTCACGGCGCGGGCCGGCAAGCACTACGTCAAGAAGTTCGTCGACGAGCGCGAGCAGACGGTCGTGTTCCTGCTCGACGTCTCGCAGTCGATGCGCGGCGGCTTCGGCGCGTGGTCGGCGCGGCAGATGGCGGTGCGGCTCTGCGCGTGCATGGGATTCGCCGCCGTGCGCAACCACGACAAGGTCGGCCTCGTCACCTTCGGAAGGCGCGGCGTGCTGTCGTACGTGCCGCCGCAGAAGGGCAGCGGCCACGCGCTGCGCATCGTGCGGGACGGATTGCTCGCGGAGGACGACGTCGAACCGACGTCCGAGAAGGCGACGGAATCGGGGCTCGAATCGGCGATCGCGTTCACTGCACGGATGCTGCGGCGGCGCGCGGTGGTGTTCGTCGTGTCGGACTTCGTCGGCGCCGACGTCGGCAAGCCGATGTTCCGGTGCGCGCTGCGCCACGACCTCGTCGCCGTCCGCATCGCGTCGCCGGACCTGTTCCCGCCTGCGCGCGGGCTCGTTCGCCTGCGTGATCCCGAGTCGGAGCGCACCGTGCTCGCGGACTGGAACAGCGCGCGCGTCCGCGACGCGTGGATCCGCCGTGTCGCGGACTGGCGCGCGAAGCTCGACGTCGACTTCTCGCGCTGCGGAATCGACGTGATCGACGTCGCGGTGCCGATGCGTCGCGACGCCGACGCGGTGAGCAAGCCGATCCTCGACTTCTTCCGCATGCGCCAGATGCGCGGGGCGAAGCGATGAAGATGCGCGCGTCGGTTCTCGTCGCGCTCGCTGCCGGATTCGCTGCGTGCGACGGCGGCAACGGTCCGGCATCGGCGGCCGATGCGCGCATCGCCGTCGTCGTGGAGGGCGAAGCGGGCGGCGCCGCGAAGTCCCTCACGTTCGGCCAGCCATTCGTGCTGCGCGTGGAGCGCGCATGGCGCGCGGGATCGCGGCCGTCCGCATTCGACGAACGCGCGCTCGCGCCGCTCGTCGTCGCGCCGCTGTCCGTCGAACGCGCGGAGCGCGACGGATCGGTGCAGGAGACGCGTCGGTTCCGGGCGCAGGCCTTCGTGCGCGGCGAAGTGACGATCGGTCCGCTGCGGATGCTCGTGGCTCCCGTCGCCGGTGGCGCGCCCACGGAGCACTTCTGCGAGCCGATCACGCACGAGGTGCGATCCTCGCTCGCGAACGACGACGATCTCGCGGTGGAGCAGCCGTTGGAGCTGTTGCGTCCCGGGCAACGGACAGCGTGGCTGCCACCTGCGCTTGCTGCGCTCGCGCTCGTTGCGGCGTGGCTGCTCACGCGGAGCCTTCGCTCGTCGCGTCGCGCCCGCGTCTCGACACCAGTCCCCGCTGTGGTTGCGCCACCGGCGCGCGATCCGCGCGAGACAGCGTTGGAGGCGATCGCCGCGATCGAGTCGCGCGCGGCGGACGACGTCGAGTTCGCGGCTGCGCTCGCGATGGCGTTGCGCGAATGGGCTGCGCGAAGGTCGCGCATGCGCGCGTCGACGTCGACGACCGAGGAACTGGCCGTGGCGCTCGCAGCGCATGCCGGGCTGCGCGCGACGGAGCAGTTCGGCGTGGCGTTGTCGCCTTGCGACCTGGTGAAGTTCGCGCGCATGCGGCTCGGGCCGGACGGTCGCGCGCGTTCGCTCGCCGCGGCACGCGCGTGCGTGGAGGCTGCGTCGTGACGTTGTCGTTGCCCTCGTCGCTCGAATTGCGCGAGCCGTGGCTGCTGCTCGCGATCGCAGTGCCGGTCGTTGCGTTGCTGTGGTCTCGGCGCATCCGGCGCACGCCGCGAGCGGCGAAGTTCCAGCCGTTCGCGCTGCTCGACGGAGCGCCGTTGCCGAAGACCTGGCGCACGCGGCTCGTCGGATTGCCGTGCGCGCTGGAGTTCGCGGCTCTCGCGGTCCTTGCCGTCGCGCTCGCGCAACCGGTCGAACGCGTCGCGGTCGGCTCGACCAAGACGGGCGTCGACATCGTGCTGTGCCTCGATGCGTCGTCGTCGATGTCTGCCATCGACATGGACGGAACGCGCGATCGGCTCCAGGTCGCGAAGGCGGCCGCGGCTTCGTTCGTCGCCGGACGCGACGAGGATCGCATCGGGCTCGTGCGCTTCTCGCGCTACGTCGACGCGGTGTGCCCGCCGACCCGCGACCACGAAGCGCTCGTGCGCATGCTCGACGACGTTCCGCTCGTCGAACGCGACGGTCCGGAGGATGCGACCGGCATCGGCGCGGCCGTTGCGCGCTGCGTGCAGATGCTGCAGACGGCGCAGCAGACTTCGCGGGCGATCGTGCTCGTGACGGATGGCGAGGAGAACGTGGCAGCGAGCGGCACGCCCGGCGAGGTCGGGCCGTTGCAAGCTGCGCAGGCGGCGCTGCGGCACGGCGTGCGCGTGCACGCGCTCGTGGTCGGCGGCCCGGCGAAGGGCGCCACAGGCGAACTCGACACTTCGCAAGTCGAGCAGTTGGCGCAGCGCACCGGCGGCGCGTTCTTCCGCGTGGGCGACGCGCGCGCGCTCGCCGAGGTCTACGCGCAGATCGATGCGCTGGAACGTTCGCCGATGGAGGAGTCGATCGCTTCGCTCGAAGAGCGGTTCGCCCCGTTCGTCGTCGTGGCGATGGTGCTCTGGCTTGCCGCGGCAACGTTGCGTCGCGTCGGCCTGGAGGTCGTGCCGTGATCGCGCTGACGTTCGCCGATCCGTCCTGGTTGCTCGCGATGGCCGTTGCGCCGCTGTGGCACGCATTCGACCGCGCGCGCGCTCGTCGTGCGCCGGACGTCGCCGAGGCGTGGATCGGGCCGCGACGGGATCGGCTCGCGCCGCCGCGTCGCGATGCGCGTCGCGAAGCGACGGCAAGGATGGCTGCGACAGCCGCGTTGTTGCTGCTCGCATTGGCCGCCGCACGCCCGCAGTGGGGGGATCCGGTGGAGCGCGTCGGAGCGAGCGGCGCGGACCTCGTGCTCTGCCTCGATGTGTCGCGGTCGATGCGCGCGCGCGACGTGTCGCCGGATCGCGCGACGAAGGCTCGTGCCCTGGTGCGTCGCTACTGCGCGGAGTCCGTCGGCGATCGGGCCGCGCTGGTGTTGTTCGCCGGCAGCGCGTCGCTGCGCGTGCCGCTGACGAACGACCTGCCGACGCTCGCGCAGATCGCCGACGTCGCGGACGAGCTCGACGTCGAGAAGGGTGGAACGGACCTCGGCGCCGCGCTCGATGCAGCCGCGCTTGCGTTGGTCGGAGTCGACGGCGGTGCAGTCGTGCTGCTCACGGACGGCGACGACCCGGACGCGCGCGGCCTTGCCGCGGCCCAGCGACTCGCGAGCCGCGGCATCGCGGTGCACTGCGTGGCGATCGGCGGCGAACGCGGCGCGCGCGTTCCCGTCGCCGAGGAAGGACGCGAGGACTACCTGCGCGACCAAGGCGGCGCGTTCGTGGAGACCGCGCCCGACCGTGCCGCGCTCGCTTCGCTCGCGCGCGCGGCTCTGGGGGAGTGCGCGATCGTCGACGGTGGCGGTGTCGATGCGCTGCTCGCGCTGCGCAACAGCGCGATCGCCGATGGCCTGCGGGCGTCGCGCTCGTCGCGCGGCGAGCTTGCGCCGCCGGAGCGGTTCCCGTGGTTCCTCGCGGCGGCGTTCGCGTTGTGGCTCGCGCACGCCGCGTTGCGTCGCTCAGCGGACGCGGTGCGCGCGTAGCACGCTGGCCGGGTCGTCCTCGCCGTGGCACACGGCGCACGACTCGGCGCCCGACACGCTTGTGTTGGAGTCGACGTGCGAGCGCGCGGCGGACGAGTCGTGGCACGACGTGCACGCTGCACGCCACACGCGCGCTTCGACCGTTCCGGCCTGGTGCGTGCGCGAAGCAGGAACGCGCCACGATGTGTTCGAGTCGCCGTGGCAGGACGCGCAGTCCTTCGTGCCGCCGGGCGTGCGCGGGTAGGCGATGTGCTCGTAGGTGGTCGACGTGCCGCCGAATCCAACGACTTCGTACGAAGCTCCGGCGTCGAGGTTCACGCCGTGGTGGATCGAGTGCAGCATGCCGCGGAAGTCGATCGTCGTCCCGTCGGTCGCCGCCGCGGACGGATAGACGTAGCGCGGCGCGTCCTCCGCGCCCGCGAGCGAGTGGCAGCCGAAGCACCCGTCGATGCCGCGACGCGATCCGCCGTGGAACTGCAAGTCTGTGTGGCACTTCGCGCACGCGCTCACGTTGTCGATGCGCGCAGGCACCAACACGGTCGACGCGTTGCCGAACAGCAGCGTGGCGCTCGTTGCCTGCGACGCGGCGGTGTAGCTCGTGTTCGTGCCGAGCACGTTCTTCGTCAGGCTGCGCGTCGCCGTGACGCGCAAGAGATAGGTGCCGTCGACGACTGGCAGTCCGGTCCAGTCACCGTGGCTCTCGTCGAGGTCCGGCGACTCGTTGAGCGCGCCGGGAAACGTCGCGGGGACGACGTAGTCCGCCGTGTAGGAGACGAGCACTTCGCCCGTCCCGAACTCGACGGTCTCGGCGATCGCGCCCGTCGTGGTCGTGAGCGACCACGACGTCGACGGGATCTCCGTCAGCGTGGCCTTCGTCGCGGTTGCGCCGAGCGCGTGCGCGCGTCGCAAGCCCGAGGTGATCGGTCGGGCTGCGCTGCCGCTGCCGTAGGTCGGGTTGTTGCGCGACGACAAGAATGCGCGGTTGCCGTCGATGCGACGCACTTGCGCCCATTCACGGTCGGCGCCTGTGTCGATGCGCAGCACGTCGCCTGCCGCGAACGCGCTCGCATCCGCGAGGTCGAGCACGTTCTGCCCTTCGCGCGCCGCGACAGCGAGCGTGGTCGATGCGCCCGAGGCGGTCTCGACGAACACGTAGGTCAACGCGCCCGTCGCGTTGCGGTGGTTCTGCCTCGCGGTGGTGAACGACTCCAGCGCCGCAGTCGACGCGCCGACGTGTTCGAGCGCGAGTTGCTCCGGCAGTCGCGTCGACAGCGAGGGTCCCGCGCCGACGGTCGAAGTCGGGATGCGGATCAGGTGCAGCAGGTTTGGGTTCTCCGACGGTCCGCCGAGGACAGTTTCGATGCGCGCCAGCGACGCGGGCGCGATCGGATTGCCTGCGTCGTCGCTGACGGTGAAGTCCACGCGCACGAACTCGCCTGCGTCGAATGCTCCGTCCGCGTCGCCGCCTTCGTCCGCGACTGCCGTGATCGCGACGACGATGCCCGTGTCGAACGTCGGGTCCGTGAGCGGGTGCGTGTGCGCTCCCGCGACGCCGAGGGTCGGGCTCGACGGATCGTGGCACACGATGCACGAGCCGTCCTCGAGCTGCGGCGGCATCGGCTGGCCGTTCGCGACGTAGGGGCGCTCGGGGATCCAGTCGTCGTGGCACGACGCGCACGCAGCGCGCGTGAGCTGGCCTTCGATCAGCGTGCCTTGCGCCGGCGCGCCCAGCGGGCCGTCGCCGTCGGGATCGCCGTGGCACGACGCGCACGCGACCGGGCCCGTGAGGATCACGTTCTCCTTCTGCTGCGCGGTGCTGCCGATCGAGCCGTACTCGGTGTCGCGCGGCATGCCGATCGACATCGACGGCCACACGGGGAAGTGCGCGTCCGACCAGTCGTGCAGCGTTTCGCCGAGCAGCTGGTAGGGGACCGGTGTCGCGGTGTAGTCGCGGACGCCGTTCGTGTCCGTCGTCACGCCTTGCACGGACGGCAGCGTCTTGCCCGCGTGGATCTTGTGGATCATCACGCGGAAGTCGACCGATCGGCCGAGTCCGCTGCGGTCCTCGGCGCCAGCGGTGTGGCACAAGAGGCACTGCGTGACGTCGCCGCGGAAGAGCCCGTGCGCCGACAGTTCGCCGTGGCACTGCGCGCAGTTCTGCGTGTCCACGACCGCGCGCGCGGTGAGTTGCGTCGCGCTGCCGAGCAAGAAGTCGCGCGTGGCGCTGCCGAGGTCTGTGTAGGTGTTGCCGTCGATCTCGTACTCGGCGCGCAGCGACAAGCCTATGGTGTAGGCGCCGCCGAGCAGCGCTTCGCCGGTGCGTTCGCCCGCGGTGATCGACGACGTGTCGTTGAGCGGCGGCAAGTAGGTCGAGGGGACCGGCTGCGCGAACGCGAAGCGATAGCGGCCGCCGCCGAGCGCAACGCTGCGCGCGAGCACGTCGGTCTCCGCCGCGATCACGCGCTGGTAGTCGAACGTGGGCCCCGAGACCATCGCCTGGCCCGCGGCGAAGTTCGCGAGATCGAGCGCGTTGCCTGCGTCGTCGCGCAGCGTGAACGTGATCGCGAGATGGTCGCCCGGTTGCGCATTCCCCGACGGCTGCGAACCGCCTTCCACCGATTCGATCGCGATCACGACGCCCGGCAGCGAATCGTCCGTTCCGAGGCCGGGATCCGTCGGCGTCGTGATGTAGGTCGTGTCGTCGCCACAGGCGGCGAACAGCAACGGCAGCAGCGCGAGTGCGCGCAGCGTGCGGCTCAACGATGGCATTGCGTGCATTGGTGCCCTCCGTCAGGGTGGGGCAGGTCTTCGTCGCGGCCTGGGCCGTGGCACTGCCTGCAGTTCCACGACGGTTGGTGGTTGGACGGCAGGTCCTCGGCGTCGTTGTGGCTCGGCGTCCCTGGATGGCAGACGACGCAGCCCGAGTCCTGGATCGGGAAGTGGCACGAGTTGCAGTGCCGTTGCTGGTTGTTGCCGAAGCCCGGTCGGTGCGAGACCGGCAACGTCACCTGATGGCACTCGTCGCAGCTGTCGGTGCGGTGGCACGTGTAGCAGCGGCTGCGGTCGATCGACGCGAGGAAGCCGTGCGTGCGCGTGCGGAACATGTTGTCGTGGTTCCGCGGCGGGTTGTTCTGGTGGCACGCCGTGCAGCTGCTCTGTTCGTCGTGGCACAGCTCGCAGCGATTCGGGCTGCTGTCGTCGCCGCTGCGGACGATGTCGCCATGGCGCACGTCCCATGCGTGGAAGTGGCTCGGCGGCGGCGTTTCCTGCGTGATGCGTTGGTGGCACTTGCTGCAGTCGCGGTTGTCGAGGCCGCGTTGCTCGTGGCACTCCATGCACGCACGCTTCCAGTCCGGCATCGACACGGGCACTTCGCGTTCGCTCGCAATGTCGACGTGGCACTGCGTGCACGGCAGCTGCGATTTGCCGGTGTGGTCCGAGTGGCGGAACACGACGTCGTTCGGCAACTGTCCCGTCGAAGACCGCCGGAACAGGCCGCCTTCCGCGAACCAGCGGTTCGTCCACTGCGCGAACGTCGCGTCCGGTGCGCTGTTCTCGCGCACCTTCGGATCGCCGGTCTTCGGGTCGTGGCACGGCGCGCACAGTTCGGGCGGCGGCATGCTGGGCAGGTCCGCGGTCCTCGCCGTGAGGTGGCAGAACTGGCACTGCAGTCCTTTCTCCTGCACGTGCACGTCGTGCGGGAACGAGGCCGCGCGCGGCAGCGAACCTCCGAGGCACGACGCGAGCACGACGGCGAGAGTGGCGGCGGTGGCGGCGAGCCATGCGCCGATTCGGCGGGAGCGGGGCGCAGCAGGTGGGTTCAGAAAGTCCATGTCGTCCCGATCCGGAAGTGCACGTACGAGTCGTAGTCGTTGTCTTCGTGGGCCAGCGTGCTCTCGACGCGCAGCGACGGCCGCGGGCGATGCTGCAGGCGCACATACCAGGAGCGCACGTTGTCGCGCTCCTCTGCGGCGAAGGCGTCATACGCGAAGCGCGCGTAGCTCGTGCCGACCGTCGCGGTCGTGAGCGGCGTCGCGCGCCAACGAAGGTCGCCGCTGAACGTCGAGTAGTCGCCGCCCGACGACTCCCAGTTCTCGGCCTGCACGGACAGCGTGAGGTCCTTGTCGAACAAGCGCTCGACCGTGGGGCCGATCCACAGGCGCGAGTACTCGCGGTTGAACGAGCTCTCCAGGTTCTCGTCGCGAAGTTCGCGCACATCGCAGCCCGCGGCCAGCGTCCATCGCTCGCTGAGCTGCTTCGTCGCCAGCAGTTCGAGCTGACGGTACGGCGCGTAGGTCACGAAGATCGGGCTGTAGGGATCGAAGTCCGTCGTCTGCGCGCGTTGCGTCGAGAGCAGTTCGCGGTAGGTGATCGACCCGTCGAGGCCGAGCTTCTCGAAGTAGCCTTGGCCGCGCAGCACGAGGTCGCGCGGATCGCCGTCGAGCCACGTGTGCTTGCCGTAGAGGTTGGCGTTCGAAGACAACGCGTGCCAAGCCTGCAGCGACACGAGGTCGTCCGTGCCGTCGACTGCATAGAGGTCGTCGTCGATGTGCATCCAGTCGAAGCGCGCGCGGCCGCCTTCCCACATCTGCGCGCCGAGCGAACTGCCGTAGGCGCGGTCGCCGTGCGACGTGCTCTCCCAGTAGCGAACGGGCGCGCCGACGTAGGCGCCGGCGAAGATGCGAGCGGACGTGAAGCGCTTCGTCTCGACTGCTGCGCCGTCGAAGTCGAGCCACTGCGGTCCGTCGACGATCGACTGGCGGCCGATGCGCGCGACTTCGAGGTTGGGGATGCGATGCAGGTCGGCGTGCGCGGCGTAGACGTAGCCGCCGAAGTCGTCGTCGATCGTCTCGTCGAGGCCGTTGAAGCTGCTGTCGCGCTGGAAGTTGTCGAGGTCGGCGAACGCGCGGCCCGCGAAGTGCGCGGTGGTGGCGTGTCGCTTCTTGTCGCCTGCGTTGACTTGCAGCGTCGCGCCGAGGTCGAGGTCGTCGTCGCCGTTGCCGGCGCTGCGGCTGCGCAGTCGCGTGCCGATGCTGCCGTGAACGGGATACGACGGCTGCGATGCGCGTTCTGCTGCAGCGAGGTCCGCCTCGCGCGGCGCGGGTTGCGGCTCGGGCAGCGGCGTCGGCTCTGCGTCCTGTGGGCGCACGGCCTTGGGCATCAAGTCGCGCAGCGAGTCTGCGGCCTGTTCGCTCGGATCCTGCGGCGGCTTCTGCGGGTCTTGCGCGGCGGCTTCGGGACCCTGCGCGGCTTTGGGCGCGTTTGCGTCCGGTTGCTGTGTCGCCGTCGCCGGCTTCGGCGCATTGGGGTCGCCCGGGGTCGGCCCCTTCTTGAGTCCGAAGGCTTTGCGCAGCGCATCCGCGGCGCGGTCCGCGTCGGAAGGTGGTGGCGGTGTCGGCGGAGTCGCCGGCGCGGGCTGCTGCGCGGGAACGGCAGGCTGCTGCGGTTGCTGTTGCTGTTGCTGTGGCTGCGCGGGCTCGGGCTTCGGCTCTTGCGGAGGCGTGCCGCCGCCCTGCGCCAGAAGCGGGCCGCCCAACAACACTGCGCACGAGCATGCGATCAGCCCGCTTGCTCGCCGTTGCGCGTCGGTGGTGGAGGAATGCGCCATCGCCTCAGCGGCCCATGCCGAAGGTCTCGAGGACCGCGGGGTTCTCCTCGTTCTCGCTCAACACGACGTGGCAGATCGAGCAGTCCTTGCTGATCGCGCGGCCGGCTTCGTTCTTGTGCTCGCCGTCGTGGCAACGGAAGCAGCCGTCGTGGTTGGACAGCGATGGATACGCGCCCCAGCCGAGCTTGCGGTCTGGATAGACGTTGCGCATCCACAGCGCGACGAGTCGTTCGATCGCGGAGTCGAGTTCGCGCGCGAGCGCGGGATCGTTGACGAACTTCGCGTAGGCCTGCTGCATGTGGAGGCGGATGCCTTCTGCCGCCGACTCGCGCGTGTGGTCGCCTTGCAGCGCTTCGAGCGCGTGCTTCTTGAGGAACGGCAGCCGACGCGAGATCAGTCCGTTGGCGATGAGCGTGTCGATCGCCGGCCCAGGTTGCTGGAAGTCGTGCGCCGAGCGGTTGTGGCAGTCGTTGCAGTCCATCTCGCGCAGCTCGCCGCCCGGTTGCGTCGCGTGCTCGAAGCCCTTCGCCGCGAACACTTCCTTCGTGCCGTCCGGCTTGACGACGCGCACCCACGGGATGTGCATGCGCTTCTCGTCGGTGGCGACGTATTCGACTTCGGCCTTCGGGTGCACGTGCCAGTGGATGCCCACCGACTGGCCGTCCGGCCGCGTGCCGCCCGTGCGCATCAGCAGCACGTTGGTGAAGCCGCTGACCTTCTCGTCTTCGCGGAAGTGCGGCTTCACGAGCAGCTTCGTGCCGAGGTACTTCTCCGGCCAGTGGCATGACTCGCACGTCTGCTCCGCGGGCACGAGGTTGTGCACCGGCGTCGGGATCGGCTTGTGCCACGTGTCGGTCAAGAACGTCAGCAGTTGGCGCGAGCCGTTGATCTTCGACTCGACGAAGCCCTGCGCCGTCGGCGCGACGTGGCACTTCACGCAGCCGACGCGGTTGTGCGGCGAGTCCTGGTAGGCCGTGTATTCGGCGTCCATCGCGGCATGGCAGGTCGTGCCGCAGAACTGCGTCGAACTCATGTAGTGCACGCCCGCGTAGCCGGCGGTGCCGACTGCGGCGAAGTTGATCGCCGTGAGCGCGACGATGGCGCGCGCCAGATACATCGGCCGGTCCGTCATCGCGGCGATGCGCGCCGCAAGCTGCTTGCGGTAGACCAGCAGGCCGAACGGCACGAGCAGGAGCCCGAGCACGAACGCCACCGGCGCGGCGATCGTCAGCACGAGGCCGGCGTAGGGACCGGTCCAGCCTTCGCTGCCCGTGGAGTGGAGGGCCACCATGGTGGTGGCGCCCATGACCGCGAGCGTCATCAGCGCTGCGCCGCACGACGTGATCCAGTTGGATCGGAGCAGACGATGCAGCCGGAGGAAGGTGCCGGGCGCGTGCTTGGGAGCGTTCGTGGGTTCGGTCATTCGGGAGTTCCTGCGCACCGAGCATAGGAATGCACGCCGCAGACTCACGACACGGGCTGGAATGCTGATGCTGCTGGTGGCGTTCTCCGTGTGGCCAGGGTCTCGCGCGTTCTGCGCATTCGCCTACGCTCGGAAGGGTGACAGCACCTGCCTCCGAACCGAGATCCGCAGCCCTTGGCCGAGTCGCCGCGACCGTCGTGCTCGCCATCGGCGTGTTGGCGGCGTTGTTCTTCTGGGGCAGCGACGAAGAAGCTGCGCCGCCCGCGCCGGAACGCACCGAGCCTGCGGTCGCGGCCCCGCGCGAGACCCAGCCTGCCGCCGCCGAAGTCGCTGGCGCCGACGTGCGTGCGGCCACGGAGGACGGCAAGGCGGCCTCGGCCGAAACTGCGCGCGAACTGCGCAACACGGTGTTCGGCACCGTGGAGCTCCGCGCCGTGACGCGGCCCGAAGGCTCGACCGAGGACGTGCCCGTCGAGTCGTTCCGCTGGAAGGCGAGCGGCATGGCGGTCGGCATCGAACCGAACGGCATCTCGGAAGGGCGGGTGGCGCGCATTCGCGTTCCCGTCGACGTGGACGCGGCGGTCGTCGTGGACGCGGACGGATGCCGTCAATCGTTGCCGGTGGACATTGCGCTTCGCGGCACGCAGTTCCGGTCCGTCACCGTCGAGATGCGGGCGCAGTTCGAGGTCGCGCGCATCACGCTGCGTTGCAAGGACGAGTTCGGCGCGCCTGTGGATCGCGTGTCCGTCCGGTGCGAGTTCCAGCCGGTGGACGCAGAGTCGCGACGCGAATGGCAGCGGATCTGGACTCGCGAGGTCGAAGCGCGGAACGGCGTGCACGTCCTCGAGTTGCCCGTGTCGGGCTGGTGCCGCTTCCACGTGACGCCCATCGGCAAGGACGGGTTGTCGCGCGCGTTCCTGCCTGCGCAGGTCGAAGCCAAGATCGGAGACGACCGGCGTGTCGAGGCAGACCTGACGCACCCTTCTGGCGGCACGCTGCTGGCTGCATGGCGCGATGGAGTGGACAAGCCGAGGGGCCTGTCGGGCGCGCGCCTGCAGTTGCTCGATGCGCAGGATCGGGTGCGCGCAGTGAACTGGAACAAGGGGATGGCGCCGGCCCCAGGCGCGCAGTTCGACCCCAACGACATGGTGCCGCCGATCGACTACTGGGCGCTGCCGTGCTACGCGGCCGAGGCTCTGCCCGAAGGTCGCTATTCGGTGCGATTGCAGGGCGAGGATCTCGACGTCACGAAGCAGGTGGAGATCCGAAAGGGTCAAGAAGCGCGCGTCGTCTTCCCGTAGCGACGAAGTTCGATCGCGCGCCGAGTCGTTGTCGAGGTGTCGCACGGGCGCATTCGCTTCCGCCGTGACGCGCGTGCGCGTGTGGTGGACCTCGAATCTGGTCCCGCCTGATGCATCGCGAGTTCGAGGCCGAATCCAGCAATTGGAGCCCGAACTTGGGCCCAGTGCTTCGGCGCCGCCATAGCCCTTTGCAGCCGATCGCATCGCTACGGTCTCTGATTCGGTCGAGCCTTCGCACCTTGCCCCAGCAAGCGGCGTGTCGTGCATCTGCTTATGTCCTCGCACTTCTGTCATCCCGTTGTCATTGATGCCTGCGAGGCAGTGAGGTTTGCGATGAAATCCCCCGTCCGTGAGCGCGCAGCAGTTCGAGCCGCCGTCTGGTCGCTCGGTTTGCTCGGCGTCCTTGCCTGGAGTTCCTGCTCCGACAACAACGACGATCCCGCGCCCGCTGGAGCTGTGATCACGCCGACGCCGACCACCGGGTCGACGACGCAGCCGCTGCCTGGCGTCTCGTTGTCGATCGTCCGCGTCGACGGCGGCACCGGACCCAACGGCAACCTGCGCGCCGGCGACAAGCCGAAGGTGACGTTCCTCGTGCGCGAAGGCGCGGCGAGCACCGCGCCTGGGCAACCGATCCCGTCGTCGCGCTGGGCGCTGCAAGAGCTGCTGTTCGCAGGCCCGAGCTCGAACTACCAGCTCATCAAGCAGTACTCGAACCTCGCGAACAACTCGGTCCAGAACACCGACGGCTCGTGGACCTTCACGTTCCCGGACGCGATTCCGGCGACGGTTCCCAACCAGATCAACCAGGCGAACACGATCCCGTACGACTCGGGAACGCTCGCCGGCCAGGATCTGCCTTCGGGCACCTACACGTTCGGCATCTCCGTGCGTCGTGACATCACGATCGGCACGGATGTGTTCCGCGACGCGTCGAGCGTGACGAAGGACGTGCTGCTCGGCTCGGCGTCGTCGCTGACGCGCTCGCAGCTCGTCACCGACCAGAACTGCCAGAACTGCCACACGACGTTGCGCGCGCACGGCGACAACCGCTACGGCGTCGCGATGTGCGTGCTGTGCCACACGAACGGCGCAGAGGACCTCAACAACCCCAACGCAGTCGCCGGCGAGACCCTCGGCTTGTCGATCTCGTTCCAGACGATGATCCACAAGATCCACTCGGGCGCGCACCTGCCGAGCGTCAACGGCAAGACCGTCGACAACAACGGCAACCCGGTCTACGGCACGGGCACTCCGTACGTGATCGTGCGTTCGCGCGGCGAATTCGACTTCTCCGAAGTCGCATTCCCGCAGTGGCCGCACCTCGCGCAGGGCATGCCGCGCGACGTCGGCTACAACGCGTTGAGCACGGCGAACAAGGCGATCGAAGGCGCGATCCTCTCCGGCCCGACGAACTGCGTCGCGTGCCACGGTGACCCGGACGGCGCCGGTCCGTTGGCGGCCCCTGCGCAAGGCGACGCGATCTTCACGAACGCGATCAAGACGCGCGCGTGCATCGCGTGCCACGACGACTGGGACCCGAGCAAGCCCTACGTCAGCAACGGCATGACGATGCCTGCGGGCCTGTCCGACGCGACGTGCACGGATTGCCACGGCGAAGCGCCGACCAATCCGAACTCCGCGATCAACGTGCGCAAGGCGCACACGCATCCGCTGCTCGACTCCAACACGCCGCCGCTGTGGGGCGCCGGAGCCGGCGAGCGCGGCCTCAAGTTCAACGTGCAGTCCGTCGGCGAAGCAGTCGCCGGCAATGGCCTGCTCGAAGCCGGCGAGAAGGTCGCGGTTGCGGTGGAGATCGTGAACGGCCTCGGCGAGACCGTCGCTGCTTCCGCGATCAAGCGCATGGAGATCGTGATCAGCGGTCCGGTGCAGAACCCGAACTCGCTCTACTTCGGCAGCTACGTGGTCGCATCGTCGACGACGCCCGCGCCGACGACGATCCTCGGCGCCGGCCCGGTGCACACGTTCACGCTGAAGGAGAAGATCCCCTACGAGATCGCGACTCCGATCAGCGCGTTGACGTTCACGACGGCGCGCGCGCCGCACTTCCCGACGCAGTTCGGCACGCCTGGCGCGACGACGGTCTACACGGTTGCCACGGGCTCGGCCTCTTCTGTCGTGCTGTCCGCCGCGGTGCCCGCCTACCAGAACTTCGTCGATGTCAGCAACGCTGCGGCGCTGTCGCTCGCGATCGGCAACATCGTCGTGATCGACGAAGGCCTCGCGACGATGGAATACCTCGAGGTCCGCAACATCGACGGCAACCGTCTGTGGTTCGCGGCGCCCAATGACTCGCCGGCGATCCGCCTCGCCAAGCCGCACGCGGCCGGCGCAGCGATCGCCAAGGTGACGCCTGTGGTCGCGGTGGGCACGACGCTCGACGCGGTGACCGGCGTGATCACGTTTGCGGCAGCTCCCACGGGCAACGTCCTCGTGACCTACACGACGGACTTCGTGCTCCCGAGCGTCTACCGCGGCGCGATCAACAACAGCCCGTCGGCCAACCCTGCGGATCCGCAGCTCGACGCCAAGATCGGCGAGTGGACGGGCTTCGGCGTTGTCGCGGGCACCTACAACATCGGCGTCTACGGCGAAGTGGCGTTCGACGTCACGGTGCCCGGCACGACGCCGCAGATCACGACCTACACCGAAGGCTCGAGCGGCAACACGGTGAAGGCCTTCCGTCTCGGCACTGCCGGCGCGCTGGAGACCAATGCTCGCATCAGCTCGGAGCAGAACTGCTACTCGTGCCACCGCGACCTGCAGTTCCACGGCTCGCACCGTCGCGGCTACGACAACTGCATGCTCTGCCACGGCAACTCGGGCGCGGAGGACTGGCCGATCTTCAAGACGGCGGCGCTCAACAGCCCGCGCACGCCGGGTGTGTCGATCGAGTTCCGCGAGATGATCCACAAGATCCACCGCGGCCACGAACTCGACGCGGGCGCCGACTATGTCGTCGCCGGCAACAGCGGCAGCGTCCACACCTACGAGCACGTGGGGTTCCCGTCGTTCACCGGCGCGACCGCCAACTGCGCGGCCTGCCACGGAGCGACCAACACCGCGTGGAAGGAGCCGACGCTGCGCCTGCATCCGTCCGAGTCGCGGCTCGCGCCGCACCTCGAATGGCGCATGGTCTGCGGCAGCTGCCACGACGATCGAGTCGCCTTCTCGCACATGCTGTCGAACAGCGGCGGCAATGTCGAAGGCTGCACGATCTGCCACGGCGGCGGCAAGGAACTCAGCGTCGAGACGGTGCACAAGAACCGCGTCCGCTGAGCGGAGCCTGACGGACAGAAGCAACGCGGCGGACTGCGGTGACGCAGCCCGCCGCGTTCGTTTGCGCGCGAAGCGTCCAGCGCTCTGCGATCAGCCGCCGAGCTGCACCGCGATGCCGTGCGTGAGCACGTAGCCGAACGCGTTGGCCGTCGGATCGATGACCACGCCCTGGTGGTAGATGCGCCAGCCGACGAAGTAGGGGCTGTTCGGGATCGACACCGGCATGCGGAACGAGCCCACGCCGTCGACGAAGCCGGTCCCGACCACGAGCTGGTCCGAGAGGATCGTGCAACCCACGGCGCCGACCACGTCGAGCGGCAGCGGCAGCGGGATGCCGTTCATCGACGTGTTCGAGATGCCGATCGCGATGCCGCCGAACGTCAGCGGCAGTGCGTCCGTCATCGTCAGCTCGTAGCTGTGGCCTGCGTCCATCACGCCAGTGGCCTGCAGCATCGGCGACAGCGTCGTCGTGGGCCGGCACAACACGCGGATCGACCATTCGAAGCGGCCCGTGGTGCGAAGGCCCCACACGCCGTTCTCGAAGCGGTGGTAGGCGACGTCGACTCCGCCGGTGGTCGCCTCGAACGCGGAGGGCGGCACGGCGCCGGTGTCGAATCCCACGCAGAACGTCGAACCGGCTGCAACTGCGGCGGTCGACACATGGGCAGTCGTCCAGCCCGGCGCCGTTCCGATCGTGATCGAACCGGTCGCGAGCGGGATGCTCGGAATGCCCGTGGCATCGAGCGCGAAGACATGTGCGGGGACCGTCAGCGGGCTGCCGGTGGTCGAGTTCGCGAACACTTCGAAGCCGACGATCTCGAGCGCGACCGGAGCGGTCACCTCGAACGCATAGGTCGCGGCCGCGCGCAGCGCGACGCTGGTCTTCGCGGTCGTGTCGTTGCGGATCACGCACGCCTGCGGGGCGCCGGGCTTCGAACCGGTGCAGCTCGCGCCGTAGGCCGTCGCTGAGCCCGGCGAGCCGAGGCCCGCGAACGTCGCGCCGCGCACCACGAGGCCGAAGTCCGCATCCATCGCCGCCGTGGCCGCGTGCGTGTCGGCGACGACGAGGTCGGCGATGACGTCGATGCTCCAGGTGCCGGCGATCGGCTGCGGCACGAACACGCATTCCATCGTGTCGATCGAATCCGCTGCGCCGCCGCCGACCGAAGCCGTCCCGGTCCGCAGTCCGTGGTTGCCCCAGTAGACCGTGCCGTCCGGCGCGATCGCGCGCAGCGTGAGGTCGTTGACGCGCGTGAGCGCCGCAGCCGGGTTGGCCGCAGGATCCGCGAACGTCATCGCGACCTTCAACTCGCTGCGGCCCGGCGCGACCTGCATGCGGTAGCGAACGACCTCGCCCTGCTGCAGCGGCTTCGTCTCGTCGACCACGTGGATCGACGCGCGGTCGTTCCACATCGCGCTCAGGCTCGGGTGGCCCCAGCCTTGGTGCTCGCGCCGGTTGTTCGTGCTGCTCGACGCGAACGCGTATTGGCTCGCGCACGCGACCTGAAGGGCCTTCAGCGTCGTGAAGTTGGGGCGGTTCTGGAAGCGCGTGCCGCCGGGGACGCGCACCGGTCCGAACAGCCCGTCGGTGAACATCTGGATCGCGAGCGCGTTGTGGCCCGCGACGATCGGCGTCGCCGCCGACGTGCCGCCGAACGTTGCCGTGCTGTCGCTCGGGTCGTAGCCGTCGAGGCCCGTGCGATCCGAAGTCCGCACCGCGTCGTAGAACGAGCAGAGGTCCGGCTTGATGCGGCCGTCCGCTGCGGGGCCGATGCTCGCGCCGCCGGCCCACGAATCGTCGCCTGGGTCCGCGTTGTCGTAGTGGCGGACGCCGCCGACCGAGGTCACGTTCTTGGCCCAAGCCTGCGGCCGCGACTGGCGGTCGCCGTTGTTGCTCTGGCTCTGGGTCCAGACGATGCCGTGGTCGAAGACGATGTCGTCGGCGTCGGCCGTGACGGACGTGTAGGACGTCGTGAGCGCATTGCCCCACGAAGCCGTCGTGAACGACACTTCGTGCGTCTGCACGAGTTGCTCGACGACCTGCCACCGCGAGACGCCTGCATTCACGCAGACGTAGTTCGTGTAGTAGGGCACAGCCATCGGCGCCATGCCGCGCGAGCCTGGGTGGCTCGTGCCGTTGCCGAACACGATGCCGCCCGTCGCATGTCCGTGGTTGTCCGCGGCGTTGCAGCTGAGCACGGGGATCGGCGTCGTGGTGAAGTCCGGGTGCGTGTCCTGGATGCCTTCGTAGATGTGGCCGCGCACGCCTTGGCCGAGATAGCCAGCCGCCGCCTCGATGTGGTTCGCGCCGCCCTGGATGCGCGCGTTGTCCATGTCGATGCCGATCGGCGTCGACTCGTCGATCCACGCGACTTCGTCGAAGTTCGCGACCTCGACGAGTTGCCGCGCGTCGAGCTTCACTTCGACGAGCAGGCTGCCGGGCTGTTCGTGCAGCACTTCGACGCCCGCGGCGCGCAGCTTGGCGAGCAGCGCAACCTTGTCCTTGCGCTTGTCGACGAGCACGAGGTTGCACGGCCTGGCGCCGCCGTTCTGGACGAGCGCGTCGAGCAAGGACGCATCGATGCGGTATGCGGGGTGGTAGGCGCCGACCCAACGCACTCCCGGAAGGGCCGCAGCCTGTGCGGCAGTGGTTGCGCTCATGCGCACGAGGTGCGCGCGATGCGGAAGGAAGCCGACCACGTCGCCGCCCAATCCGCGCAATGCAGCGCGCATGCGCTCGTCCGGCTTGTCCGCAAACTGCACGACGAACAGGCAGTTCCTACTTCCTGCGCGCAGCAAATCGGGGATTTCCGGTTCGCCGGACAGCGGGTCGAAGGTCGCGTAGCGCAGCGCGATGCGTTCGTTCGATTGCGCCGGGAGTTGCGCGACGAACGCGAGCGCGAGGAGGACGCACGCGATGTGGGAACGGATGAGCAGCATTGGCGGGAGCGGGGGGGGGCCGGGGGCCAGGGTGCGAATCGCGTGCCGTGTCATTCGGCGCGCTGCTCGCCCATTTCCCGGTCACGCGCCCGGAATGCGCTGCGTTGTCTCAGTTGCGGTCGAACCGCATGCACGCGCCGTTCGACACGAGCACGTTCGCTGCGTTGTAGGACGCCGGCTGTCCGGTGCAGAGTTGCACCGATTGCGCGTAGAGGTCGAAGCCCGCGAATGCGAGCGGCGTCGCGGCCAGTGCGGTCCAGGTCACTGCAGCGCCAGCGACGAGCTGCGCATGCGACGCCACCTCTGGCAACGCGACATTGGCGCTGCAGCCCGGCATGCCGAGCGCTCGCAGGTCGATGCCCGGTGCGCGTGCGGCGCTCACGAGCGTGATGTTGATTGCAGCCGAAGCGTCGAGGCCTGTGGTCTCGAACACGAGCGGCGCACCGACCTTCGGCCGATTGCTCAGTCGCAACGTGGCCGGCTTGGCGCCATCGCCCGCGAAGAAGCCGCCGGTGCTGATCGCAGTGCGCAGATCCGGCGCACGACGCGGCGTGGCGCCTTGGCCTGGATCGCCAGCGTTGTTGCCGGGCGTGAAGCCGACGAGAAGGTCGGAGATCCCGTGGCGGATGCGGCCATAGGTGAACTCGACGTGGCCGTTCGGCTTCAGCGTGATCTGGAAGTTGTTGCCTGTGCCAGTTGCAGCGCCCGTCGGATACTCCGTCACGCCGACCCAAGAGATCGTCACGTAGGTCGAACCGTCGGTGTCCGCGTAGATGTCGCCCGTGCCGCCGAACAGGTTGTGCCGGTCGGCGGGATAGAGGTCGCAATAGGCCACCGCGAACGAAGGCGGCCCTTGCAGCCAGCCGTCGTAGTCGGACAGGAAGCGCGAAGTCACCGGCTGCGCATTGCGGAGCCAGATCGCGCCGTTGCTGCCGATGACGAGATGCGTCGCAGGCGCGCCGCCGTCACCGGGGAACGGGAACGCGAACGGCAGCGGATACGCATCCGACGTCGCGTCGTCCCAATCGCCCCACAGCGTCGTCGCTGGGTTGCCCGTGTTCACGTGCGTCGGCGTCGCGGGATGGTTGAGCCGGTAATGCGAAGTGGAACCCGGGACGATGCCGTTGCGCGGGAACGTGGTCGTGCCCGCCTCGACGAAGTAGCGGCTGCCGACCTTGTGGAATGCGAGGTTGCCGGGCGCGAGGTCGATGGTGGATCCGCCCGCTGCGCCCGACGCGAGGAAGCCTTCGTAGAACGTCTGCTTGCGGTCGTAGCAGCCTGCGCCGTAGGTCGCGTGGAACGCGCTGTTCGCGCCGAGGCGATACGTGAGCTGGAAGTTGGGCATCACCGGGGGCGTGCTCGATGGCGACATCGCCGTCGTCGCGAACGCGGGGTTCGCGAGCCCT